>JAJZFA010000026.1 GCA_021805565.1 Pseudomonadota bacterium
CGAGATGGTCGAGGTAGCGCCGGTTGCAGCCGAACAGTATCTCACGCAGGTCGGTCAGGCTGTAGATGGTCTTCTTGAGAGGAGCGATCTCTCGCGTCGGCAGGCCGTCCCGGTGTTCCACCTTGCGGTGGTGCTTGAAAAAGGACACGTCGTTGGTCGTCGTCTCAATCCGCAGCACGCAGCCAAACTTGTCGTACATCTCGATCGACGCATTGCCGAAGCGATGCTTGATGCAGGTGCCCTCGATCCGGGTGGAAAACTGGCTACCGACCTCCTGCTTCAGATGCGACGCGATCTTGCGGCCGAGGAAGGTTGCAACCTGTTCCACCTTTACGTTCAGCACCGACGCCCGGATCGGTTGTTCATAAAGCAGGCCCAGCGTGGCGGCCGAACGGAACACCACATCGGTGGCATATTCCACCTGCATCAGGCTCCAGTGGTAGGTCTGGCCGAAGATGTCCAGCACCGGGCAGCACAGCGCGGCATAGCGGTCGAGCGCACGATGCAGGTCGTCGGGTGAGAACCCGTCTGCCAGATCTTGCGCACGCTGCCAGTCGGCGATGCGGATGAACGCGTTGTCGGCCGTGGTGAAGGCGATGTCCTCGGCCGCCAGTTGCCGTGCCAGCCGGCTGTGGCCGTTGCGGTAGAATTGCAGGCGGAACGGAGCCCAGGTCGGCACCCGCGGATGAATCAGGCCCAACGCCTCATCCATGAAATAGAAATAGTAGTGCAGGCACTGGCCACTGTCCGGCCGCGGGTAGGTCTTGTGGGTCTGCTTGTCGTGCCACGGCTTATAAGTGTCGCATCCCTCCATCGCCGAGATGATATGCACCAGACCGGGATGCTCGCCGCGTCGCTTCAGCACCTTTGCCACCACCGCTTCCTTGCGGACATGCTTCTTGCCGATGTGCTCGATGGTCAGACCCGCTTCCGCGGCCAGTGCCGCCGCCTGCTCACGCACCCGCTCGCGCAGCGGTTCGGCAAACCGGGGGTAATCGAAGATGCGGAGGTGGTGGGCGTTGACGAACTTCGTCATCCCGTCCGCGTAGCACACCGTCGGAAGCGTACCGGTGATCACCACCCGGTCGTAGCATGACAGCACCCCGGCTATCCGGTCGTCGTGGCGTTCCAACAAGGCGTGGCTCATGGCACCCTCGGCTGCTTTCGAAGTCGCCGGGAATGCTACACCCTTTTTGGTTCCGGCTTCGCCGGGTTAGGTTCCGCAGAAAGTCTGCAACACACGCTGGTCGTCGCGTGGCGGTAACGTGTACCGTTCCGTCGCTGGATCATCGCGGAAGGGTTGCCCGGCCGCGCCGAGCAAATCCTCGAACGGCTGAAAATCGTCCCGGTCCACAGCGGCGTTGATCGCGGCTTCCACTAAGTGGTTACGCGGAATAACGGCTGGATTGACGGTGCGCATGGCCACGGCCGGCTCTGCCTCGAACGCCAGCCGTTCGCGCCACCTGGACGCCCAAGCATCGTAAGCGGCGAAATCCTTGAACAGGACACGAACCGCCGCATCGCCGACTCGTCCATCGCACGCATCACACAATCGCCGGAAAGTCAGGGTAAAATCAGTATTGTCTGTCGCCATCAGTTTCAGGAGATCTTGGGTCAGGGAGCCATCGCCCTCTCGCTCCGTCTGTAGTCCGATCTTCTGCCGCAACCCTCCAAAATAGCGGGTCTGAAAGCGCGGGGCGAACGTGCCGAGCGCCGCATTTGCGCTGTCGTCGTCTTCTCCCAGCAACGGCACCAGGCATTCCGCCAGACGAGCCAAATTCCACAGCACCGCTCTGGGCTGATTAGCGTAGGCATAGCGGCCCTGATGGTCGATGGAACTGAACACGGCACCGGGATCGTAACTGTCCAGAAACGCACAGGGTCCATAATCGATCGTTTCTCCGGCGATCGAGCAATTGTCGGTGTTCATTACCCCGTGAACGAAGCCGACCAACAGCCATTGCGCGATCAGATCGGCCTGCCGGGCGATGACGGCGTCCAGGAATGCGCGATACGGGTTCGGCGCGGACGCTGCGTCGGGATAATGACGTGCGATAGCGTAATCGGCCAACAGCCGGATACCGTCTGTATCCTCTCGTGCCGCGAAATACTGGAATGTGCCGACCCGGATATGACTGGCGGCCACCCTGACTAAAATCGCGCCTGGCAGCTTTGTTTCTCGCCAGACCGGCTCGCCGGTGGCCACGGCTGCCAACGCGCGCGTGGATGGCACGCCCAGGGCAGCCATCGCCTCGCTGATCAGGTATTCGCGTAGCACCGGCCCCAGGGCGGCACGTCCGTCGCCCTGGCGGGAAAACGGCGTCGGGCCGGAACCCTTCAATTGAATGTCGCGACGCATGCCGTCGATGCCCACCACTTCCCCGAGCAGTTTTGCCCGGCCGTCGCCCAGCCGGGGGACAAAATTCCCGAACTGGTGGCCGGCATAAGCCAGAGCCATCGGGTCAGCGCCGGCCGGCACCGACGCGCCGGCCAGAACGGCAACGCCGTCCGGGCTGGCCAGTTCCACCGGGTCGATGCCCAATTGTCCGGCCAGGGCGGCATTCAGCCGGATCAGCCGCGGCGCTGCCACCGCGGCTGGACCAAGCCGGGCATAGAAGCGATCAGGTAGGCGGGAATAGGTGTTGTCGAACGGGATATGCATGAGCCGATCCTAACGCCGTATTTCGTTTGTGCGCATCCCACCCTATATAGAGAGGACAATCCCCTTGTCCGTACTCGATCTTTCCCCCGTTCCCGAAGGCCGCGACACCGGTCGGGCGCTGCGCAATTTCATCGACCTCGCCCGACATCCCGATCACTGGGATACAATCGTTTTTGGATGGCGGAACATCGCAACATGCCGGGACTGCTGGCGCGGCGACCGCCGTGGCTCTGGCCCATGTGGCGATGGCCACCAGGCGCATTCGCATTGGTGCCGGCGGCATCATGTTGCCGAATCACGCCCGTCCGCCGATCGCCGAACAGTTCGGCACATTAGCGGCGCTGCATCCGGAAAGGGTCGATCTCGGAGTTGGCCGGACGCCGGGGTCCGACCAAATTGCCGCCCGGGCCATGCGGCGGAGCCTGACCGCCGATGTGGAGCAGTTCGCTGCCGATGTGGTCGAACTAATGAATTATTTCCGACCGGCCGCTCCTGGTCAAGCGTTGCGGGCGGTGCCTGCGGTCGCGGTAGGGACGCGTCTCACGCCGCGCGCGCCGCACAGATCCGAGCGTGCGCTGCTAACGCACTCGGCTCTTGCCTCGGATGTTTGACGTCGAAGCGTTGATTGGGCCAGAGGTGGCGGATGACAGCGGGCGGTATCCAGGCGGTGCCGCATCTCCTCTTTCATCTCCGCGAGTTTGGCCTGCATGCGTTTGCGCATGGGCTGCCTCTTGAGCAGGAATTTGCCGCCGTGGCTTTTCGCGCGGATATGCGTGAAGCCCAGGAAGTCAAAAGTTTCCATCCGTCCTGTTGCCACGTCTGGATGGTGTGCTTTCGCATATCGGCCGAACGGGATCGGGCGGGTTTTCTCAGGGTGCAGTTCCAGTCCGGACTTTGCCAGCCTCTCGCGTAGATCGCCGAGGAAGCGGCGGGCGTCCGCCTCATGCTGGAAGCCGACAATCGTGTCATCCGCATAGCGAATAACGATCGTATCCCCACCGGCATGGCGACTTCGCTATTGTTGCACCCACAGGTCATAGACGTAGTGCAGATAGACGTTCGCCAGTTTTCGGGGGCCACCTCAGGGACACACTCCGAGTCTAGACTGAGTGTATCAGTCTGGCAAACGGTCGTTTGACAAGACGATACAAAATATTAATCGTCAGGACCTGCAAGCGCGTCCTGAAAACGACGGACGGCTGCGACAATTGCTCTGGCCATCGTACCTTCCGCAATGGCAGCCCAAGGCTGTGGGCTACGCCCCCAATTTACTTCAAATGCAAGCAGGTCGTCTTGAGGTGACAAAGAGCGCCACCACAGCCATTTATCTTCAGCGTTTTTGTTTGTACTGAGTAATCTTTCTGCTAAAAGTGCGGCGCGCGCGCCTTCATCTTCGGTTGTAGTACTATATTTTTTGAAAACGCCGTAGAACACATTATTGTACTGGCTTTCTTCAAATTCGATGCGGAACACATAAGGTGAATTCTTACAAAAGTCGATGCTAAAGCCAGAGCGATGGGAAGGACCCGAAACCCCCCAGTCCAAAGACCAATTTTCACTGGCAGCGGTGGCAGCGATCTCAGCCTTTAGCTTTGACAAAAGATTTTCGCGAATAGCCTCGCCCGCCAACACAACCCGCATAGCGGAACTAACCATCTCAGGCGATTTTACAATATCGCTTACTAACTGATCTTGTATTGTCACGTCTTCTGCACCTCCGAAATGACTGCGGATATATCGACCGAACTCGTCGATAAAGATGGCAACTCGATCGGCTCGACACACCGCTCGGCACTGGGTAATCCAGTCTAGCAATTGACTGCGAAACGCCCAGCAGTGAAGCTGACCGGCATTAATGCGGTCTTGCTGCTCTAACTCAGAAATACTGCGGACAGTTGGAGGTGAACCGTTAGCGGTAAGATACACGAGGGGATACGCACTTTGGGTTAGTGTCTGATCTTGCGACCTGAGGAAATCGAGTTGATTTAAGTAGCGCTCCAACTGATCAGGCTGATCGGCAGCCCATGGTTTATTTTCGATGATACAACATCTGTGTCCAGACGTAATCTGAACGTCGATACGGCCTCCGTCTATCCAACTTTCCGTCTTCACCTGAGCTTGCTCACAAGCATCTAAGGGCCAACCCGCGGAAAGCTTTTGGAGAAACAGATTGAGGAACCGCCCACCTTGGCCATGTGAGCCGTGTGGATCAAGCAGCCAAGCTAAAATTGCAGAAATGCGCATCTCGTCGAGATCGATGAACTCGAATGGACTAAAATCCGGCGCTAAGCGGTCTACATAAAGTTGTTTGGCATACTCAAAGCCTTTCTCCTTGACATGTACGATCTGTAAAAATTTGTGTAATTCCAACCTTCATAACTCCCGTTTAGAGCTTTCGCAAGCCACAGATGCTTCTCTATTCAAATAAGCAACTACCGACGCTTGCTCAGCTAACATTTTTCGGAGGCTGTCCGGCGACACAATCTTAACTTCTGATCCCCATGTAAACAGATGCCATACAATCTCTTGACTTCCGCCTGCACGAAATCGCACCGTGAGTGTCCCGTTATCTTCATAGATTATGCGTTGCGATGGATGAAACAGCCACTTAGCCGCATCTTCCGCACATCGGTTCGTAAATTGTAGTTCAACGTCCATCGGTTCTTCCTGGAACACACCGAAAGATTGTGCTGAATAGGCTGCTAGCGCGAAGTCTTCCCGGCGGGAGAAGCCTCGGTCCAGTAGATCAACGGACAGGATTCGATCCAGACGCCACAAGCGCATGTCCGGTAATTCATCGACGTGCGCAACCAGCCACCCCCGGCCACCATAGAGAAGTCCATAGGGGCGTAGAATGCGGGCTGCGGGCTCCGCTGAGTCGGGATTGGCGTAGCGCACAACCACGAGCTGCATGCCAAGTATTGCGCGGCGCAATGTGGACAAGACACCATCTGCGATTGTTGGCCGCGGTCCGGGCCGCATTGCGATCCCCTCCGCTTCCATCAGCGCCGCAATGTCCGGTTCGGCTTGGCGCAGCGCATCGGGCCGCATGACCGCACGTAGTGTCGTCGAAGCCTCGCGTAGCAAGGCTGCGCGATTGTCCTCCCCCCTCGCGTCACACTCACGCGCTGCCGTTTCAATAGCCGCTACCGCTTCTGCCCGAAGCTCGATCACCCCGACCAGCGCGCTGCCCGGCAGGCGCCAGCGGCGAACCCGCTCCTCGTCGTCCCACCAATCCATCTGCGGGAACATAGCTACCAAGGAGTCGCGCAGGCGCTCGGCGGTCCGGCGCCCGACTTCAAGCTCCGTGGCCATCTCGTCGAGCGTGAGTCCCGTGCGGGTTCCGGCCAAGTGACGAGCAAGGCGAAGTAGCCGTTCCGCCGGGGCATATCGCATGCCGCCACTCTGGCACGGACCTTTCACATAAGCAATCATCGGGCGGGGGCCGGGCGGCCGAACCCAACCGGAAGCCGGGCATTAGCACGCCCCTGGCATTCGCCTGTCAAAAGACGTAGCATCATCGCCGGGTCCAGCTCTCCCCTACGCACCGCCGCCCGACGCCGCACCAATGCGAAATCCGCCGGTGTCAGCGTGTCCAGCTCATCCAAGCCCGCAGGCGCGTCCAGGTCGAAGAACTGGCGGAACGCAAGCCTCGCCTGCGCCGTGGTTAGCCAATCGAAGCGGAGCTTGACCAAAAACCGCCGCAGGCTGGCTCGATCGAGCCGTTCGGCCAGGTTGGTGGTGCAGGCGAACGGCAGCGCATGGCCTTCCATCCACGTCAGCATTTCGTTGACCTGGCTGATCTCCCAGCCGCGCACCGCGCCGGCCCGCTCCAGTAACAGGCTGTCTGCTTCATCGAACACCAGGAAGGCCTGTGCCTCTCGCGCCTCAGCAAAGGCACCGGCAATATTCTGTTCGGTGCCGCCGACAAACGGGCTGAGCAGATCGGAGGCACGCTTGTGCAGCACCGGCATGCCCATGCGGCTGGCCAGGTGGCGCACCCAGGCACTCTTTCCCGCTCCGGGCGGCCCGGACAGTAGAAACGAGACCGCACGCGTGGCGCCGGGCTGGAGCAAATCGGCCGTCAGCGCCGCGAGATCGCAATCGGCGTTGACCAGCGCCGGATCGTAGAGTGCGTCCGGTTCCGGCTCGGGCACAGGCATCTCGCCGCCGCGCACAGCGCGCGCCACACCCTCGACGATGAGGCGCGCGGTCTCCGCGCCGCCGCCGGCCAGCCGTGTCGCCCGCAGGGCACCGGAGGCGATAGCGGGAGCAGTCGGTATCAGCCGGGCAAGGCGCGCCGCATCGGTGGCTTGCAGAACGACGCCTTCCGCCTCGCCCATGTGGCGCCATAGCATGGTGCGAGCCGCCAGGTCCGGCACCTTCATTTCTAGGCACATGGTCATACGCCGCAAAACGGCGGGGCCGAGCACGCCGATGTCGTTGGCGGTCCAGATCACCGGAACTATCAGTTGCTCCAGCAGCCGGTGGCTGAACACGCGCGAACTCGTCACCGGCTCGTCGTCGAATGTGCTGCGGCGGACGAATATATCCTCTGCTTCGTCGAACAGCAGCACAGTGCCGCCGGGTGGAGCGAGGCGCTGCGCAAGGCGCAACCCGGCCAGCCGGTCATACCGCTGTGGCTCCTCGCCATCGTCGTCCGCTTCGGCCACGGGACGTAACGTGGCGCCGGCCCGTGCCGCGAGGGTCGCGGCAAACGATGTCTTGCCGGTGCCAGGCGGTCCGTAAAGCAGAATACTGACGCCGGTCTCTCTGGCCGCCAGCGCGGCCCGCAATACGGCGGCGGCAATGCCGGCCGCCGGACCCAGATGCGCGAATGCCTCCCAGGGCAGCGAGTGAGGCCTGTCCGGACCCAGGAGCTGATCGTAGAAGTCCGGTGCCGGGGGAATGTCCCGGCGGATCAGCGACGCGAGCCTGTTCTGCACCTCCAGGCAGCCGAAGCGGTCGAGCTGCAACAGGCCGCTTGCCAGGAGTTTCGCGGATGGCATGAGACATTCCGCAACGTCCGGCGACGGAACACCGAGAAGCAGCGCGAGGAGTCCCGAGTCGCGGCTCAGCCTTTTGTTTCCGCCGCGGCACTCGCTCATGGCATCGAGCAGTTCTTCGACCTGCTTGCCGAATTTATACTGAAGCGCGAGCGCCAGGATGCACGCCGGCACGGTGCCGAGCTGAAGCGCACGGCTTAGCTCCGCGATCCAGCAAGCAATTGGCGTTTCCGGAGCTTTTGCCGGAGTTGTCAGGGCGGCATCGAGCGCCTCCTTGACTTTCAGCCAGTCCCCGGCGGAAACGGCGTTCCGCTTGGACCGGAACGAACCCTCCCATTCCTCTGGAACGGCGGTATCGCTCAGGGCCAGCGCCATCGCGTTGGCGGTCAGCCAGTTCGCCAGTCCGCGCGCCTCGGGCATATGGCGATCGACCGCCGCGTACACGTTCCGCGCATACGCCAATGCGTTAAGTGGCTCTTCCGTGCCGGCAACGTGTTGCAACCGAAAGTCCCTAAAAGAAGTGTTCATGCCCGCCTTCCAATGTTTAGATACGTAAAGCGCATTACGGCGTCAGAACCGGACGCGATGGGCGGCGTCCCGCTCGCTGCCTCACCGGCGGCGTATGGGGCAGAGGCTGCCGGGTACGCCGGCCGGTATCGCCGCACCGGCTGGCCGCGACGCGATAGCGCGCGGGCCTCCGGCGGCGATCGTCCGCGCGGCCTGCCGGGGCTCGCCGGGGCCAGGCCCGGTCCCGATTAAAGCCGGCGCCGCGGATGTGCGAACACGCCGTCAACGTCACGCCGGAGTGGGCGATCTGGAAATAAGCCATTTCGAGACCCCGGCTGCGGCGGGCGATCTCCCGCCAGACCGCCACGGCAGCGGGGCAGAGCTGGATGCCAGGCGCGGCGCGGCCCCCGGCGGACGGAACAACGGCGACGGGAGCCCGAACCTGAAACATCGCGATCTCCTCAATGAACAGCATGAGCCAATCCGTCCGGACGGCTTCCGGGCGAGGGCTGAACCATGGCGGCCGGAGGAAGCGGATCGGATGTTCATGTGGCCCGCCGGATAGCTGTCTGGCGCCGTGTCGCGCGCCGTCCTGGTTAAAGCGCCGCGGCTACGACAGAAATGGACGTGGCGTTTGTCCGACCGCTTATGACGTAGTGCCGTCGCTATGGAGGGGGCACAGTCTTTTTCCGCGGAATGGAGGCGTTATGGCCGGACAACACCTCACCAAGTCGCGCTATATGGCCGGGCTACAATGCACCCGGCGGCTATGGCTGCTGGTTCACGAGCCGGCCGCTTATGAGGACCCGGCTCCCGGGTCGCCGCTGGACGCCGGGCACCAGACCGGCCGCAAAGCACATCTCCTGTTTCCGGGCGGTATCCTTGTCGGGGAGGAGCCTTGGCAGCATGCCGCCGCGGTGCGCCGGACCGCCGTGCTGATGGCGGATCTAGCCGTGCCGGCGGTTTTCGAGGCAGCTTTCGAACACGACGGCATCCGCATCCGTGTGGACGTGCTCGAACGCCTTGGCGATGGAAGCTGGGGCCTGCGTGAGGTCAAGAGCAGCGCCAGCATGAAAAGCCACCATGCCGAAGACCTGGCACTCCAGGCCTTCGTGCTGGCCGGCGCCGGCGTTCCGGTCTCATCGATCGAACTGATACACATCGACACGGCCTATGTGCGGGGCCGTGCCGGTATCCGCTGGCAGGAATTTTTCGCGCGCACCGATGCCAAGGATGCGGTAGCCGCCACTCTCGTATCCTTGCCGGGCAGATTACCCCTTATGCGGGAAACTCTTGCCCTGCCGGCGCCCCCGGCTGCCGAACCGGGCAAGCATTGCGACACACCCTACGGCTGCGAGTTCTGGGACAGGTGTACGGCCGGCAAGCCAGCGGATTGGATCGACTATCTGCCGAGGCTGACCGAAACCCGTGCCGGCGAACTCAAGGCGCTTGGGATCGAGGCCATTTCGGCAATTCCGGCGGATTTTCCGCTCACGTGGAAACAGGTGATCATCCGGGACGCGACGGCCAGCGGCCGTCCCTATGTCGCGCCCGGCCTGGGCCGCCTGCTGCACGGCTTCCAGCCACCTGCCTGTTACCTCGACTTCGAAGCCATGATGCCGCCTATTCCTCTTTACGCAGGCACGCGGCCTTACCAGACCATTCCCTTTCAATGGTCGCTGCACGCGGCCGATGCCGACGGCACATTGCATCACCGGGAATTCCTGGCCGCCGGCGACGAAGACCCGCGACTCGGTTTCGCCACGACGCTGATCGCCGCCCTAAATGAATTCACCGGCCCTGTCTTGGTCTATTCGGCATATGAACAGACCCGGCTGAAAGAAATTGCCGCTCTCTTTCCCGGCCTACGCTCCGCAATCGGGCAAATCGCCGGGCGGCTCGTGGACCTGCTGCCGGTTGTCCGCGAGGCGGTGTATTTGCCGGCCTTTGCATTCAGTAACTCGATCAAGTCTGTTGCCCCGGCGCTGTCTCCAGGATTTGGCTATACCGGTCTTGACGGCATCGCCGACGGCATGGCGGCCTCGTCGGCGTTCGTACAGCTCGCCTCCGGCACGGTCGCGGATCCACGCCAAGTCGTTCAATACCGGGCGGCACTGCTGGCCTACTGCAAGCGGGACACGCTTGCTATGGTTGAAGTGCATCGCGCGCTCATCCGGCTTGCCGACCAAGTTCAAGCGGCGCCGGTGGCGGCCGCCACCGCATCCGGTGCCCCGGTGTTGGCGGAGGAGGTGCTTTCGCGGGAGCCGCCCGTTGCAATCCAGCTTTCCAGTTCCGGCCAGCCCTGATGCGCTGGCCGCCAAGGCGCACAACGCCGCCGGCTATGTTTTCGGATACCTGGCTCCCAGGGTGACTGGACGCGCCCGGCCGCCGATAGCCCAGGCGGGTGCAGAACCCGCTACGCGGTGAGCTTGACGAATGCCGCGGAGCAGGCCGGATGGCGCGGTTAGTTACTGCCTTCTACCCAAATAGAAGTTGCTTAACGCCTCATAACACGATCTGGAAAGTGCGCATTTATGGCGAAGGTCGCAATCCTCCCGGCAATCGACCCGCAATGGCTTGAGGTGGCGTTCTGGATCGCAGGTGCCAACTGGGTAATGTGGCGCTCAGATTTCGATTACGCCGGGCCCTATAATCAGATGCCGGTCTTGGCGAATCAAAATCGCTTTCTAACTTTTATTAGCGAGTACAGCCGCTTACAGCGCCAGACCGGAATTGCACGTCTTGGCGTGAGCACTGCGATCGTGAACAGCAACCTGAATGTTGCATTTGGCGACAGAACCGGAGCCGAAATCGATTTATTGGCCCAAAGCCTCAAAATTTCGGGTGGAACCCAGAACAAGGAACTATCTCTGCTGTCCAAGCTTGCCGCCTTTGCC
Source organism: Pseudomonadota bacterium (assembly GCA_021805565.1). GTDB lineage: Bacteria > Pseudomonadota > Alphaproteobacteria > Acetobacterales > Acetobacteraceae > Rhodopila. Next base: position 11,073 of record JAJZFA010000026.1, read on the forward strand.
GAGCCTGGAACGTTCAACGCCTATGATAAATCTGCCCGGCAAGGCTTAAGTAGGCGCTGTCGGCCCAGACGTCGCGCGCGGTGTTGGCAGGGTCCAGCACCGCCTCGAACGCCTGGCTGTCGTGCCTCGCCGCGTCGGTGACCGTGTAGCAGCGGATCAGCTTGTGGCGGCGGTCGACGCAGACATGGTCCTTGTAGCCGTAGTACGACTTGCCGTGCTTCTTCGTCCAGCGCGCGTCGCGGTCCTTCTGGCGCAGCTTCGCGGGGTTGTTCGCCCAGCCAGCCGGCACCTCGCCCGCCTTGATCGCCGCGTTCTCCGACTCTTTGTTGTGGTTGACCGGCACCGGCACGATGGTGGCGTCCAAGATCTGCCCGCCCATCGCCAGGTAGCCCTTGTCCTTCAGACACTTGTCGAACTCGGCGAACAGCGCCTCGACGGTGCCGGACGGGGCCAGCGCCTCGCGGTAGAGCCAGATGGTCTTGGCGTCGGGC
>JAJZFA010000055.1 GCA_021805565.1 Pseudomonadota bacterium
GTGATCTTCCGCTGTTTCCGGAAACCGTCATACTCAGCGAAACTGCACTGCATCCTGGCCGATCCTCTCTGTCAAAGCCAGAGAATCATACCGGAAACGTATCGTAAAGGACTTTTTCAGAGTTTCCTTAAAGGCCGACCCACTAAGAATGGGTCAGCGCGGCTTGGTATAGGTCTTTATTTTGGCGCGCCGCCGCCCCCCAACCCGGCGCGCGATACCAACCCGCTCAAAGCCAACGGCTATAAGCTCGGTCATCGCTTCGGACGTGGAACGCCGAATTTTGCCGCGATCCTGGTGAATGCGAACCTGCCGGCTTTCGCCATTCACACGGTCTGCGACATCGGCGGCTAATACCAGCCGCCAATCCGAGGAAGTCAAAATATGAATTGCTCGTTATGGGCCGGCGATCGCGGAGATAATCACCTGGGCATAGGCGTAGGGGTATTCGTCGGTCATCGTCAGATGCACCGCCGCGGTCATCCCCGCCGGCGTAATCGCCAACAGGCGTTCCGCCGCTCCGCCGGTCATGCGCAACGTGGGCTGGCCGCCCGGCAGGTTGACCACGCCGAGGTCCGAAAAGAACACCCCGCGCCGGAATCCGGTGCCCAGTGCCTTCGCCGCCGCTTCCTTGGCCGCGAAACGCTTGGCGAAGGTCGATGCCTGGATCTTCTCCGTCCGGCGCAGCGCCTTCGATCGTTCGGTTTCGGTGAAGACTCGTTCCAGAAAGCGCGCACCGTGGCGTTCGATGGCTTTTTCGATGCGGCGAATGTCGCAGATGTCGGAGCCAATACCCAGGATCATGATGCGGCGATCCTTGCCGGCGACCGGGTGACGCCAGGTTCGGTCGTGCGGTATTTCAACGGGCGCACCTTCACCCGCCTGTCGCGCGTTCGGCGCCCTTGATCGTTTTCAGGCCACGCAGCCCCACGATTACCTTCGACAAATGCGCGGTATCCCGCACATCGACATCCACCAGAACCTCCATGAAGTCCTGCTGGCGGTTGACGATCTTTAGGTTGGCGATGGCGCCATCCTGTTTGGAAATCACATTGGAGATATCGGCCAGCGCGCCCTGCTCGTTTGCGGCGATCGCGCTGATCCGGGCGGTATGGCCGGAACCTTTCAGGTCGCTACCGGCCATGCCGACGGCCTCATAATTCCAGTCCACGTCGATAAATCGTTCCGGGGTCGCGGCGAACGCCGTTAGTGTCTGGCATTCCCGGCCGTGGATGGTCACACCCTTGCCGGTTGTGACGATGCCGACAATCTCATCGCCCGGCACCGGATGGCAGCAGCCGGCGAAGGTAAAGGCCATGCCGGGCACCAGACCCGTCACCGGCATATCGCGGTCGTGCCGAGCGGGCAATTTGCCGCGGGGCAGCATCGACGGAATCATCCGCGGGCCGCGCGGGGCCTGCCGCAATTCGGGGTACGCGGCGTGGACCACGTCCCTGGCCACCAGATTGCCATTGCCGACGGCGATATACAGTTCGTCCGCCGAAGCGATTTTCAGCGCCTTCAGCGCCGGTTCCAACGCCTTTTCGGAGCCATCCACACCGGCCTGACGGAACGCCTTGGTCAGTTCGACCCGTCCGGCGTCCCGGCTTTGCTGGCGCTGTTCCTGGTGGATGAAGCGGCGGATCCGAGCGCGGGCCTTGCCGGTGACGACGAAGCGGTCCCATTGCGGCGACGGCGTGCCGCCACGCGCGGTCATCACCTCCACCTGATCGCCGTTTTCCAGATGGTGGCGCAGCGGCATCAGCCGCCCGTTCACCTTGGCGCCGACGCAGGTATCGCCCACCTGGCTATGCACGGCGTAGGCGAAATCGACCGGCGTGGCGCCGCGCGGCAACTGGATCAACTGGCCTTTGGGCGTGAAGCAGAACACCTGATCGGCGTAGAGTTCCAGTTTGGTATTTTCGAGAAAATCGTCCGGCGCGGCGGAATCCTCAAGGATTTCCAGCAGGTCCTGCACCCAGCGGAACCGCTGAACATCGGTGCCATCGACTTTTTTGTCCGGCGCCTTGTACACCCAGTGCGACGCGACACCGTTTTCCGCCACATCGTTCATTTCGGCGGTGCGGATTTGCACCTCGATTTTCTGATTGCGCGGCTGGCGCAGCGTAACGCCGGTGTGCAGCGACTGATATCCGTTGGATTTGGGTGTCGAGATGTAATCCTTGAACCGCCCGGCGATGACCGGATAGGCCGAATGCACCGCGCCCAGCGCCGCGTAACAGTCGGCCTTGGTATCCACCACGATGCGGAACGCCATGATGTCGGACAACTGCTCGAACGCCACGTTGCGGCGGTGCATTTTTTCCCAGATGGAAAAGGGCGACTTTTCCCGCCCCATGATGTCGGCCGCTTCCACGCCCGCCTCGCGGCAGACCAAGATCAGTTCGCGGCGCACATCGTCGATCACATCGGCCCCCTGCCCGCGCAGGAAGTTCAAACGAGCCAGGATCGTTGCGTAAGCGTCGGGTTCGAGCTGGGTAAACGCCAGCGTTTGCAGTTCGGTCTTGATTGCATCCATGCCGATACGTTCGGCGAGCGGCGCGTAAATCTCCATCGTTTCGCGGGCGATGCGCTTGCGGCGATCGATGTCGCGGACGAAATGCAGGGTGCGCATATTGTGCAGCCGGTCGGCCAGTTTGACCAGCAGCACGCGGATATCCCGGCTCATGGCCAGAACAAGCTTACGGAAATTTTCCGCCTGTTTGGTGCGATCCGATTGCAGTTCCAGCCGCGTCAACTTGGTGACGCCATCGACAAGGCCGGCGATTTCCTTGCCGAACTGGCTTTCTATCTGTTTGAGGCTATACGACGTGTCCTCGACCACATCGTGCAGCAGCGCCGTCGCGATCGACGCGACATCCAGCCGATAGTCCGCCAGAATGCCGGCGACGGCGACCGGATGGCTGAAATATGGGTCGCCATTGTCGCGGCGCTGGGTGCCATGGGCTTTTTCCGCCAGATCGTAGGCGGCGTCGATCGGCGCGATGTCGGCCTTCGGATCGTATTCGCGGATTTTTCTGGAGAGTTCGCAGCGGGCCATCGCACCGGCACCGGACGGGGCCGGCAACCCGGCAATATCGCTGGAGTCAGGAACTGAGGCAGGCGGCAGGCCGGCGGACGGCGCGGACCGGTTCATGTCTCCGCCGAAGCCCCCATCCTTCATCGGCGGTTACCGAGCAGTTCGGCCACCAAGTTCGGCCTCGATAGCGGCCTCGATGTCTTCAGGCGACAAATCGTCCGCTGTCTCGGACGGCAACCCGGCCGCTTCTTCTTCGGCCGCGATATCCTGAAGGCCGAATATGTTCTGGTCGGTAGGGATCAGATCCAAAACTTCCTCATCGGCGGGCTCTGGTTCGGGCGAGCGGGACAACGATTTGATCAGATCCTGTTCGATCCGCGGCAGTTCGATCGTCTCATCGGCGATCTCTCGCAGCGCAACGACCGGGTTCTTGTCGTTGTCGCGATCGATCGTCAGTTCCTCCCCACGGCTGATGTTGCGGGCACGCTGCGCCGCGAGCAGAACAAGCTCGAAGCGGTTCGGTACGCGTTGAACGCAATCTTCGACGGTGACACGCGCCATGCGCTCAATCTCCGGGATGGAATAATGGGGAGATGGATATGTAAGCGAGTGGAACGAGGAATGCAAGTTCCAACACCGCGATGCAGCATACGCTCGCCGCGCTGGGGTCGCGTCGGCGATCCGCGGGCCCCGCCGCGGCCGCGTTTGTTGTAAATAATTGGCAATGACCGGCGTGATACCGCTGGGGAATGTGGCAACAGTCGAACGCGCATTCATGAGCCAAAGCTCCTACGATCCTGTATCGATGTTAAAACGAGCCGCGCGCTGGCGGGAAGAAGCCGCCGCGACGCCGGTCGAAGAAGAGCGGGCATTCTGCCTCGCCGAAGCGGATCGTTGCGAGCGCCGGGTTCACCTTTCGCGAAGCACCCCGGTTTTGAGCGAAAGCGCGGATTTCCCGGATAGCGGCGATGCGGCCGCCATGCCTCGCCGGTCGGCGGGACGGCGTAGCAGACCGAGGATGCAATAACGTCGCAGTCAGTTGCGGAAACAGCCGCCTATCGAATTCAGCCGCCGATCGGACTCAGGCGGCCAAAAACACAGCGAGCACCGTGAGTACGCTACATTCGCCGGCGATCTCGCCGGCACCGAGTGTATCGCCGGTGTACCCTCCGATCTGACGACGAGCCTGGATTGCCACCACCAGCGCAGCGCCGAACCCGCTTACCACCGCCGCGGCCGCGGGCTTTGGTGGCAGACATAAAAACGCCGCGACGATCGCCAATCCGATCCCGGCACCGGCGGCCGCGGGGTGAGGCCGGCCCAATGCGGCCCCCATGCCATCGGTCCGGGCCGGCGCGATCGCCAGCAGCATGGGAATAATCGCGGCTCGGCCCAGCACTCCGGCCAGAACAAGCGCGGCCATTACCGCGGCCGGTCGCCCCAGGGCGGCGATGGCGGCCGCGCGCATGCCCGTGGACAGCACCAGCGCAAGTGTTCCGTAGGTGCCAATGCGGCTGTCGCGCATGATTGCCATTTTGCGCGCCGGGGTCGCTCCGCCGCCGAATCCATCGGCCGTATCGGCCAGGCCATCCTCGTGAAGGGCGCCAGTCATCATCATCGTAGCCGCTAAAGCCCACGCAGCGGCCAGCAACGGCGGCATGCCGGCCCAGTGCGCCACCGCATACACAAGGCCGCCGATGCCGTTGACAATCAGACCCACCACGGGAAATGCCCAAACACAACGCGCCGCATCGGCCGGTTCGGCCAGCCGTGCGACCGGAAACCGGGTCAGCAGCATCAGCGCATGCGCGAGGTCCGTTAGCGGCAACCGGTCAGGTCCGGTCGTCCACCGCCGCCTCGGCGAACGTCGCCATGCCGGTATGGCAAGCGACCGCGGCGCGCAGCAGTGGAACGGCAAGGGCAGCGGCCGAAGCTTCCCCGAGCCGCATGCCCAAATCGAGGAGGGGCCGGAGCCCGAGGGCAGCGGCAAGGGCCGCGTGACCCGCTTCGGCGGAGAGATGGGCCAACAGCGTGTGAGCGAGCGCATCCGGGGTCATCCGGCTGAGCGGCGCGGCGGCGGCGGTGCAGACAAAGCCGTCGAGCACAACGGGTATGCCGGTGCGGCGTGCGGCCAGGGTGGCACCGAGGATGGCCGCCAGTTCCCAGCCGCCGAACATCATGGCGATCAGCAGCGGGTCGGTCAGCACCGCGGCGTGCCGTTGCAGCGCGGACTCGATCGCGGCGCGCTTGCGCGACAGGCCGGCATCGTCGATCCCCGTGCCGCGTCCGGCCCAGGCCTGACCGCCACCGCCGAACAAAGCGGCGGCGATGGCGGCGGCGGCGGTGGTGTTGCCGATACCCATCTCCCCCAGGCACAGCAAATCGATGCCTGGGGAAACCGCCGCATAGCCGACGGAGACCGCGTCGAGAAACTCGGCCGGCTCCATCGCCGGAACCAGCGTGAAATCGCGCGTCGGGGTTTCGAGATGCAGCGGAATCACCCGCAGAACCGCCCCCGCGACAGCCGAGATTTGGTTGATCGCCGCGCCGCCCGCGGCAAAATTGGCGACCATCTGCGCCGTGACCGAGGCCGGATAAGGCGAAACGCCCCGGTCCACAACGCCGTGATTCCCGGCAAATACCAGGATTTCGACACGGTCGAGACGCGGCATCGACCGGTTCTGCCATTGCGCCAGCCACGCGACCAGATCCTCCAGCCGCCCCAGGCTACCTGGCGGCTTGGTCAGGATGGATTGACGTTCGCGCACGGACGCAACGGCGGCACTGTTGCCCGGCGGAACAGTCGTGCAGGCGGTCCGCAATGCGTCCATATCCGGAAAGATGGTCATCGGCTCCCCTGTGGTGCCGTCATGCCGGCCACCGTTTCAACGCGGTATGATATTAGCCGCGATCCTGCCATGGCGGAACGGGTTATCGGCGCCGTCACGCAACGGGCCTCGCCGGATCGCGCCGGCGCCATTGCCGCCGATGATGGCGCGCGCCCGGAACCATGGCATCATCCCAGCGTCAAGAACGGAGGAAACACCATGTCCGGCGCGCTCGATCATCTTCTGGTGCTGGACCTGACCAGCCACCTGTCGGGTCCGTATTGCGCGATGCTGCTGGCCGATCACGGTGCGGAAGTTATCAAGATCGAACCGCCCAAGGGCGACTCGGCCCGCGGCATGCCGCCTTTCGTCAACGGCGAAAGCGCGCCGTTCATGACGTGGAACCGCAACAAGCGCTCCATCGTACTGGATTTGAAACAACAACCGGACAAGGACGCCTTGCTGAACCTGATCGACCGAGCCGACATCCTGGTTGAAAATTACCGACCCGGCGTCCTTGCACGCCTTGGCCTGGGCTGGGACGTTCTGCATGCGCGCAATAAGCGCCTCATTCTCGCGTCCATTTCCGGCTTCGGCCAAACCGGCCCTTACGCGGCGCGCGGCGGATTCGACCTGATCACCCAGGCGATGTCGGGCCTGATGAGTACCAACGGCCCCGCCGACGGCCCGCCGCACCGGTTGCCCATCGCGATATCCGATGTCACGGCCGGTATGTTCCTGGCGTTCGGCGTCCTCGCCGCGGTAGAGGCCCGGCATCGCACCGGCGAGGGCCAGCATGTGGAGACCTCGCTGCTAGAATCGGCCACGTCGCTCGCCGTGTACGAATCCGCTCACTACTTCGCCACCGGAACCCGGCCCGAACGTCTGGGCCAGGCGCATCGCGGCAGTTCGCCGTATCAGTGCTTCCAGACCACCGACGGCTACATCGCGATCGGCGCGTCGCAGCAGCGATTCTTCGTACAGCTTTGCGATCTGGCCGACATGCCCCACCTGGTGGCCGATCCGCGGTTCGTCAGCAACGCCGAACGGGTCAGACACAACGATGCGCTGATCGCGCTGCTGGCGGAAAAACTGTGCCGCCACTCATCGGCCCACTGGCTGAGCGCGCTGGAAACGCTGGGCATCCCCGCCGGCCCGGTGCTGCATTACGATGAGGTCTATACCGATGCGCAGATACTGGCCCGCGACATGGTGGTGGAGACCAATCACCCTGTCACCGGCCCCTTCCGCACCATGGGTGTTACCGTCAAGCTGTCCGCAACGCCGGGATCGATCCGGCGGCCCGCGCCACGCCTGGGCGAACACACCGAAGAAATCCTGAACGAATGGAAGGCCGCCCAATGAACCAGTCCGAGAAAGCCGAACGCTTCCGCACCCTGCATCAGGAAACCTTCGTCATCGCCAATGCCTGGGACGCCGGGTCCGCCCGCATCCTGACCGCACTCGGTTTTCCCGCGCTGGCCACCTCCAGCGGCGCCTGTGCAAACGTGCTCGGCCGTCGCGATGGCGCGATTACCCGCGAGGAGGCGCTGGCACATGCCAAGGCCATCGTCGATGCCACCGATCTGCCGGTCTCCGCCGATCTGGAAAAAGGCTTCGGCGACACGCCCGGAATCGTGGCCGAAACCATCCGGCTGGCCGCTGAAACCGGACTGGTTGGCGGGTCGATCGAGGACGCGACCGGCGATCCGGCGCGTCCGTTGTTCGATCCGTCCCTGGCCCGGGACCGCATCGCCGCCGCGGTGCAGGCGGCGCGTGCCCTACCGTTCCCGTTCATGGTAACCGCCCGCACCGAGAATTACCTGCGCGGCAACCCCGACCTCGACGACACCATCCGGCGGCTGAGATCGTTCGAGGCAGCCGGCGCCGACGTGCTGATGGCGCCCGGATTGCCCGATCTGGACGCGGTTCGCTCAATATGCGCCGCGGTGTCGCGACCGGTGAACTTCATGGCCGGAATCAAAGGTAAATCCTTCACCGTGGCGGCGTTGTCGCAGGCCGGGGTCAGGCGCGTCAGCCTGGCAACGTCCTTGTACCGGGCCGCCATGACCGGTCTGGAAAATGCCGCTCGGGAAGTCGCGGAAAGCGGGACGTTCGGTTATCTGGATGTAGCGCTTTCGACACCGGCACTCAATGCGTTCATGCGCGGCTGAGGTATCCGCTACGTCTTTGCCTTGTGGGTGAACTGCTCGCTGACCTCGGCGACGATAATGCCGAATTTGCCGATTGTCGTGCGGACCATCACCGAACCGTCCGCCAGCCGGTACATCCACTGGTTCATCGTCACGTCCATCAACACGTTGCCGGGAGAGCGGGCCAGCACCCACGTCCAGTGAAAGATATTTCCATCGGCCGACCCGGCCGCCGTACCGACCATGTCGTTCGCCGTCGCGTCGAAACGGCCCGCGCCGTCGCGCCACATGATCCAGTCGCGTTCTTGCGTCGTACCGTCCTGAAAGGACAGATGCTGCACCATCCGCAGGCGCCCGTCTTTGTCCGTGCCGCCCTGGCTGACGGTTACCAGCCGTTCCGCCGGGGCGCCGGATCGGTGTTCGATCACCCCCCAGGACTCCGTATGACCATCGAAAAACGCGATCGGGTCGAAGGCCGAGCCCGGTTCGGCGGCGGAAGGCGGGTTCCGGCCGCACGCGGCCAGAAAAATCGCGGACGCGCAAACAAAAAGCATCGAAAGACGCACGTGTTTATCCTCGGCTTGAGGCCTTGCCGGGCTGGCATCCCCGAACCTCGATACGATAGAGCCGGCCGGATGGTTCAGTCGGTGCGCGCACCCCAGGTCCGCGCGCCCGGTCCATTCCGGTGGACAAGTGCTCGGCAACCGGTGCAAACTCCGGCCTGTGCCAATTGCCCTTGCTCTTCTCCTGGCCCTGTGTCTCACCGCCTGTTCGGGCGATCCCAAGACGTACGGCATCACCGGCCCCGGCACCACGGCAACGCCGGTCGCGGACGATTCCAGTAAGCAAGATGCGGCAGGCGCCCCCAGCGTGACGACGACGGGGACGACTTACGGCCCCTCATTGCGTCCCTCGACGGGAAACAGCGGCTTTTGGGGATATAACTAAAGGTTGATGCCGGCATTCCCGCGGGAATGCCGGCATTGTCGCGGTCAGGCCGACAGCGCGGCCGGTTCCGTCCGCAGCCGCTTCACCAGCAGCTTGTTCAGGGCGTGGACGTAAGCCCGCGCCGACGCGACGATCGTGTCCGAATCCGCGCCTTGCCCGTCCACCATCTTGCCGCTTTCCTCCAGCCGCACCGTGGTTTTCGCCTGCGCGTCGGTTCCCTCCGTCACCGCGCCGACCGAGAACAGCACAAGGTTCGCGGTATGCGGAAAAATCGCCTGTATCGCGTTGAACGTCGCGTCCACCGGGCCGTTGCCGGTCGATGCGGCGGACTTCGTTACGCCGTCGATTTCCAGTTCCAGTTCCGCCCGCGCCGGTCCTTTGGACCCGGCATGCATATCCAGCGAAACGAACCGAATACGCTCGTGGTCGCGCATCACCTCGTCATCGACCAGGGCCACGATGTCTTCGTCGAACACCACTTTCTTGCGGTCGGCCAGATCCTTAAACCGGCGGAACGCGTCGTTCAGTTGATTGTCGCCGACCTTATAGCCCAGCGTATTCAGCTTATCGCGGAACGCCGCCCGGCCCGAGTGCTTGCCCAGAACCAGGCTGTTCTTGGTCCACCCGACGCTTTCCGGCGTCATGATCTCATACGTCGCGGCGTTTTTCAGCACCCCGTCCTGATGGATCCCCGCCTCGTGCGCGAAGGCGTTGCGGCCGACGATCGCCTTGTTCGGCTGCACGTCGAATCCGGTGATCGTGGCCAGCAGGCGGGACATCCGCAGCAGTCCGGTGGTCTTGATGTTGTTGCCGAAGGGCACCGCATCCTGGCGGGTGCGGATCGCCATCACCACTTCCTCCAGCGACGCATTGCCGGCGCGCTCGCCGATGCCGTTGATGGTGGATTCAACCTGCCGAGCGCCCGCACGGATGGCGGCCAGTGTATTGGCCACTGCCAGGCCCAGGTCGTTGTGGTTGTGCGTGGACAGAATAACCGTCTCGATATTCGGCACCCTGGCGCGGATTTGCCCGTACATCCGCTCCATATCCTCCGGCAGCGCGTAACCGACCGTATCGGGCAGGTTGATCGTGGTCGCACCCGCCGCGATCGCCGCCTCCACGCAGCGGGCCAGGAAGTCCGGATCGCTGCGTGTGGCGTCCTCGGCCGACCATTCCACGTCGTCGGCGTGCAGGCGCGCCAGTTTGATCGAATCGACCGTCTGGGCGATGACTTCGTCCGGTTCCAGCCGCAACTTATATTTCATGTGCAGATCGCTGGTCGCGATGACGATGTGGATACGCTTGCGCCGGGCATTGCGCAGCGCGTCCGCCGCGCGCAGCACGTCCTGCGCCCCGGCCCGAGCCAGGCTGGCGATAACCGGCGAATCGTCGCGCTGGCCGATGCTGTCGGCGATCGCCTTGACGCTTTCGAAGTCGCCGGGCGACGCGATGGCGAAACCGGCTTCCAGCACATCGACGCCCAGTTCGGTCAGCGCTTCGGCCATGCGGATTTTCTCCGCCAGATTCATGGAGAAGCCGGGGGATTGCTCGCCATCGCGCAGCGTGGTGTCGAAGATAATGATTCGGTTGTCGTCCAGCTTGCCGAAGCTGGGATGGTCGATGTTCATGGGATGTTGTCCTTGGCGGGATAAGATGACGCGACATTGGCCTCAGGGGTTCCCCTGAGCGAGCCGGCGTTCAGCAACCCGGCAAGACGCTCAGGGGCGGCTAAGTCGAAGAAGGAGCGCGGCCGGCGCGCGCGACACATGCGACACGAACAGGTCGAGGATCGGGTTCGCGAAAGGGGCGCCAGCGCTCATGACATATCGTTTACCCGCAATGAGCCTCCGCCGCAACAGGCACGTCGTCAGGGCCGACACGCCACCGTCGCCAGGCTCGTCAGGCCATGCCCAACCATTATCGCTTCGAATTGCAGTGTCGGGCATGCCCTAAGCTTATATTTTGCACGGCAACTTTGCTGGCGTGCTGACGCACTTATTTGCCAGCGTTGCCTAAGCTTATGTTTTGCACGGCAACTTTGCTGGCGTGCTGACGCACTTATTTGCCAGCGTTGCCTAAGCTGTAACTGCTCAACTCACCCCAAACGCAGCCTGCCCCTTTAGCGTGTCGCGTATTGCCTGATAGGCGTCGGTGCCCTGTCGCCTGGCGGTGCCGATGACGGAACGAATGGCGGCGAACAGGTCGGCGCCCCAGTCCGAGCGGAACCCGTCGGTGACTTTGCGGTAGGTCGCCGTCGGCCGCAGCTCCCTTTCGCTGCCGTTGTTGTCGGCCGCCGCCTCCGGGTGCGCGAGGAAGGTGAAGAGGTGTTCGCGCACTTTGATGTAGCGCTTTCGCAG
>JAJZFA010000048.1 GCA_021805565.1 Pseudomonadota bacterium
AGCTTCCGAAAGCCGAAAATCGCCGCGAATTTCAGGCGCCAGGCGGTCAAACCCGGCCGCTGGCGGCCGATCGCCGTTCGCCCGACAGATACAAGGGCAAAAAATTGCGCTGTTCAGAGGTTCCTTAAGCGGGTTGGTATAACGTCTCGTTCTCGATCTTCCACCGCGCCCGGCCCATTTGAGCATGACCCGGTTGTCACCCGAAAAGCTCGCTGTGGGAGCCAAGCCGGGCTAGCCGGAGGGTGTTGGCGTCAGATTTTCGGTAGATTAGCACCATGTCTGGCTTGATGTGACAGTCGCGGTAGCCGGCCCAATCCCCGCTTAGGTCATGATCGCGATGACGCGGCTCCAAAGATTTGTCATCGGCCAGGGCCACGAGAACCAGCATCAGGTCAACACCGAGCGTAGTCCGGTGCCGGCCCTTGGCCTCGCGTTTGTAGTCGCGCTTGAACGCTGTTGAGCGCTCAATCGTCCGCATGCAGGTCGGCCATCAAGGCCTCGACACCGGTAAAAGTCTTACCCTTGCCGGCCTCAAGTTCCGCCATCGCCTTGCGGGTGGTCGCATTCGGCACCGTGACCTCGAAAGGCAAACGGCGCTCGTCCGCGATGCGCAGCATCAGCAGCCGGATCGCGTCCGAAATGGACAAGCCCATGGCTCCGAGCGCCTCGGCGGCGCGCTCTTTGGTGCCCGTGTCGATACGCGCGCGAACGTATGTGTCGGCTGTTCCCACGGTAGCCATCCCCGGAATTGATCTGTGGACGCAGGATGTAGTCGCAATAAGACTACAAAACAAGCCGATTTTGCTGGGAGCATAAACGTCTCCGGGATCGGCTGTCCGGCCCCGCCGTTCCCTGCCGTCCACGCAAGGCTGCGCCGTTATACCCCGAGTTCCTTATGCGCCCCCCGTGCGTAGTCGGCGGCAGCAATGTCCGGCCGACGCCAAGCCGACGCTTGAAGGTCGCCCGCACCGGGTGGGGCGAGACCTCCGCGAGGCTGCGGCGCAGCGTGCCAAGACCGGTGAGAGTCCGACCAGAAACGTCAGAAGGCCGCCGCATTAAACGTTTTGGACGGGCGGCGCGGGACAACTTCGCGAAACCGGCACCCGGCATGGTTTCGACGTGCGGGCGGTCGCCTGCATCCGACGAGGACCGGCGAAGACCTGTACGCCTTTTGCGCAGGTGATTGTCTCCGCGATCGCTGGCCATGAACGGGCTTCCTTGACAGCGCGGCAGTGCATGGGCTTGATCCGCCCGCTTCTCGCGGCCCGCGCCGCTGTCCCGATTTCTGAAAGTCCGTTGCCCACATGGCGACCACCAAGGTCAAACCCAGACGACAAACCAACGCCTGGGTCGAAAATATCAAGACAATCGTCTATGCTGGGCTGATCGCCATTGGCGTGCGTACCATCGCGTTTGAGCCGTTCAACATTCCGTCCGGCAGTATGATCCCCACGCTTTTGGTCGGCGACTATCTGTTCGTGGCGAAATACAGCTACGGCTATTCCATGTATTCGCTGCCGCTGTCCCTGCCGTTGTTCTCCGGCCGGATCTTCGGCTCGTTGCCGAACCGGGGCGATGTCGTGGTGTTCAAATATCCGCGCGATACCTCGGTGGATTATATCAAGCGAATCATCGGCCTGCCGGGCGACCGCATTCAGGTCAGGCAGGGCCAGCTTTATATCAACGGCGATCTCTGTCCCCGTCAGGCCAAGGGCGACTATACCGCCGACGAAAACGGCATCAAAATGATGGCCAAGCTGTATGCCGAGACACTGCCAAACGGTGTAAAACACGAAATCCTGAAAGAACGCGACGACGGCTGGCCGAACAATACCCAGGAATACCTGGTACCCGCCGGTCACGTGTTCGCCATGGGCGATAACCGCGACAACAGCGCCGACAGCCGGTTCATGGACGGTGTCGGGTTCGTCCCCCTGGAAAACCTGGTGGGGCGGGCCGAAATCCTGTTCTTCTCGATCGATGCGGAATATCCGTGGTGGGAAATCTGGGAATGGCCGTTCGAGATTCGCTGGAACCGGTTGCTCAAGCCGATTCATTGAATGAGCGAACCATTCGAAGCGATTTTGGGCCATCGGTTCGTGCGTCCGGAATTGCTGCGGGAGGCGCTGACCCATCGTTCCGCCGCCGGCGGCAGCGGACGAGGCCACAAGCAGGCTTCCAATGAGCGGCTGGAATTCATTGGCGACCGTGTTTTGGGCCTGACGATGGCCGAATGGCTCGCCGAACGCTTTCCGAAGGAGCAGGAAGGCGAACTTGGCCGCCGTCTCGCGTATCTTGTGTCCCAGCCGGTTCTGGCCACCGTGGCGGAAACCGCCGGGCTCGGAGCGGTCTTGTCGGTGTCGCCGGGAGAAGCCAGGGCCGGGGTGGCCAAGCGTGCCACGGTTCTTGCCGACGCGCTGGAAGCAGCCCTTGGCGCGCTGTATCTGGATGGCGGGCTCGATGTTGCCCGGCAATTCGTGCGCCGGACCTGGAACGATGCAATGGTCGAACAGGCCGATCCGCCGAAGGACGCAAAAACCGCCTTGCAGGAATGGGCGCAAAAAAGGGGTCAGACTCTGCCATTGTATGAGGTTACCGGACAATCCGGCCCGCCGCACGCGCCGGCTTTCACCGTAACCGTCACCGTCGGTCTGGCCGGTGCCAGCGGCACCGCCGGCAATAAGCGCGCCGCCGAACAGCGCGCGGCCGAGGCGTTGCTGCTAAGGTTGCCGGCATGACCGCGCCGCAGCCCATGCGGTGCGGCTTCGTCGCCATCGTCGGCGCTCCGAATGCTGGCAAATCCACGCTGATGAACCGGCTGACCGGCGCCAAACTGTCGATTGTGTCGCCCAAGGCGCAAACAACGCGGTTCCGTGTCCTGGGCATCCTGATGCGCGCCGAATCGCAGGTGCTGCTTGTCGATACCCCCGGCATCTTCCGTCCGAAGCGTAAACTGGACCGAGCGATGGTGGCGGCGGCGTGGACGGGGGCAGCGGATGCCGACGTGACGATGTTGATGGTGGATGCAAAATCCGGCCTGCGCGACGACGTACGCGAAATCGCCGGCCGGCTGGGTGCGTCCGGCCGGCGATGCTGGCTGGTGCTGAACAAAACCGACCTGGTGACGCCTGCGTCGCTGCTGCCGCTGATCGCCGCCTTCGCCAGCGTGGCGAATTTTGAGGAAACCTTCATGGTCAGCGCCCAGACCGGGGAAGGAATCCGGCGCCTGGCCGATGCCCTGGCCGCCGTCGTGCCGGAAGGTCCGTGGCTATATCCGGAAGACGATCTGACCGATCTGCCGGATCGCCTGCTGGCGGCCGAGACGGTACGCGAACAGATATTCATGCAGACCCATGAGGAAGTGCCGTACGGCGCCACGGTCGAAACCGAGTCCTTTAAGGAGCACAAGAATGGGTCCGTCCGGATCGAGGTCACGATCTACGTCGCCCGATCCGGCCACAAGGCCATTCTGATCGGCGACAAGGGCAGCAAGATCAAGGCTATCGGCGCCAGGGCTCGGCAGGATCTGGTGGGTTTGCTGGATCGCCCCGTGCATTTGTTTTTGAACGTCAAGGAGCGGAAGGGCTGGGATGAAGAGGGCGCGCGCCTGCGTGCCATTGGCCTGGAAGACCCTGGCAAGGCATGAAACGGCGGATCGGTCTGGCCAGACTGGTGCTGGTCGCCGATCTGGGCGGCACATTCATCTTCGCCCTGGAAGGCGCGTCGATTGCCATTGATGCCGGGTTGGACCTGCTGGGCATCGCGGCGATCGGCTTCGTGTCCGCGCTCGGCGGCGGGATTGTACGCGACGTGCTGCTGGGTGCGGTGCCCCCCGCGGCGATCAAGGACCGCCGGTATCCGTTCACGGCGATCGCGGGCGCGGCGATCGCGATTCTGGCAGCCCGGGTGTTCCGGACCATGCCCCACATGCCGCTGCTGGTTCTGGACGCCGCGGGACTGGCGCTGTTCGCCGTCACCGGATTGCAGAAGGCCCTGGTGCGCGGCGTCGGCGCGTTCGGCGCGGTGCTGATGGGCATGCTGACGGCCGCGGGCGGCGGCGCGGTGCGCGATGTTCTGCTGGCGCAGGTGCCGGCGATTCTGCGATCCGATTTTTATGCTTCCGCCGCGATCCTTGGCTGCGTGGCGATCCTGCTGGCGCGCCGCCTGGGCTTGTCCATGCAGGCCGCGTCCGGCATGGGCGGATTGGTGTGTTTTGTCGCGCGCCTGCTGGGGGCGTTCGGCGACTGGCGGCTGCCGGTGTTTCACTAGGGTCCGCGCAGGACGATCCGGCGATTATGCGGACTGCCGGCCTACGGCGACAGGCGCCCCCGGTCTGCCATGATCGTGTCCAGCACCGATGCCACGGTGACGCGCGCCATGCCGTCATGAATCCCGGTATCCGGCGCCGCGATGGCGACAATCTGGCTGGCATGATGAAACAGCGGCGTGGTGCCGAACAGCGCATACGTCCGGACACCCGTTGCGGCGGCGATGTTCATCACGCCTGTATTGTTGCCGGCGTAGAACGCTGCCTGAGACAGCATGCCGGCGACATCCGCGAGGTTCCATCCCAGCGCCAAACGCACCTGGGCGCTGCGCGGGCCCAGCGCGTTCATGATCGCGGTTGCTGAAACCAGGTCCTCGGCCCCGCCCGTCAGTACCACGGCCGGCCAACCTGCGTCCAGCAAGGCCGCCACCAATACGCGAAACCGTTCGTGGCCCCATTGCCGTAAGACCTCGCTGCTGCCGATCCCGACAGCGACATAGGCCCCCCCGGTCGTCCCCAGGCGTGCCATCGCCTCTGCCAACGCGGGCGGCGGAATCGTCAGGCTGGGTTCGGCCGAAGCCATGGGGATGCCGGCGGCCGCCAAATAGTGTGTCGCCCTGGTATGCTGGTGCATCGCCTTCACCGCGGACGGCAGGAACGGGCCAGAATTAAGGAACAGGCGCTGGCGGCCCCAGCCATAGCCGCGCCGATCCGGAATGCCCGCCAGCCAGCAGGCCGCCGCAATGCGGTCGCTGTGATGCAGCAGGATCGCCGATCCGAAATCCCGCTGTCGCAGTTTGCGCACCAGGCGGCGAAACCCGCCGATTCCGTCATGCGCCCCGCGCCGGCCGCTGGGATTGAGGTCCAGCCAAACGATATCGCCAACCGAGGGTTCATTAACCAGAAGCTGGTCCGCGAGCGAACGTGGCTTGGCAAGGAGCGTCACCGATGCCCCGGCGTGTGCGGCAATCGCGCGTATGTGCGGCAGGTGCCAGACCATGTCGCCAATGCCCGGCAGCGGCTGGATAACGGCGACCGGATGTTCCAAGGGCGGCCAGTCCGCCGGTTGCTGCGTCATGTCGTCTGAACCAGCCGTCCGTTTACGATCCGACTGCACGCTGTCTCCCGCCAAACCTGTTTTGCTAAGGGTAGCATCGGCGATAGATGCCTCACCACGCCGATAAAGCTGCCCGAACACGTAAGAATCGACCGCACGCCCGACGCCGCGAAGCGGTGCGACCGACGCGAGGCGTGGCCTAACGGCTTGCCGGATGGACTGTCAACCACGGCAATCCTGGTCCGATGGTTCCGCCGGCTGGCCGCGAAGGTCTGGCCAGTCCGTCCGCTTAGGCGTCAGTCCAGGGTACCCCATGAAAGGACCCGCTGGATCCGAAGGGCGATCACCGGCAGCGGGGTCAGGTTCATCGTCCGGTACTGCGGATAACGCTGCCTTAACTGGTCCTGCGCTGCGTCGTGCTCCGGCCCGCCGGACAGAATATCGGCCGGTCCGCGCAACATGACCCAAGCCAGCCGCGTCCAGTCTTCATCCCACCGGTCCACCGTGACCGCTACGGCGGGGTTTTCCATGATATTACGAATTCGTTTCAAGACCACGTCGGTTCGCTTCGGCTTTTCGTCGGCCGCGATGTAAAGCGAGTGCGCCTCTACACAGAAACAGACCGGGACGAGATGCGGCATACCGGTGCGATCCGCCGTCGCGAGATGCGCGATACGGCTGCTTGCAAGGAAGCGGCGTTGAGCCTCGTTCAGCATAGCCCGACGATACAGGGTTGACGACCGGAACGCGACTTTCGGTCGCCGGCAGACTATCGGCCGCGATCGAAGGATGCCGCCGGCACGGTCAAATCGATTCCATGCCGCGGCGCATACGGTGCCTCGGCCACTTCCTCGACCGTGTGCCAGGGCCGTTCCGCCGCCGGGCGCAGGTCCGACGGACTCCGGTTCATCGCGGTCATCGGCGCGGGAGGCAATACATGGGCCGCGATCGCGCCTGTATCGGGCCGGTTGTAGATAAAGCCATAGGTCGGATAGACCGACCCGAATATCCCGCCGCGGCCCATTTCGACCCGAACGGCGGACCAGTTATTGGCTTCCGACACGTCCACCACGGCCACGTCGTGCGAAACGCCGCCGCGACCGCCGCCATTCGGCCAGTTGGCGTGATCGACGATCACTTCGCGGGCATTCACCACGCGGCTGACGACCGCGACATGTCCAAGCCGCATGCGGCCATTCGCCCGGAAATTGAGGACACTTCCCGGTTCGGGCGTATCGCCCCGAGCGTAAAGCCCTTCAGCGTTGTACCACCACTGCCAGGCGTTGCCGGCGACCTGGATTCCCGATTCCTGACGGGCATACGGAACGCAGGAAATACCGAAAGACCGGGCGGCGAAATGCCGGCCATACAGCCGCATGGCACGCGACTGGCGCATCCCCGATACAGCGGAACCATGCAGCGTTCCAGGGCGAGCGTTGACAGAAACGATGGCTTTTGTCTTACCGGCACGGCCGTAATGCGATGCTTCGGCGTTCGCGGCGGAAGGCAGGCAACCGAACAGGAGCGCGGATCCCAAAAGCCATGCCGTCATTCCTGTTCCAACAGCCCGCATCGGTTTCTCCCCCGGATAATCGTCAGTCACGTTCTGGGGTAACAGCAGGGTTGCAAACCTGACAACCCTTTCCGATGTTTAATTCGGTCGTTAGGTTTGAATTTTGCAATTCGCGTGGTCTGGGAGACCACAAAAAAAAGAAACTATACCTAATAACGGAAGTGTGATCAATGTGTCTCGGTAAATACGTTACATGTGTGATATTTATGCCGAATCCGAGCAAACTGGCTCATGGATCGAGAACTATCCAGAGATTTGCTGTTTGACATGATATTATAACGAATATTCGCCGTTCTGGCGCGGTTGAAGCAACCGCGTCTCTATGATTGGTTTTTGAAAGGATTTTGGCCTGTGATCGTGGAACCATCCAGGGTCGTGCGAGTCGGCACGATCGAAATCGGCAATACCCGCCCGTTCGCGCTGATCGCGGGCCCATGCCAGATCGAATCCCGCGGTCATGCCCTGGAGGTCGCCTATGCCTTGCGGGACATTTCCAACCGTACGGGCGTGCCGGTCATCTATAAGTCGAGCTATGACAAGGCCAACCGCACCAGTGCCGGTGCGGCACGCGGGATCGGTATGGCCGCCGGCCTGCAAATTCTAAGCGACGTGCGGGAAACAACCGGCCTGCCGGTACTGACGGACGTCCACACCGCCGATCATTGCGCGCCGGCCGCCGAAGCCGTCGATGTCCTGCAGATTCCCGCATTCCTTTGCCGCCAGACGGACCTGCTTGTGGCTGCTGGGGAAACCGGCCGAACGATCAACGTGAAAAAAGGCCAGTTCCTGGCGCCGTGGGATATGGCGAACGTGGCGGCCAAAATCGCCGGCACCGGCAACCAGAACATCCTGTTGTGCGAGCGAGGTGTTAGTTTCGGGTACAACACCCTGGTCAGCGATATGCGCAGCCTGCCGATCATGGCCCGCACCGGCTATCCCGTGGTGTTCGATGCCACGCATTCGGTGCAGCAGCCGGGCGGGCAGGGCACCTCCTCGGGCGGCCAGCGCGAATTTGCTCCGGTCCTCGCTCGGGCCGCTCTGGCGGTCGGATGCGCGGCGGTATTTATCGAAACCCACCCCGATCCGGACAAGGCCCCCAGCGACGGCCCAAACATGATTCCGCTGCGTCAGATGGAGGCGCTGATCGAAAGGCTGGCCGCGTTCGACCGGTTGGCGAAGCAGGACCTGTAACGCCGCGAGGCCGGTCGGCCACTAACCCCTGTGTTCGCGGAACAACCCCAGTTTTTCCTGTGCCGAACGGTCCGAGTAGCCAAACAGGACCAGATCGCCCTCGGCTTGAAAGACCACTTCCCGCCAGGACGGTACAACCAGCGTATCCCGCTCGTGTAACGGAATATCCTTGCCGTCGATACGTGCGGTGCCGCGTCCCTCGGCCACCACGAACACGGTGCCGTCGGTGGCAGCGCGCGGACGCGAGGTGAAACCGGCCGGGAGCAGGCGGACATGGGCTGAGATCGTGGGCATCGCCGCTCCGCCGTCGGCTGGATTGACGAACTCCAGCGCATGGCCGAAATGCGGATCCGGATCGCTGCCCCGGACGAGGCTGTCCAAATTCTGCCGCCACTCGGAATAGGGGTAGTGGAACAGCGGCTGGCGGTTCGGCCGGCGATCCGTTGCCGTTCCGCGCATCGGCCGCATGTTCTTGCCATAGCGGTGGGACGTGTCGCCTGGGGGCACCGTCTCGGGGTGCGCGGATTCCGGCCAGTGTTCGGCGAAGCTGGCGTCGAAATGCAGGACGGTCGGGATGTCGAGGCCGTCCAGCCAGATCATGGGCTTGGATGAGGTGTTGCCATGGTCGTGCCACTGCCAGCCCGGTGTCAGGACCAGATCGAACGGACGCATGATGGCCTTCTCGCCATCGACGGCGGTGAACGCGCCTTCGCCCTCCATCACGAATCGCAGGGCGCATTGGGCGTGGCGGTGGCAGGGCGCGACTTCCCCCGGCAGGATCAGTTGCAACCCGGCATAGAGGCTGGAGGTGGCGCATGACGACCCCGGCAGGCCGGGATTTTCCATGATCAGCACCCGGCGTTCCGCCTGTTCGGCGCTGATCAGGTCGCCGGCCCGCAGCAGATAGGCGCGGGCATCCGCATAGGTCCAGCGATGCACAATGGCGGGGGAACGGGGCTTCGGCGTGACCAGCGCGCTCAGGACTTCCCACAACGGATACAGGCCGTGGGGCTGCATCTCGGCATACAGCGCCTTCAGTTGATTGGCTGCGTCGTTATGGAGGGCCGCGGACATGGCGTGTTCCTCTATGCCGGGTAAATCAGGCTGTTCGGAATCATTTCGGAGTCGAAGACAACGATCCGCTCCCGCAGCAGCAGCCGGTCGTCGGCCCGCACCACGACATCGTGGCATACGGCGGACAGCACGATTTCGGTTTGTCTGTCCGTCAGCGTCTGCACCACCAGCAGGTTGTGCCGGGTGCGGACGCTGTCGCCGTCGCGAGACACGATACGCAGCGGGCCGGGAAACCGCCGGTAGTAACGCGGCGCATACATCTGGGTCCGCATCACGCCCATCACCCGGTCGGTCAGCATGCCGCGGCTTTCCGCATAGATCGTGGAAAGTGTATAGCCAGCCTCATAATTCTCACGCGGAATGACCCGATAGATGCAATCCTCGGTGAAGAACGCCGGCCAGTCGTCCAGCCGCACATCGTCCAGAACGGTATAGTAATCGTCGTAAAAATCGCGCAGCGCGTCGCGGCCGGTCATCGCACCCTCCTGTCGGCTGTCGCGGTCAGAACCCCATCGCCTCGCGCCAGTAACGATACATGCCGCGAATGCCGACCTCGGTGACCATGTGGTCCACGCTTTCGATTCCGCGGCCGCCCATCAGCACGGTTGCGT
Source organism: Pseudomonadota bacterium (assembly GCA_021805565.1). Classification (GTDB taxonomy): domain Bacteria; phylum Pseudomonadota; class Alphaproteobacteria; order Acetobacterales; family Acetobacteraceae; genus Rhodopila. The sequence goes on from JAJZFA010000048.1 coordinate 9,774, forward strand.
CCTCATCGGGCGAATGGGCAAAGCCCTGCTGGCTCATTTCGATGATTTCGCTGTCGTCGGCGGATACAAAGCCGGCCGGGCCGAACAAATTCGCCTGACGGGTCCGTCGCAACCGCATTTCGGGCGAGTCATCCGCATAGCACCAATGGGTCCAGTGAAAGTCGAACCCGGCCGGACCCGTGGGTACGATCTGGCGAATACTGAGCGAGTTGATGTTCTGTTGCAGCACCACGCTGGGAAACACCGTGATCATGCCGACGGTGTCTTCGCCAGGGAATTCCTTCACCACGTCCATGATGCGCGGATCGGCGAGTTTAATGTCGCTCCGGAACGTGCGCATCCCCGATGTAACGTCATTGATTTCCTGCTTGCCGCCGCGGCTGATCAGGATGCCATGCTTGCCGGTCGGATCGACCTCGGTGGCCGATTGCTGATCGGCCCGGAACAGCCCGAACGTGACAAAGAAAACATGCAGCAAGGACGCATGATACGGGTCCTTGATATTTTCCTGCATCAGCTTCCAGTTGCCTGGGATGTGCTGGCGGTTATAGCCGAGGATTTCCAGCTTCCGGCCATCATAGACGCGCGTGTAGTGCTGCCAGAAACGCTCCCCGAGGTATTCCCGGAAGGGCGGCGTATCGTCCGAGAAACTCGCCCAGACCACGCCATTGACGACCTCCACCCGCAGCTTGCGCAGGTTGTGATTCTTCATGTCGAAGTCGGGCGGCATGCCGCCATGTCCGCGAACGCCGCGGCGGAATGCGGCACTTTGCAGGTCGCCGCGCAGACTGTAACTCCACTGGTGATACGGACACAGCAGGTCTTTTACGTGCCCCTTGCGCGCCTGACAGAATTTTACCCCGCGATGGGCGCAGCGGTTTTCCACCACGCTGACCTCGTCCGGCCCGCTGCGGACCACGACCACCGGGCGCTCCCCCAGTGTGGTGGTCTTGAAGTCGCCAATTTCCGGGATTTCCGCTTCCAGGGCGCAATACAGCCAATGCGGGCCATACCAGATGCGTTCCAATTCCGCCGTATAGACGCCGGGGTCCGAATACACCCAGTACGGTACTTTGCCGTCCGCATCGCTGGGCCAGATTCGGCCGATATTATTCATGGCATGCCTCCCGTCATAGTTTTGGCTGGCGCACCGGCCTGTGTCAAAAGGTTTGGGCGTTACAGCCAGGCGCGGACAGAACCGCCGGGTCGCCGGGGAAGGATCATACATCATGACGCTTGCGGGAACATCCGCCCTGATCACCGGATCGCTCGGTGGCATCGGGTTCGCGACCGCCAAGGCCCTGGCCGGGCTTGGATGCGATATCACCCTGAACGGGTTCGCCGAACCAGGCGTGGTGGAGGCATGCCTGTCCGAAATCCGCGACCTGGGCGTCCGGGCGCGGTATCACGGTGCCGACCTGCGCAATTCCGAACAAATTGCCGCATTGATCGACTCCGCCCAGCAAGCCCATGGCGGGCTGGATATTCTGGTCAACAACGCGGTGGTCCGGTATTTCGGCGCGGTCGAAAATTTTGCCCCCGATCACTGGGATGAGGCGCTGGCCGTCAACCTGTCCGCGCCATTCCACACGATCCGGCTGGCCTTGCCGGGCATGAAGGCGAAAGGCTGGGGCCGGATCGTCAATATGGCGTCGATCTACGGGATGTTCGCGACCGTCAATCGCATCGACTATATCACCACCAAGACCGCGCTGATCGGATTAACGCGGGCGGTTGCGCTGGAAGTGGCCAGGACGGGCGTGACATGCAACGCGATTTGTCCCGGCACGGTGCTAACACCCGCGATCGAGTGGCGTCTGCGGCAGGACATGCAGCGGGACGGCACCAGCTTCGAGGAAGCCGAAGAAAACTTTCTGTCCATCCGCCAGCCGTCGCGCAAGTTCGTCAAGGACGATAACGTCGCCGGCCTGATCGCCTTTCTATGCGGCCCGTTCGGCGAGGATATCAACGGATCGGCCCTGCCGGTCGATGGCGCCTGGGCGGCCGGACGCGGTTAGCTCAGCGCACCAACTCGACCGGTGCGCCGATCTGTGCGGCAACATCCAGCCAGGCGCGGTCGGCGGTCAGGATCGTCTGCCCCGAACGCTGGCCCAGCGCGAGGCAGATCCGGTCGCCCAGCGACAAGCCCGCCTGCCGCGTGACATCCGCCATTAACGCGGATCGCAGCGCCAGATCTTCATCCACCGGCACCAACGTGACCGGCAGGCGATCCGACAACGTTTCAGCCTGCGCCCGTGCGCCGCGCAGGACGTATTTCGTGGCGACCTCGGCAAAGTTCACTGTCGTCATGGTTGCGTTTTGCAGCAGGGCCTCGGCCACCCGTTCGCGGCCCGGCTCCGACAGCAGAAATGCCAGCAGAGCGGACGCATCCAGGATCACGCCGGCAAATCGCCGTCGCGCCGCGCTTCATCCCGGCGATCGCGCAGAAAACGATCGACCGTCTCGCCAGAACCGGCGAACACGTCGCGCGCTTCGTCCTGAAGGTCCGTCAACACCCGGCTGAGGACGCGCATGCGGATTTCGCCACCCACGACGGACACCATCACGGGGCCACCATGTTCGAGTCCGACTTCGCGGCGTATATGGGCCGGTATGTTCATCTTGCCCCCTTCGGAGATCCTGGCAACCGAACTCATGATGGCATCCACTGGTTAACGTGCCCTTAACAAAACCGTAGTTACCATAATTTTTGTAAGAACCAAACTAATTTATCGGACCAAAATCCCGCCGGTCCTTGGTTTCGGTTGCTAAACGCGATGGTGCCCTCTTGCACAGGCCGTGCCCGCCGTGCGATCAGGCCGTGGAAATAATGCTGGGAATCGGTCGCACCCGCTGCTGTGAGCGGTTTCTCTTGCCACTTTAAGGATGACATGCATGCGCCTTGCGGTGCTGAAGGAGACGCGACCCGCCGAGACCCGCGTGTCCGCGACCCCCGATACGGTCAAAAAGCTTGTCGGTTTGGGCCTGTCGGTCGCGGTCGAATCCGGGGCAGGGCTGACGGCATCCATTTCCGATGCCGATTTCGTTGCCGCCGGCGCTGAAATATCCCCCGATGCCGCCGCCGCCTTGTCCGGCGCGGGCATCGTTTTCGCGGTGCAATCGCCCGGCGCCGAACAGCGCGCATCGATTCCGCGCGGCGCGCTGCTGATTTGCATTGCCGGCGCGTTTGCCGATCCGGCTCTGGTGCCGGACCTCGCCGCCGCCGGCATCGACACGGCGGCGATGGAGTTGCTGCCCCGGATTACGCGCGCCCAGTCGATGGACGTGCTGTCGAGTCAGGCCAATCTGGCCGGATACCGAGCCGTCGTCGAAGCCGCCAGCGTGTTTCAGCGTGGGTTTCCTATGATGATGACAGCCGCCGGCACCGTTCCGCCGGCCCGCGTTTTTGTCATCGGCGCGGGCGTTGCCGGATTGCAGGCCATCGCCACCGCCCGCCGGTTGGGTGCCATTGTCTCGGCCACCGACGTACGCCCGGCCGCCAAAGAAGAAATCAAGTCGCTCGGTGCGACCTTCGTCGGGGTCGAGGATGCTGAAACCGCCGGCCAGACCGGGGCCTATGCCCGCGAAATGAGCGACGCATTCCGTCAGAAGCAGGCCGAACTGATGGCCGCGACCGTCGCGAAAAACGACATCGTTATCGCCACCGCGCTGGTGATGGGCCGCAAGGCGCCGGTCATCGTCACGCAGGCGATGGTCGATAGCATGCGATCCGGCAGTATCGTCGTCGATCTGGCAGCCGAGGCCGGGGGCAATTGCGCCGCTACGGTCCCTGGCCAGAGCACGGTAACGGCCAATGGCGTGACGGTTCTGGGATTCAGCAACTGGCCCGGCCGAATCGCGGTGGCATCCTCGGCGTTGTATGCGCGTAATCTGCTGACCTTTCTGACCACGTTTTGGGACAAAGACAGCAGGGCGCCCAAACTGCCGGATACCGACGACATCGTGAAAGGCGTCATGCTGACGCGCGGCGGTGCCGTCGTACACCCCAGTTTCCTGCCCCAAAAAGCCGCCTGAACGTCCGGAGACCATATCAACGATGACCCCGAACCAATTGGCGGACGAAGCCGCGCGGCTTGCCGACCACGCGCTGGAACTCGCTACTCACGCCCAGGCCATCGCGATCGGCGTGTCGCAGTCCGTCGCACCCGGCGTGAACCCATTCATCTTCCTGCTGTCGATCTTCCTGATGGCCTGTTTCGTCGGGTATTATGTGGTGTGGAACGTGACCCCGGCGCTGCATTCGCCGCTGATGGCGGTGACCAACGCGATTTCGTCGGTGATTATTGTCGGCGCCATGCTGGCGACCGGGTTGGCGACGTCTGGCTGGGCGATGCTGTTCGGGTTCATCGCCGTTACCCTGGCCTCCGTGAATATCTTCGGCGGTTTCATGGTGACCCAGCGGATGCTGTCGATGTTCAAGAAGAAGCAATAAGGCCGCATCCATGTCCGCCAGCCTGACCTCTCTCGCTTACCTCGTCGCCGCCGTCCTGTTCATTCTGGCGCTGCGCGGCCTGTCGTCCCCGGTGACATCGCGGGAAGGCAACCGCTATGGCATGATCGGCATGGCCATCGCCGTGGTCGCAACCCTGCTGCATCATGGTATGGGCGGCTTCGGATATCTGCTGATCCTGTTCGGCATCATGATCGGCGGCGGCATCGGGATCACGGTGGCGCTGCGAATCCAGATGACGGCCTTGCCCCAGCTTGTCGCGGCGTTCCATTCGCTGGTCGGCCTCGCCGCCGTATTTGTCGCGGCGTCGGCATTGAACGCGCCACAGGCCTTCAACATCGGGGTTCCCGGCGATATCCATACCGAAAGCCTGATCGAGATGTCGCTGGGGCTGGCAATCGGCGCCATCACCTTCTCCGGCAGTTTGATTGCCTTCGCCAAGTTGCAGGCGCTGATGAAGGGCACGCCGATTACGTTCCCCGGGCAGCATCTGCTCAACCTCGGGCTGGCAATCGTGTTGTTTCTGCTGGTGATCGGGTTCGTGGCGACCGGCGGAGCGCAGGGTCTGTTCTGGCTGATCGCCATCCTGGCGCTGGTGCTGGGCTTGCTGATCATCATCCCGATCGGCGGGGCCGACATGCCGGTGGTGGTATCGATGCTGAACAGCTATTCCGGCTGGGCGGCGGCCGGGATCGGTTTCACCATTCAGAATCTGGCGCTGATCATCACCGGTTCGCTGGTCGGCGCGTCCGGCGCGATCCTGTCGTACATCATGTGCAAGGGAATGAACCGCAGCATTATCAACGTGCTGCTGGGTGGGTTCGGTACCGACAGCGGCGCCGCACCGGCGGGCGGTGCCAAGGGCGATCAGACCGTCCGGTCCGGCAATGCCGAAGATGCGGCGTTCATCATGAAGAACGCATCGAAGGTCATCATCGTGCCCGGTTACGGCATGGCGGTTGCCCAGGCCCAGCATGCGCTGCGCGAAATGGCGGACACGCTGAAGAAGGAAGGGGTGGAGGTGAAGTACGCGATCCATCCCGTCGCCGGGCGCATGCCGGGCCACATGAACGTGCTGCTGGCCGAGGCGAACGTGCCATACGACGAAGTGTTCGAGCTGGAAGAAATCAATAACGAATTCTCCACCGCCGATGTCGTCTATGTGATCGGCGCCAACGACGTGACCAACCCGGCCGCCAAGACCGACCCATCTTCGGCGATCTACGGCATGCCGATCCTGGACGTCGAAAAAGCCCGGACGGTGCTGTTCGTGAAGCGGTCGATGGCGTCCGGGTATGCCGGCGTGGACAATGAACTGTTCTTTCGTCCGAACACCATGATGCTTTTCGGCGATGCCAAGAAAATGACCGAAGAGATCGTGCAGTCGCTCAATCACTGACAGGTGGTACGCGCGGCCGGTCGCTGGACGCGTTTCGATCTCCGCGTTAAACAGAACCATGAAACAATCTCGACGTCTGCCGGGGATTGTCTTCCATGCCGCCCTCTGGGCAGGTTTTCTTGGGCTGTTTTCCGGTGCCCATGCCCAAACCGGGTCGGGTCAGGCGCTGGTGATCGGTGAGGCGACCTATGCCAGCTTTCCATCCCTGCCCGGTTGCGCGCTTTCGGCCCACGCCGTCGCCGCGGCGTTGCGCGGCCTCGGATTCGCGGTGGACGAGCAGAACGACGGTTCCAGCGGTGCGCTCTACGCGGCGATCGGCACGCTGAACCGGCAACGGGCGGCTGCGCCGCAAATCCCGGCATTTGTTTATTTCTGCGGCTATGCGAGCAGCTTCGACGACCGCCCGTTCGTCTTGCCGGTTTCCGCAAGCATCGTCCGTCCCGCTGACGTGCTCACGCAGGGATTGCTGGCAAAGACGCTTTTGAACGCGGCGACCGGCGACGTGCCGGCCGCTGGAATCCTGGTCCTGGACACGGTGCCGGTCCCGAACGGTCCTGCCGTTCCGCCGCTGGACGCGTTGCTCCAGCCGGCTCTGCCGCCGACGTTCGGTTACATCGCGGCAATAACCAGCGCTCCGGGCAATACACCGACGCCGATGGCCTCGGCGCTGGTGCCGCTGCTGCGCGGTAGTGCAATCACCGGCGCCAGCCTGCTGACCGCTGTTCAACGGCAGATGGCGGATATGAAGACCGCCACGGTGGCCGCACTGCATGTGCCGGACGCCGAACTGGGCCTGATGAGCGCCGCGCCGAGGCCGGCCGAGGCCGTCGCGGTGCCCGCTCAACCGCGGGCCGCCGCGTCACCGGCGCCAGCCGCCAAGCCATCGCCGCCGATTGCCGCGACGGCGCCGTCATTGCCCGATGAGGAGCAGATGACCGAGGACCAGCGCCGACTGGTACAGCGCGCCCTGGCGCATTTGGGCTACTACGACGCAAGAACGGATGGCGTGTTCGGTTCGGAAACACGAGCGGCGATCCGCCGATGGCAGCATGAGGTTCATACGCCGATGACTGGGCATCTGAGTGCGGGCGAAGCCAACAGGCTGGCGGCATCATGGGACTGAAGGCCAAGTTCAATCTGGTCATGCTGGCGTCGTTCGTCCTCGGCCTTGCCCTGGCGGCGGTATTTTCCTGGCAGGTAGCCCGCCGGGACGCGAGGCGAGAGGTCGAGCAGCAAGCCCTGGTGATGTTGGAGCAGGCCACCGCCGTCCGCGACTATACGGAAAGCCAGATCGCACCGTTGCTCGCCGATCAGAACCAGCAGAGATTCCTGCCGCAAACCATTCCTTTCTATGCGGCGGAGACGACCATGCGGGCGCTGAGCAGCAAATTCCCGGACTACCGCTATAAGGAAGCCGCCCTAAATCCGACCAATCCGGCCGACAAGGCGACCGACTGGGAGGCCGGGATGATCGATGCGTTCCGCCGCGACCCGGCGCTGACCAGCTTCGCCATTACCCGTGACTCGCCGGCCGGTCCCGTTTTGTCGATCGCCCGGCCGGTTCGCATCACCGACCGGGACTGCCTGACCTGCCATTCCACCCCCCAAGCCGCGCCGGCCGCGATGGTCGATTTGTACGGCGCGAAAAACGGGTTCAACTGGCAGCTGGGCGCGGTGGAGGGCGCGCAGATCGTGTCTATTCCCATGCGGGTGGCGCTGGCGCGCGGGAATCAACTGCTGCTGATCCAGGTCGGCGGTCTGGCGACGATCTTTGCCGTGACGCTGCTGTTACTAAACCTGCTGCTGCACTTCGTCATTATCCGGCCGGTTCGCCATATCTCCGGTTTGGCGGTGGCGGTGAGTACAGGACAGGCCGACGCGCCGGAATTCGTCGAAAGCGGACATGACGAAATATCCGCGCTCGCGGCATCTTTCAACCGCATGCGGCGCAGTCTGGCCAGCGCCATGCGCCTGCTGGAACCATGATCGTCCCGGCGGCGGCGCCTTTGCCCGATTTGATCGGCCGCTATAAAATAGAGCGCATACTGGGCCGCGGCGCGATGGGCGTGATTTATCAGGCGCTCGATCCGGTCATCGACCGCAGGGTCGCGATCAAACTGATCCGCTCCAGCCTGATCGGCGGGGAGGAACGGGACGATTATCTGGAGCGGTTTCAGCGCGAGGCGCGGGCGGCCGGCCGCTGCATGCACCCCAACATCGTCGCAATTTACGATTTTGCGCTGCACCAGGGCGATCCTTATTTGGCGATGGAATTCGTCGATGGCGTGAGCCTGGCCGAGGTGCTGCGCGAACGCGGCCGGTTCGCGGCCGGCGACGCCGTGGCGGTGATCCTCCAGGTGCTCGATGCGCTGGATTGCGCGCATGCCGCCGGGGTGGTGCATCGCGACGTAAAACCGGCAAACGTTATGCTGCTTGCGGGTAATCGGGTGAAGATGACGGATTTCGGCATCGCCCGGTTCGGCGGTTCGGACTTGACCCAGCACGGCACGACGATTGGCAGCCCGAGCTATATGTCGCCGGAGCAGTGCCGCGGCGAGGAGGTCGATGCGCGTAGCGATTTATTTTCCACGGGAACGGTCTTGTACGAGATGCTGTCGGGGGAACGTGCCTTTCCTGGGCCCGATCTCACCGGGGCGATGTACCGGCTGCTGAATGGGACCCCGCCGCGGATTGCGGGGCTTGAAACGGCGCTGACGGCGGTGCTGTGGCGCGCCTTGGCGAAGGCACCAGACCTGCGCTATGCTTCGGCCCAGGATATGGCGGCGGCTTTGCGGTCTATGCAGCGAGCCGATTCCTGCGCGAGCGCAACGATGGTCTCGCCGCCGACGCAGTCTCGCATCGCGCCGGCGGAAGTCGAACGGGCGGAACGCGCACTGGCGGCTTATTTGGGACCAATGGCCAAAATACTGGTGCGGCGTGCGCTGCCGGGCGCCGGTTCGGTTTCTATACTATGGGACAGGCTGGCGGCCCATATCGGCGAGGAGCCGGGGCGCTCGGTGTTTCTCCGGCAGCGTGACGGTTAGGCGGCATCCGGAAGGAGTGGTGCGATCCGGACGGGGTGTGCGCACGACTATCGCGATACGGTTCCGTGGGCGGATAATCAGGCATGCCGGGCGTCGTTAAACACCCTGTATCATGAAGCCGAGGCCGGCCAACGTCGAACGGACCAAGACCATCTTCACCATCGGCGTCATTTCGATGCTTTTGGGGCCGGGCAAGCTATAATAGGCGGCTCCCGGTCCGCTGGCGCGCACATTCCCCCTTGGCAAGACCGAACCAATCCGCCTTAGTTAATTCCTGTATGTTTGGTTTCATTGCGTCCCGCCTGCTCCAGGCAATCCCCGTCCTGCTGGTCGTCGGCTTCATCGCCTTCGCCCTGTTCGCTTATGTCGGCGATCCTGTGAATATGCTGTTGGGGCAGGACCATACCGAGGCGCAACGCCTTGCCCTCGTTCGTCAACTTGGCCTCGACCAGCCGTTTTTCGTGCAATATGGCCGGTTTCTGTGTGCAGCGCTGCACGGCGATTTCGGCATCAGCTACCGACTCGCCCAGCCTGTCGGCGCTCTGCTCGCCGAACGGTTGCCGGCGACCTTGGAACTGGCGGTGACGGCATCGGTTTTGGCATTCGCGATCGGCGTCCCGATGGGCGTCTATACGGGCATCCACCGCGACACGTTGGTCTCGCGTCTGTTCATGACGGGCAGTCTGGTCGGTGTTTCCCTGCCGACATTTCTGCTCGGAATTTTATTGATCCTGGTATTTTCGGTGTGGCTTGGCTGGCTACCCAGCTTTGGCCGGGGTCCGGTTGTGCATATTGGCCGGTGGTGGACGACAGGCTTCGCTTCATGGGCGGCAATACGCTGCCTGATCCTGCCTGCCATCACACTCGGGCTGTTCCAGATGACCCTGATCATGCGTTTGGTGCGGGCCGAAATGCTGGAGGTACTCCGCGCCGACTACATTAAATTCGCCCGCGCGCGGGGCCTGACCCGCCGTAGCATCGACTTCGGCCATGCGCTGAAGAATACGCTGGTGCCGGTTATTACCATCATTGGCTTGCAGTTCGGCGGTATTGTCGCGTTTTCCCTGGTGACGGAAACCGTCTTCCAATGGCCCGGCATGGGCCTGCTGCTGGTGCAGTCGGTTGCCGCCGCCGATATCCCGGTCTTGTCCGCCTATCTGTTGTTGATCGCGCTGGTCTTCGTGCTGATCAATCTGGCGGTCGATCTATTATATTACGCTGTCGATCCGCGCCTGCGGAGCCGGCGCTGATGTTCGCCCGAGCGCGAGATAGCGATCTGGCTTATGATTTTTTCCACGCCCCGGTGGCGATGGCGGCGGCGCTCATCGGCTTAGTCTTGATTCTGGCTGCGTTTCTCGCGCCCTGGATCGCGCCGCACAACCCGATGGACGTGGCGTCGCTGTCGCTGATGGACAGCTTCAAACCCCCCATCGGCATGGACGGTGCCGACTGGTCCAACCCCCTGGGTACCGACAATCAGGGCCGCGATGTACTGTCCGCCATTATGTATGGCTTGCGGGTCAGTCTGACCGCCGGCCTGCTGTCGGTGTTGTTTGCCATCGTGACCGGCATTGTAATCGGTCTGCTCGCCGGTTACGCGGGCGGCCTGACCGACGCCGTGCTGATGCGGATCGCCGATGTGCAACTGACCTTTCCATCGATCCTGACCGCGCTGCTGGTCGATGGCGTCATCACCGCCGTCCTGCCCCGCACCATGCGGGACGCATTACAACTGTATGTCATTATCTTCGCCATCGGCATCAGCCTGTGGCCCAGCTTCGCGCGCACCGTCCGGGGTTCGACCTTGGTGGAGCGCAACAAGGATTACGTCCTGGCCGCGCGCGTCATCGGCGTTCCGTCGTGGAAAATCATGTTGCGCCACGTACTGCCGAACGTGACTGGCCCGGTGCTGGTCATCGGCACGCTCAGCCTCGGTCTTGCGGTGATCGCCGAGGCCACATTGTCCTTTCTTGGCGTCGGCCTGCCGCCGACGCAGCCGTCGCTCGGCACGTTGATCCGGTTCGGCGACGATTTCCTGTTCTCCGGCCAGTGGTGGGTGACGGTGTTTCCGGGGCTTACGCTGATCGTGCTGGTACTGGCGATCAACCTGCTGGGCGACTGGCTGCGCGATGCGCTGAATCCCAGGCTGCGCTGATGCCGCTTTTGGACGTGCGCGATGTGACCGTGGAATTTCCGACGCGGCGCGGTGTGCTGCGCGCCCTGGACAAGGTGTCGTTCAGCATCGAAAGCGGCGAAATCCTGGGCGTCGTCGGCGAATCCGGCGCGGGCAAATCGCTGACCGGCGCGGCCATCATCGGATTGCTGGAACGCCCCGGCCGCATCGCGGGCGGCGAGATACGGCTGAACGGCGAACGTATCGACACGCTGGCGGCGGAACCGTTGCGCCGGATCCGGGGCCGCCGCATCGGGATGATCTTTCAGGATCCGCTGACGACGCTGAACCCGCTCTACACCATCGGACGACAACTGACCGAAACAATGCAAACCCACGATCGTCTGTCCGATGCGGACGCTCGCCGCAAGGCGATCGGATGGCTGGACCGGGTGGGTATTCCGGCGGCGGCGCAGCGCATCGATGCCTATCCGCATGAATTTTCCGGCGGCCAGCGCCAGCGCGTGGTGATCGCATTGGCGCTGTGCGCCGAACCTGCACTGATCGTGGCCGACGAACCCACCACCGCGCTGGACGTTTCGGTTCAGGCGCAGATCATTACCCTGCTGAAAGACCTGACTCGCGACCAGGGAACCGCGGTCATGCTGATCACGCACGATATGGGCGTCATCGCCGAAACCGCCGGCCGAGTCGCCGTGATGTATGCCGGGCGTATCGCGGAGATCGGCCCGGTCGCCGACGTGATTCGTCACCCCGCGCATCCGTATACCGCCGGGCTGATGGCCAGCATCCCGTCGCTGGAACACCGGGTGCCTCGCCTGCGTCAGATCGACGGCGCGATGCCCCGGCTGGACGCGCTGCCGACCGGATGCCGGTTCCATCCTCGCTGCCCGAAGGTTTTCGCGCGATGCCGGGACGAACAACCGGACCTGCTAACCGCCGGCGCAACCCGGGCAGCCTGCTGGCTGCATGCCGATGGCTGATACCGCGACACTACAGGTCGTCGGCGTTTCCCACATGTTCGACGTGTCCCGACCGTTTCTGCAACGGGTCTTCACGCGGGAACCGCGGCGGATACTGCGTGCGGTGGACGACGTTTCGTTCGTCATCGCCCCAGCCACGACATTCGCGCTGGTGGGCGAATCCGGCTGCGGCAAGTCCACGCTGGCCCGTTTGGCGGTTGGCCTCTACGAACCGAGCGACGGGGAGATTTTGTTCGAGAATACGGCGTTGTCCAGCGCCCGCGCGCAACCGGCGCTGCGGCGGCGGATGAACATGATTTTCCAGGATCCGTACGCATCGCTGAACCCAAGATGGCGCGTACGCGATATTGTCGCCGAACCGATCCGGGCGTTCCGTCTGGCGAACCGGCCCAATGAAGTGGAGGGCCGGGTTGGCACGTTGCTGGCTCAGGTCGGCCTGACGGTGCGAGATGGGGAGAAATACCCGCATGAGTTCTCCGGCGGTCAGCGGCAGCGCATTTCCATCGCCCGCGCGCTGGCCAGCGAGCCTGATTTCCTGGTCTGCGACGAACCGACCAGTGCGCTGGACGTTTCCGTGCAGGCTCAGGTGCTGAACCTGATGCGCGACCTGCAGCAGCGGTTCGGCCTGACATACCTGTTCATCAGTCACAATCTTGCGGTGGTTCGGCATATGGCCGACACGCTGGGGGTGATGTATCTGGGCCGCATCGTCGAGCAGGGGCCGGCCGAGGCTATCTTCCAACGGCCCCGCCATCCTTATACACGGCTGCTGTTGGACGCGATCCCGGACCTGGAGCAAATCGGCCGCGCCCGCACGCCGGTCGGCGGAGACTTGCCGAATCCGATCGCGCCGCCACCCGGCTGCGCATTTCACCCGCGCTGTCCGCTGGCCAACGACCGGTGCAGGCTGGAAAAGCCAGGACAGAGGATGGCCGGCACCGCGCAGGTTGCCTGCCACGCGGTCGAGGAAGGCCGCGACCGATGACAACGGGCTTATGACACCCGGGTGATACTCGTCATCTGGACGACATTCACCCTATTGCCCCCGGACGCTACATCCGCCCCGGAAGCCAGAGTGCAATCGCGGGGAACGCGATCAAAATCGCCAGCCGGCAGATATCGGTCGCCACGAACGGAATGACGCCGTAAAAAATCGTGCTGAATGACACATCCCGCACCACCGTCTTGATGACGAACACATTCATCCCGACGGGGGGATGGATCAGCCCCAGTTCCACCGTCATGACGATGATGATGCCGAACCAGATCGGATCGAAGCCCAGCGCCGTCACCGCGGGGAAGATGATCGGCACCGTCAGGATTACCATCGCCATCGCGTCCATCAGGCATCCCAACACCAGATACATCGCCATGATCAGCAGAAGCGACCCCAGCGGGCCGAATCCCATTCCCGTAATGAATGCGGTGACCTTCTGCGGCGTCTGGGTTACGGTCAGGAAGTATCCGAACAAGATCGCCCCGATCAGCACGGTGAACACCGCCGCCGCGGTTCGCGTTGCCTGAAGCAACGATTGCAGCATGTCCTGACGCGACAGCCGCCCGCGCGCCAGGCTGATCAGCGTTGCCCCGCCGGCGCCCATGCCACCGGCCTCGGTCGGGGTGAACAATCCGCCGTACAGGCCGCCGATGACGAACGCGAACAGCAGCAGCGGCGCCCACACGTCCTTGATCGCCTGCAACCGTTCCCGCCACGACGCCACGCGCGCCGCCGGCAGCCAGCCTGGGCGGACGCGGCCGATCAGGAAGATCGTTCCCATATACATGCAGACCGCGAGCAGCCCCGGCAGGATTCCCGCGATGAACAGCTTGCCGATATCCTGCTGGGTGATCAGCCCGTACACGGCCAGCACGATGGACGGCGGGAACATCGCCCCCAGCGTTCCGCCCGCCGCGATGACCCCGGTGGCGAACGACTTCGGATAGCCGAACCGCCGCATTTCCGGATAGGCAACGGTGGAGAACGTCGCCGCCGTCGCCACGGACGATCCGCTGATCGCGGCGAACCCCGCGCAGGCGGCGATGGTCGCGATCCCCAGCCCGCCGCGCCAGTGCCCGACAAAGCGGTTGGCGGCCTGGAACAGTTCCTTGCTCATGCCGGTGCGCGATGCGATCGCACCCATCAGCAGGAACATCGGAATCACGCCGAACGTATAATCGGTGACGATCCGCATGCTGGTCTGGCCGACCATTTTCAGCGCCGGTTCGCCGCCGACCAGATAACCGAAGCCTCCTACACCCACCAGGCCCATCGCCATGCCCACGGGCACGCGCAGCAGCATCAGCGAGAACAGGACCGCGAAGCCGGCAACGGCCACCGCGTCGGGCGACAATTCCATGCCTATTCCACCGCTTGCGGGCTATGCGCTTCATCCACATCGGCTGGGTGGAAGATCAGCCGCCAGGTGCGGATCGCGATCAGCAGCACGGCCGACACATCGCCCAGCCACGCGACGAGGGCGAACGGCCATGTTGGAATCCGCAAATCGTAGGTGAGGACATTGTCTTGCATCGTCAGTCGCACTTTGTCGAACAGCATGACGGTTTGCACGGTGACGACGAACAACAGCACCAGGGTGGCGAAGATGTCGATCGCTCGCTTGCCGGCCGGTCCGACCGCCGACCACAGCAGATCGACGGTAATATGGGTGCCGCGATAGCTGGTCGCGGCGATACCCCAGAAGATCAGGATTCCCAGCAGCAATTTTCCGAAGTCGTAACTGTCGGGGATCGCGACCGCGAAGAAATAGCGCAGCAGGACACTGACGAAAATATCGACGGCGACGATGCCGACGAAAGCCGCCGCCAGCCATTCGATCGTATCGATGAACCGATCCATCGGGCCGACGGATCGCGTCATTCGGCTAGCGCGCCATGTTGCTGAAGGTCCGCCTTCAGGCCGGTCAGCTTCGCGTCGCTGTCCCGCACCTTGGAGGCCCAGGCCGCGGTCAACGGCGCGACCGCCGCATGCCATGCCGCGAGTTGCTCCGGCGTCAGCTTATAGACATCGTGGCCCGGTTCGGCCGCCAGTTTGGCCCGCCCGGCATACTCGAAATCCGCCCACGGGGTGGCAACCGTCTCCGCCCACGCGGCGGTGCAATGATGGTCGATGACCGTTCGCTGGGCCGGCGACAGCGAATCGTATTTGGCCTGATTCATCGCCCAGACGAAGGTGGTGGAAAACAGCGGCACGTCCATGTGGAATTTCACCACTTTGTCGATCCCGAACAGCACGATGGACCCCCACGGGAAACCAATGGTGTTGGCGACCCCGCGTTCCAGCACTTCGCGGGCCTCGGGCGCGGAGGACTGCACGTTGGTCCCGCCGAGGAGCGTGACCATGGCGCCCATGGTGGCGTTGCCTGGGCGGACCTTGTCGCCTTTTATGTCGGTTGGAAGCACGATTTTATGGCGCGAGTGAAATGTGCCGGGATCGTTGACGAAGGCGAAGCAGAAATGCGTGTCCTTCATTTCCGTCGCCGCATAGGGGCGGTACCACTCATCCAGTGCGGCCGATCCGCCCTTGGCGTTGCCGATCAGGAACGGTAGTTCGCCGGCCGCGATAATGGGAAAGCGGCCGGGCTGATAGCCGGGGTTGACGTAAGCGAAGTCGGCGATGCCGTCGCGGGCCATGTCGTAATGATCCATGGCTTTGCCGAGTTGTTCGGACGGAAACAGGATTGCCTTAATGGTACCGCCGGATTCCTTTTCGATGTCGGCGGCCCAGGCAATCAGGGATGGATTGAGCGGGTGCGCCGGGGGAACCCAGGACGACATTTTCAGCGTGACCGTTTTGTCCTGCGCCCACGCCGGGTGCGGGACGGAAAACAAAGTCAGCAGCAGAGACGCCGAGGCAATCGCCGCGAGACGCAGAATCGGCATGGACGTTTCTCCCGTTCGCCGGTGCGGCCGGCGGCTCTTTTATGGTGATAGCTTACCCGCACGGGGGGGTGTCAAATTTCGCGCACGAAAAACCGGCGCCACGGGCGGCGAATTGTCCGGCCGCGACGTAACGGCGGTTCGGATTGGCGTGTGTTCGTTTGACTCGCCGCCATGGCGTAAACAAGGCTAGCTTGTCATCGGAACGTCGCTCGACAAGCCGGCCGGCCGTTGGCCGGACGCCTTTAGCGGTTGGCGACGCGATGACGGGGATGCACAATGGGCCGGTCAGCACTTGTAACGGTAATCGCGGGCTTGCTCGCGGCGACCGCAGCCTTAGCCCCGGTTCAGGCCCCAGCTCAGGCCGCACCGCAGGCTCAGGACACTCCGAAACTTGTCCCCGATCAGGACGTGGAGATAAACTACCGTGTAAACCGCCCAGACGAGCCTGCGTTTAACCGGAGAGTGCGGTGGAGCGCCGCCAGCGCGTTGGAACGGGCGGACGGCCCCGGCAGTTCCGTGGTGATCGTCGATCACAAATCCAATTACGAAACGTTGTTGCGGAGCGACACGCACTCCTATCTTAAGCTTGAGGTTCCGAAAGGCACCGCACTCTATCCCGATCCGGACCTGCAGCGCACCGCCGGCGGGCAGGCAACCGTGGCGGGCCTGAGCTGCACCGATTGGAACTGGACCGGACCCGCCGACGGACGATCGCGCAGCATCTGCGTTACGGATAGCGGTGTTCTGCTGCGCGTCGCGGTGAACGGGCAGACTGTCATCCTGGCTAAATCGGTCCATTTCCGCAAAATGAAGCCGGCGATTTTCGATATTCCGAACAATTACGTCCCGTCGCTCGCCCCGGATGGTCCAGGGGGCTGACAAACGGGCCACACCGGGTATGACCGGGACGGTGCGCCTGCCGGAGATGCGGCGCGGAAGTCGGCCTTTTCGGCACCGGTCCCGGCAAACCCCGTCCTTGCTGGCTCTGCGCCGGCGAATCCTGACCGTAAGGATAAAACGATGCTGCCCTTGGGGCATGCCCGGCAACCACCGCTTCGGGTTGCGGCGCCGGGCATGGCCTGATTTTTTGTTCGGGCGGGCAGCTTTATCGGCGTACTGACACACCGATTGCCAATGCTGCCCTTACCATTCGATCGGCGCGGCGGCCGGTGGTTGGGGTGTGGCCGGTTCGTTAGTCTCCATCGGCGGTGCTGGCGGCGGTGCCGGCTCCCAGTTTGCTATTCCGTTCAGCAGCAGAATAAATCCACCTTCGGCGACCGGCAGTCCTCGCAGGGTCAGGGTTTCCCCATCCGGTCCAGGCTGCGGCACACC
The DNA here is from genome assembly GCA_021805565.1 of Pseudomonadota bacterium. GTDB lineage: Bacteria > Pseudomonadota > Alphaproteobacteria > Acetobacterales > Acetobacteraceae > Rhodopila. The sequence continues at coordinate 27,037 of JAJZFA010000048.1, forward strand.
GCCGATGTCGCCGGTGCGCAACAGGTCGGCCCGCCGGTTCACCTCGGCCTCGATGTCTATGGCGGCACCGAAAAGACCCAAACGAGCCTGATCGCGCAGCAATGCATCCAGCGGCATGTCGCGCCTTAGTTCGATGCCAATTGCTCGAACAAACGGGTAATTCCACTGCGCCAGCCGGAAGCCTGAATCGAACAGCGCAATACCGTCGGCGACGCTGGTCAGAACCGTTTGCAGCCGGGCGGAATTCAATTGCGATTTCGATACGTTACTGGTTTCCTCCAGGCGAAGCCGTTCAAGTTCCTTGCGGTTGCGATCGAAGACGCGCTGCTGCCGCACCGTGGCGCGAACGGTATAAAGTTCCCAAAGGACCAGCCCGCCGATCGCCAGGACCAGCGCCGTGGCCACGAACGCCAGAGCCCGGGAACCGTTCGCCAGGCTGTCGGCCGGCGCCATCGTCTCGGTCATGGTCTGGCCGACCAAAACGATCATGTTCCGGTTGGCAACGCGATGGAAGGCGTGCAGCCGTTCGGTACCGTCGATGCCGGCGTTGCCGATCCAGGTCCCGGATGCCGAACGCGTCATAATGTCAAACAGCGGCATCTTTGAAATATCGGTTCGCGGGTGCCGGGCGGCCGGCCCCACGACGGACTGCACGACGCCGCGCTGCGTATCCACCAGTGCGACGACCGGATTGACCCCCAGCGCAGCGGCGGCGAACAATTTGGTGATTTCGGCGGACCGGTAGGATGCACCGAGCAGCCAGCCCTTTGGATGGTCTAACTGGCGGACGATATACACCAGGAATTGCCGGGCCTCCATTGGCACACTGGTGGCCTCGCCTTGCAGCAGCAGCGATTCGCGGTCCTTGGTGCCGTCGCTCTCGAATTGTTCCAGCGAGCCATGCGGGAAGGTGACATAGGCGGAACCTACGCCCTGTCCCACTGCCTGGGGCAGGATGTCCTGCCGGATGATATGGGTGTCGTCGCAAATAAACAGATCGTCGGACACAGCGGTCAGCGCAGGCATTTCTTTCTGCCATTTGGTAAGATTCACCGACTCGCTGTCGGCTTTCCAGGCCGATTGGATGATGGTCAGGCTTTGATCGATCAGCAGCAGTTCGTTGCCGATCGTTTCGGCCATTGTGCTGGCCTGGGCGGTTAACGACTGCTCCGCGCGATCGAGAATTTCGGTCTCTTGCTCTTGCACGGCGCGGATTGTGACGATCCAGATCAAAATGGACAGCGCCACGGCGACGATGGCCACCGCGCCGGCCGCCGCGAGTTCTGCCCTTCCGATCCGGCCGGAGCGGCTGGATTCGGCGGGCACCAACTGCGAAGCTCGGTATCGTGCCGATGTCGATCCGGTGCGCCGGCGGCGTCGCTTGAACGTGTCACTCATTGCAGTTTTTGAACCAATACGCTGAACGCCGGCCGAACCTCGCGCCTCCTGGAGTCCCGGCGCCCCGCCGGGACTCCACCGGGCACGGCCAAATCTATCGGTTCACGCGCGCGGGAGCAACGATTCCACGACGCCTGGGTTACGGCGCCGGCGGTGCCAGGCCATCGGCCCAGGCCTCCAGCGCCTTCGCCTTGGTCCGCAACGAAGATACGCTGTGGCCCAGTGCCCGCAAATTTGCACGATAGCGTTGCAGGCTGTCGTCGAGTCCCTCGGTCGTGGCTTTGAGTTCGCCCAGCACATCGCGCCAGCCGGCGACGGCACTCCGCTGGTCCGACAAGGCGGTATTCAAGGACGCCAGCGCAAGGGTCAGCCGTTCGCGCGGATCGGGGGCGGCGGGTTTGGGGCGGGCGGGAAACGGGATGAGTACCGCCGTCCGGGTCGCGGGGTCGGCCGTTAAGGTTTCAGAAAAATGTGGCGGGGTCACGGGCAATGCTCCGGTCAGAAATCAGGCAGTCGTTAATAAATCATGAATGACCGTCTGGGGCCAGAAATTGTTAGAATACAATGGTCTTTCGGGCGGGACACGGCACGGCGCACGCTATGGCGAGGGCTTGAGCCGGCTGGACATGCCCACCGATCCGGCCGTTCCCCGCATCGTTCGCCATCCCCCCTCATAGGCCCGGCGAAATTATGATAAACGAATGCCGCTCGTGCCGGGCGAACGCGCCGGCTTGTGGAATTGCCATGACCATCGCCTTTGAAATTATCGTCATCCTGCTGCTGATCCTCGTGAACGGCCTGTTCTCCCTCAGCGAGCTGGCCCTGGTCTCGGCGCGCCGCGCCCGGCTCGCCGTGCTGGAACGCAAGGGCGTCAAGGGCGTCGCCGAGGCCAGGCTACTATCGGACGATCCGCAGCGATTCCTGCCGACAGTGCAAGTGGGCATCACCCTGGTCAGCGTTTTCACCGGCGTCTTCGGCGGCGCGCGCATCGCGTCCCACCTGCAGGCCTGGCTGGAGACATTTCCGGCCATGGCCCGGTTCGCCGAAAGCCTGGCGCTGGGGGCCGTGGTCATCGTCACGACCTATCTGACACTGGTTCTGGGGGAACTGGTCCCCAAGCAACTCGCCCTGCGCGGCCCCGAACTCATGGCCATCCGCGTCGCTCGGCCGATCGCTGTCCTGTCGCGTATTGTCGGCCCAGCGGTGTGGCTGCTGGGGAAATCCTCCAACGGAATTCTGCTGCTGTTCGGGTTGCACCGAGCGTCGCGGCAGTCGGTGACGGAAGAAGAATTGAAGGCGTTGCTGGCGGAAGGCGCGCAAACCGGCGTCCTGGAACGCGGCGAGCGCGACATGATAGAGCGCGTTTTGCGGCTGGCCGACAAGCCGGTGCGCGCCATCATGACGCCCCGGACGGAACTGGCATGGATCGACCGGACCGATCCGGCGGAGGCGATCGTCGCGGCGCTGAAGGCGGCCCCGCACTCGCGGTTCGTGGTCTGCGACCGATCGATCGATAACGTCGTGGGAGTGGTGCAGGCCAAGGACCTGCTGGACCGGATCCTCAGCGGCGGGGCCCTGTCGGTCAGCGCCAGCCTGCGCCAGCCGATGATCGTGCCGGACACGATCAGCGCACTCGATGCGCTGGAACGGCTGAAATCCGACCTGCTGGGCCTGGCCCTGGTGATGGACGAATACGGCAGCTTCGAGGGCGTGGTGACCGCCGCCGACGTGTTGCAGGCGATCGTCGGCGACGCGGCCGGGCCAGGCCATCGCGAGGGTGTGCCGGGACCGGAAGGCGAAACGACCGTGACGTTCGACGGCATGACCCCGGTCGATGAACTGAAAGCGCGGCTGAACCTGCCGGACCTGCCGGCCGAAGGCAGCTATCATACGCTCGCCGGGCTGCTGCTGGCGCTGCTGCGGCGGGTGCCCGGTACTGGCGACCGGATCGTCTTCGGCGGCTGGCGGTTCGAGGTCACGCAAATGGACGGGCGCCGGGTGGACAAGGTGCTGGCCGGACGGGAACCGGCCGCGGAGGCGTGATGAGCGGCGGTGGCCGCAAGGCGCTGTTCCTCGACCGGGACGGCGTTCTGAATGTCGATCGGGGCTATGTCGGGTCGCTCGACCGGTTCGAATGGGTCGATGGCGCACTGGACGCATTGCGGTATGCCGCGCAGGCCGGCTGGCTGGTGTTCGTGGTCACCAACCAGTCCGGCGTCGCGCGGGGATTTTATACGGAAGACGCCGTCCGGGATCTGCTGCGGTGGATGACGGACGAGGTCCGGGCGGCGGGCGGGCGGATCGACGATACGCGGTTCTGCCCGTATCATCCGGATGCCGCCGTGGCGGCGTACCGGCAGGCCCATCCGTGGCGCAAACCGCTGCCGGGTATGCTGCTCGACCTGCTCCAGGCGTGGAACCTGGACCCAGGACGCGCTGTCATGATCGGCGATCAGGATAGCGATATGCAGGCGGCGGCAGCGGCCGGTATGGCCGGGTATCTGTTTCCGGGCGGCAATCTGCTGGCGTTCCTGCGCCCGCTTCTGGACGGAGTCGCCTGAGCGGGCGCCATCGCGTTAACCGCGTTTTAACTCCGGTGCGCCAGGTTATCCCGGCGTTTGCGGGGATTGTTCCGGTGTGGCTGATCTGGCTTTGCGTTTTCGGACTGCTGATTGCCCCGGCCCAGGCGCAGACGGCCGGATATGACGATGCGGCGCCGCCTCATGCGCATCGCGGGCACCGCCATACGCGGCATCGTTTACCCGGTGGCGGGGACGGGGCGATCGAGCCGTATCGCCTGGGACCGAAGCCGGCAGCTTTTTTCTATCGGTGCGATGCACCGAAGGGATTTTATCCATATATTGTTTTGTGCCAGACACCGTGGCGAATTGTGCCTTCCGGGCCGCACAGATAGGGATGGATAGACCGATGCGATCGTCGAAACGCTCTGCCGCTTTGCTGGTGCCATTGCTGTTGATAAGCGCCTGTTCGAGCCAGCCCATGGGGCCGACAGTGCCTGTGATGCCGGCACCCGGTAAACCGTTCGAGGCTTTCCAGGCCGATCAGGCACTTTGCACCCAGTTTGCGTCCGAACAGGTGCAGGGCGGATCGCAGCAGTCGAACACCGAACAGATCGGCATCGGGGTGATTGGCACCCTGCTGGGCGCCGGACTTGGTGCGGCTTTGGGCGGTGGCCAGGGCGCGGCCGTGGGGGCGGGCTTTGGTGCGCTGGGTGGCACCGCGGTCGGGGCAGGGCCGGCGGGACAGGCGAATTACAGCCTGCAGAAACGTTACAACATGGCGTATGCGCAATGCATGTATTCGCGCGGCAATCAGGTCCCGGGCTTCCGCAACCAAACCGCGCCGCCGCAGGGATACGGTCAGCCGCAAGGCGGTCCGCCGCCCGGTTATGCGCCCCAGGGTTATGCCCCTCAGGGTTATCCGCCCCAGGGTTATGTGCCGCAGGGACAGCCGCCCCAGGGACAGCCGCCCCAGGGCGGTCCGCCGCCGGGATACGCGCCGCAGGGCTAACGGAAGGGTATGGCCATGCCGGAACAGGGTAGGCGAAACCGGCTGCGTCCTTATGCGGTGCCGCGGCACTCATTGTGCCGGGTGCCCGTACTTCTGCTGCTGGGATGCCTGACCGGCTGCGGTCATGATCCAGCCGATCGCACGACCGGCGGTGCCGCCGCCGGGGCGGGAACGGGTGCGCTTATCGGCCTCATCGGGGGGCCGGTCGGGGTTGTGGCCGGCGCGCTGATCGGCGGCGGTGCCGGTGCGATATCCGGCGCCACGGTGCCCGAAAAGCACCTCGATCTGGGACCGCCGCCCTGGAGCGGCGCGCCGCATTGAGGATAGCGCCGGCCATAAGGTAACGCCGGCAAATAAGTGCGTCAGCACACCAGCAAAGTTGCCATGCAAAACATGAGCCTATGGCATGCCCGGTACCGCAATCCGAAGCGATTATTGGCAGGCATGGCTGAAAGAAAGGAAGACGTGTCGTCACGCCGGTTGGTATTGCTTGCCCGTTTCGCCGCCGGACACGCGCCGGCTGCTCAGGATCGCTGTTCGGCCACGCCGCCGCTGGCGTCACGCACCGCCACCGCGCGTCTTTGTTGCAGCAGGGCCCCGATCCGCTCCGCGAGTTGAAGGCCCGTCACCGGTTTGCGCAGCAGCGAAAAAGTGCCGCTCGCCGCCAGTTCGGCGACATCGCCGGGGTAGCCGGTCAGCAGCACGGCGGGCAGGCCGGATCGCTGCTCTTGCGCTGTCCGGATCACCGCCACTCCGTCCATTGCAGGCATGGTCAGGTCCGACACAAGAATATCCACGGCCTCGCCGGACGCCAGATGCTTCAGTGCGGCCGCGCCGCAATCGGCTTGCAGCACCCAATAGCCGCCATCCTCCAGCGACAGTGCCAAAACCTCCCGTACCATCGTATCGTCATCGACCAGCAGCACCCGCGGCCTATAGGGCCCCGTTTGGGCCGGGGCGGCGTGCGGCGACGCAGCGCCGCCGGTACTGCCGGAGGCGGGCAACCATAACATAATGCGCGTGCCCTGCCCAACCTCGCTCTCGATGGACAAGCCGCCTCCGCTTTGTTCGGCGAATCCCTTTGCCATAGCCAGACCAAGTCCGGTTCCCTTGCCAGGTTCTTTCGTGCTGAAAAAGGGTTCCGTGACCCGGCTCAGCACCGCGCGGTCCATACCGCTGCCGGTATCGGCCGCGACGAGTCTGACATACCGGCCCGGTAGAAGGCCGGCCGCATGCGATGAGCCAGCCGCGACACATTCGGTCTCCGCGCCGAACGTCAGCGTACCGCCGTGCGGCATCGCGTCGCGCGCATTGGTGGCCAGATTGACCAGCACCGTCTCCAACTGCCCCCGGTCGGCGAACAATGGTGGCAATCCCGGCGGCACATTCACCGAACAGACCACCGATCCGCCCAGCGTGTGGGACAGGACCTCCGCGATGTCGGCCAGCAATGCCGCTGCATCGACGTTTTCCGCCCGCAGGTCGCCCCTGCGGGCGAACGTTAGCAGCCGGCTGGTGATCGCCGCGCCGCGCTGCGCCGCATCCAAAATCATCCGAGTACTGCGCAGAACGCGCTCAATCTGATCCGGACGGCGCTCGATCAGCGCCGCTCCGCCCGATACTGCTTGCAAGACATTGTTGAAGTCATGCGCGATGCCGCCTGCGATCTGCCCCAGCGCCTGCATTCTCTCGGCGAGGACGGCACGTTGCTGGGCTGCTTCGCGAGCGGTCATCTCTTCCAGAACGCGCTGTTCCAGACGGGCGTTGATTTCCTGTTGCACGCCGAACAGGCGCTTTTCGGCATCGATATCCAGCAGAATGCCAAGCGCTTCGCATACTTTTTCGCCTTCCCAGCGAAGCGGCAGGCCACCGACCCGGAGCCAGATTTCCTGGCCGTTCCCGTCCCGTCGCAGGAATTCCACCCCAGGCAAAGCGGTCTCGCCATACTGCAAGGCCCGGCGGATCGGAAAATCGGCGGGCGCCAGCGGTTTGCCATCCGCGTCGCTGGCGATCCACTCGCCGGACGGCGTATCCGACATGGACGGAAGAACCTGCCCGATCAGCCGGTTCATCCGCGCATTGCCAAGGATGACGCGGCCGTTGGTATCGACGATGCCAACGCCGATCGGTAGCGCCTCGATAATCCCGGTCAGGCGGCTCCGCTCCGATTCCAGCGTCCCGATCAGCCTGTCGCGTGCCAGTTCGGCTTCATACCGAGCGGTAACGTCCATATTGATGCCGACCATGCGTATCGGCGATCCGCTTGCGTCGCGAATGGCCTGTCCGCGCCCGAGCAGGCGACGCTGCGATCCATCTGGAAGGACCACGCTGTATTCGCACGCAAATAATTGGCCGCCCGAGGCCAGCGTGGCGGCCAGTGCTTTCTCAACTCCAGGCAGATCGGCCGGATTTATGCTGTTGCGCCAGAGCGTTGGGCTGGGTCCGGCGGTATCTGGTTCCAGGCCGTGCAGATACCACTGATGCTCGCTCCAGGTCAGCGAGCCATGCACGACGTCCCAGTCCCAGATACCGAGATTTGCCCCATTGCGCGCCAGTTCCAGGCGTTCTTCATTGATACGGAGTCCGGCTTCCGCGCGGCGCAGGGCGGTGGCATCGATTTGATTGATAAGGACCAGCGTGCGGCCGCCGACTTGCACCGGCGCGGCGGCGACCAGCAGGTTGCGCACGCCGGACAAGCCCTGGATCCGTGTTTCGTAGCTTATGGTTTCGCCCGCGGCAACCGAACGGCAAATCGCCCGGATGCGTTCGGGGCTGGTATCCAGGGCGAAATCGACGATCGGGCGACCGCGAAAGGCCTCGGCCGAATGACCGACATAGGATGCCGCGACGGCATTGCTTGCGATGACACACGTTGTTTCGGGATCGATCAGGATCAGCCCGCTGGGCGACCGTTCGAACAGCGCCCGGAAGCGTGCTTCGCTTTCGGCGAGTGCGGCTGCTGCGTTGTGCCGGGCGGCGGCGGCCTCGGTCAGGGCGCGGGCAACGCGGTCGGTTTCCGGCAGGCCGGTCAGGGGAGGGTCGTCCAGTCCGGTCATCCCGTCGCGCGCGGCGATATGGCCCAGCTGCCGGATCGGGCCTGTGATCGCCCTGGCCAGGTAACTCGCCAGAAGCAGTGCCGCGATAAGCACGGTCGCCCCGGCGCCGGCTACAAGCAGGATTCCCGCCCTCAAGGGCCCGGACACCGATTCGGCCGGCATGCCGACAATCGCGGTCCAGCCGAAGGATGCAGTCCGCGCATAGGCCACGACAGCCGGAACGCCTTCCAGCGTTGGGGCGGCCGACACCCCTTCCGTGTTGTTCCGAACCTCGTTCCAAAGTGCGGGCACAATCGGCGAACCGTCGAACCGCCCGGCGCCCGGCGCCCGCGCCGCGATCAACCCGGCTGTGTCCACGACGGCCAGGACCGCGCCGGCGGGGAGGCGGCGACCCACCAGCATACCGGTCAGGCTATCGGACGAAACCCAAAGCGACAGCGCGTACGCCACGGCGCCGTCGCGAAACACCGGAACTTCGACACTGAACCCCGGGCGGCCCGCGATTTGGTTTGTCTCGATATCGGTCACGACAGGCCGGCTGGTCGCGAACACCTGACGATTGGCCGCGGTCATGGCGTTTCGCTGGCTGGGTACAATGCTCTGCGGCTGCAAAACGTAGAATCGCGTGTCGCGCGAATCCGGACTGGCAATGCTCAGGACGGATCCGGCCTGCTGGTGAGCCAGGAATGCGTTGGCCTGTCGATCGAAGCTTTCAACATCGCCTGTTTGCAACGCTGGCGAGAGGGCAAGGGTTTCCAGAGCCGAAACGCGAAGCTGTAGTTCCAGTTCCACCGCGAAGGCGGTACCGCGGGCGGTGGCCAGCAGCCCTTCGTACATGCGAACCTTGCTGGCACGGTAATCCAGGTATTCCGCGATCGTGCCCATCCCGACCAGCGGCACAATACTGGCGACGACCAACAGCAGCAGTCTTGCCCGCAGCGACAGGCGATCGCCCCAGCGGGGTTTCCGGAACGGTTTCTCGGTCTTATCGGCGTAATCATCCAGGCTGTGCGCCATGCCGTCCAAGGGTCCTTCCCGTCTTTGTACGATCCGGAGACACTATCGATACCGGCGAATCACTACTCGCGTTAAAGATATTTACACGTCTATACCACCGCCGGTTGAATTTATTTGGCCCCGGACAGCGTGCTGCCGGCTTTTGGCGAATTTTTCTTTGGGGCGCGCGGCGTCGCGGATCGCCCACTCAGGAGGACCTGGCCGCGCCGTCGCCGCGCCAGCCAGGGTCGGTTGTCCCGCAAATGGATAAAACGTCACGAGCGCGCCCGGCGCGTGTTGCGTGCGTCGATACCCCATGTTAGACGCCCGGCGCCGGTTCGGCCGGCCGGTCCCGACATTTGCCCGCCACATTCGTGGTTCGGCCAACATATGGAAACCCAAGTGGCGTCTTCGGCTACGACCATCTCGTCCGGCGGCGGCCTGACCGATCGCTATGCCGCCGCGCTGTATGCGCATGCCGATGAAAACCATGTGCTGGACACCGTGGTGTCGCAGATGGAAAACCTCGGCCGCACGATCGACGCCAGCGCCGATTTCCGCCGTCTGCTGGAATCGCCCCTGATCGACGTGAAAACCGCTACCGCCGCCGTTCAGGCGGTGCTGGCAAGCGAAGGCTTCGGCAAGGAAGTGCGCGATTTCGCCGGTGTCGTCTCGGTCAATCGCCGGCTGCGGTCCCTGCGCGATATCGTTAGCGCGTTCGCCGCCCTGGTGGCCGAACGGCGCGGCATTGTCACCGCCCATGTCGCCTCCGCGCACGCACTTAGCGACGTGCAGCGCCAGCAGTTGCGTGCCCGCCTGATCGAGGCCGGCTACGGCAACGTCAATATCGATGAACGGGTCGAACCCGACCTGCTTGGCGGGCTGATCGTGAAGATCGGCGCCCGCCTGTACGACACCAGTTTGAAATCCCGGCTGCAACGTTTGCAGTACGCCATGAAGGGAGCCGCGTAAGATGGAGATCCGCCCCGCCGAGATCTCGGAGATTCTGAAGAAGCAGATCGCCGCGTTCGATACCGAAGCCAATGTCGCCGAAACCGGTCAGGTCCTGTCGGTGGGCGACGGCATCGCCCGTGTGTTCGGCCTGCAGAATGTGATGTCCGGCGAAATGGTCGAGTTTCCCTCGGCCGGCCTGCGCGGCATGGCGCTGAACCTGGAAACCGACAATGTCGGCGTCGTGATCTTCGGCGACGATCGTAATATCCGCGAAGGCGACACCGTCGCCCGCACCGGCGCCATCGTGGAAGTCCCCACCGGGCTTGGCCTGCTTGGGCGCGTGGTTGATGGCCTCGGCAATCCGATCGACGGCAAGGGCCCGATCGCGGATGCGAAAATGAGCCGCGTCGAGGTCAAGGCGCCGGGCATCATTCCCCGCAAGTCGGTGCATGAGCCGATGCAGACCGGCCTGAAGGCGATCGATGCGCTGATCCCGGTCGGTCGCGGTCAGCGCGAGCTGATCATCGGCGATCGCCAGACTGGCAAGACGGCGGTGATTATCGATACGATCATCAACCAGAAAGCCGGCAACAACTCCGGCGATCCCAAGAAGGCGCTGGTCTGCATCTATGTCGCGATCGGCCAGAAACGGTCCACTGTCGCGCAACTGGTGCGCACGCTGGAAGAAAACGGCGCGATGCAGTATTCCATCGTTGTCGCCGCCACCGCGTCGGACCCGGCGCCGATGCAGTTCCTGGCGCCATACACCGGCTGCACGATGGGCGAATTCTTCCGCGACAGCGGCCAGCATGCCGTCATTTTCTACGACGATCTGTCCAAGCAGGCGGTCGCCTATCGCCAGATGTCGCTGCTGCTGCGCCGCCCGCCGGGCCGCGAGGCCTATCCCGGCGACGTGTTCTACCTGCATTCTCGCCTGCTCGAACGCGCCGCGAAGATGAACGACGCGCTCGGTGCCGGGTCATTGACGGCGCTGCCGGTGATCGAAACGCAGGCCGGAGACGTGTCGGCTTATATCCCGACCAACGTGATTTCCATCACCGACGGCCAGATATTCCTTGAAACCGAACTGTTCTTTCGCGGTATCCGCCCGGCGGTGAACGTCGGCCTGTCGGTGTCCCGCGTTGGGTCGGCCGCTCAGGTGAAGGCGATGAAGCAGGTCGCCGGACGCATCAAGCTGGAACTGGCGCAATACCGCGAAATGGCCGCCTTCGCGCAGTTCGCGTCCGACCTCGATGCGTCCACCCAGCAGTTGCTGGCGCGCGGTTCGCGGCTGACGGAGCTGCTGAAGCAGCCGCAGTACAAGCCACTGCCGATCGAGGAAATGGTGGTGGCGATCTTCGCCGGGGTGCGCGGGTACCTCGACAAAATCGATGTGGGCCGTGTCGGTCGGTTCGAGTCGCAGTTCATTACCGAACTGAAAGCCAAGGAGCCGGCGATCCTGGACGCGATCCGTACGGATCTGGAGATCAAGGCGCCGACCGAGAAAAGCCTGATTGCCTTCCTGGACGCTTTCGCGAAATCCTTCAGCTAGAAGCCGGAACCCATGCCAAGCCTGAAGGCTCTCCGGACACGCATCAACAGCGTGAAATCGACGCAGAAGATTACGTCCGCCATGAAGATGGTGGCGGCATCGAAGCTGCGCCGGGCGCAACAACAGGCGGAAGCGGCACGTCCGTACGCGGAGCGTATGGACCGCATGCTGCGGGCGTTGGCGGCGTCGGTCGCCGGGTCGCCGACCGCGCCCCCGCTGCTGGTCGGCACAGGCGCCGACAAGGTGCATCTGTTGATCGCGGTGACGGCTGATCGCGGCCTGGCCGGGGCGTTCAACACCCAGGTCGGTCGAGCAACGCGGAATTTGGCGCGGCGACTGGAAGCCGATGGGAAAACGGTCAAAATTCTCGCGGTGGGCCGAAAAGGGCGCGATTATCTGCGCCGCGAACTATCGAGCCGCATCGTCGGCGACATCACATATGCCGGCAAGCGCCGCATCGATTTCGGCGACGCGCAAGAGATCGGCGTCCGGATCGCGGCGATGCTGGCGGCGGGCGAAATCGACGTGGCGACGGTGGTGTATAACCGCTTCCAGTCGGTGATCGCGCAGATCGTCACCGAACAGCAGATTATTCCCGCACCGCCGCCGCCGGCGGGCGAAACGCTGGATACCAGCGGTGCGATCTACGATTTCGAGCCCGACGAAGAAACCATCCTGGCCAAACTGCTGCCGCAGGCGCTGGCGATCCAAATGTACCGGTCGCTGCTGGAAAGCGCGGCCGGCGAGCATGGTGCTCGGATGACCGCGATGGACAACGCGACCCGCAATGCCGGCGACATGATCAAGCGTCTGTCGCAAAACTACAATCGCGCCCGTCAGGCGAACATCACCAAGGAACTGATCGAGATCATTTCCGGCGCCGAAGCCGTCTGATCCCGTACCGAATCGAAGGAAATCCATTATGGCAAGCAATATTGTCGGTCGCGTTACCCAGGTTCTCGGTGCGGTCGTGGACGTGCAGTTCGACGGCGAACTGCCGTTCATTCTGAACGCCCTGCTCTGCAAGATCGAAAACCGCACCCTGGTCCTGGAAGTGGCGCAGGAACTGGGCGAGCGCACCGTGCGCTGCATCGCGATGGACAGCACCGACGGCATGGTCCGCGGCCAGGAAGTGACCGACACCGGTGCGCCGATTTCGGTGCCGGTCGGTCCCCAAACCCTCGGCCGGATCATGAACGTCATCGGCGAGCCGATCGACGAAAAGGGGCCGGTCGTCACCGCCGGGCGGATGCCGATCCACCGATCCGCACCGACGTTCGAGGAACAGGCGACCTCGGCCGAAATTCTCGTCACCGGCATCAAGGTTGTCGATCTGCTGTGCCCGTATCTGAAGGGCGGCAAGGTCGGACTGTTCGGCGGCGCCGGGGTGGGAAAGACGGTGCTGATCCAGGAACTGATCAACAATATCGCCAAAGCGCATGGCGGCGTGTCGGTGTTCGCCGGCGTGGGCGAGCGGACCCGCGAAGGCAACGATCTGTACCACGAAATGATCGATGCCGGCGTGATCAAGATGGACGACGACGGCAACCTGTTGGAAGGCTCCAAGGTCGCGCTGATGTACGGCCAGATGAACGAACCGCCGGGCGCGCGCGCGCGGGTCGGGCTGTCGGGTCTGACCATGGCGGAGTATTTCCGCGATGAGGAAGGCCAGGACGTGCTGTTCTTTGTCGATAACATCTTCCGCTTTACCCAGGCGGGCGCGGAAGTGTCGGCGCTGCTGGGCCGTATTCCGTCCGCCGTGGGATATCAGCCGACGCTGGCGACCGACATGGGCGCGCTGCAGGAACGGATTACCTCCACCAACAAGGGTTCGATTACCTCGGTGCAGGCGATTTACGTGCCGGCCGACGATTTGACCGACCCCGCGCCCGCGACGTCCTTTGCCCATTTGGATGCGACGACCGTGCTCAACCGGCAGATCGCCGAACTGGGAATTTACCCGGCGGTCGATCCGCTGGACTCCACATCGCGATCTCTGGACCCGCGGATCGTGGGCGAGGAACATTACAACGTCGCGCGCGAGACCCAGCGCATTCTGCAGACCTACAAATCCTTGCAGGATATCATCGCCATTCTGGGCATGGACGAACTGTCCGAGGAAGACAAACTGGTCGTGGCGCGCGCCCGCAAGATTCAGCGCTTCCTGTCGCAGCCGTTCCATGTGGCGGAAGTATTCACCGGCTTCCCCGGCAAGCTGGTGCCGGTGGCCGACACGGTGCGCAGCTTTAAGGCGATTTGCGCGGGCGAATACGACCATCTGCCAGAAGCGGCGTTTTACATGGTGGGCACTATCGAGGAGGCCGTTGCGAAGGCCGAAACGATGAAGGCGAACGCCTGATCATGCCGCTGTCCCTGGAAATCGTCAGCCCGGAAAAGCTGCTGCTGTCTCGTCCGGTGGACATGGTGGTGATCCCGGCCTCCGAGGGCGACATGGGGGTGATGGAGGGCCATACCCCGATGATCGTCATGCTGCGCGGCGGCACGATCGATCTGTATGAGGGCGACCGGATCATCGACCGGCTGTTCGTCGATGGCGGGTTCGCCGAAGTCACGCAGGAACGCTGCACCGTGCTGGCCAACAAGGCGATTCCGCTGGCCGAGGTCAACAAGGCCGAGGCCGAAAGGCGGCTGGCCGAAGCCGAGGCAGCTTATGAGGCCGCCGACAAGCGCGACGTGGCGACCGAGGACGCCGCGCTCGACGTTGTTCAATCCGCCCGAGCCATGACCGAGGCGGCCGGTTAAGAAACGACCGGGTCGCGTGAGAGCGCGCATCCTGTTATGGAGTGCTGCGGCGTCCGGCGCGCGCCATTCTGCTCCTGAGGACCACGATCCTCGGCAGATTGAAAAGGCACGAACGGTTCATCGCGGTCTGGCGGCGGCAGCCGGTCGAAGGCAGCTATAATCTGCCCGCTTCGAACCCATCGGTGCCGCGGCCACTTAGGCCATGCCCAACAACTATCGCTTCGGATTGCGGTGTCGGGCATGCCCTAAGCTCATGTTTTGCTCGGCAACTTTGCTGGCGTGCTGACGCACTTATTTGCCAGCGTTGCCTTAGGCTGCCGACCAGTCCAAGCTCCGGTTCGATACGAAGCAGAAGCAACCGGCCAGCATCGTATTCCGCGTATTCCATCGGGAATGGAATGATACGATCCGGCCGGAGGCGTCTTACCGAGCGGTCGTTTTTGGCCACCGCCTAACGGGCGGGCTGCGTTGGCGCCCCGGATTTCAGCAAGGTGGACATCAACTGCCCCAGTTCCGGCGGCAATCCCACGACGGTACTCGGTAGCCTGCCGTCGCTTTTCTGCCCGAAGGATCGCAGCGCGTCGGCTGCCGCCAGGGCCTGGATCGTTGTGACATAGGGCGACAACGCCGCCGCGATCGCCTGATCCTGGCCGGCCACGTAACGCCGGTTGACCGCATCCTGCACCACCCGGTCGAACGTGAACGTATCGGCCCAACCGATGAAATCCAGTGTAATCCCAACCTCGGCGAAGTAACCGGTCGCCTGTGTTTTCACATCCTGCATGATCTGCACGGCTTCCTCATTCGCTTTGTCGAACGTGCGGGATGCGATCGCATCGCAGACCAGCGTCTGTATTTTTTTGCGACCCACGTCGTCCATCACGTCGGCCAGCTTGCGGCTGTAATAGACCGAGTTGAAGATGATCTTTGGATCGGTCCGGTCGCCGGCCGGGGCCAGCACGCCGAAGCGATACAGATATTTCGCCGCGTTCTGTTCCATTACCGAAGCACCGATGGACACCCCCGTGGCGATGTTCAGGCCTTCGCGGCTCTGGCAGGGAAACCCTTCCCGGCGGCGCGATGTGCCCCGATCGGTGGCATCCACCCATTCCCGGCTGAACGGGGTGCGATCGACGATAATCAGCCGCCCGGCCGGCACGTAGAAATCGAAGAACGCTCCCGATCCCTGCAATCTCGCGTGCGGCACGATGAACCGCTTCAACGCCACCCGGTTGGCGTTCAGATACGCTTCCGATTCGAATTGCGCCTGGTTGTCTTTGTTGGCGCCGGCGTCGGGTATCCAGAACCCGGTTTCGTTCGGCAGGATCGTATAGGCCTCGGTGAAGTCGGTCTTGTCGTAATAGGCCGCCGCCGGATGCGGCAGAACCAGGATAAGTGCCGCCAGCAACGCCAGCAGCCGCAACAGGTTGCCGCGCCAGATCCAAACCAGCACCAGGACCAGAACGACGAACGGAACCCCCAGATGACCGAAGACCCGCATGCCATAGAACGATGTAACCGCCGCCGCGTCGCTGTTTTGAAACTGCTGTCCCGCCTGGCCGCCCGCCAGCACCGTGGCGACCGGGAAGAGCAGGAAGTTGACCCAGCCATAAATCGCCAGCGCGCCCACGGTCAGGATCGCCGGGACCACGGGACCGCGCGTTCCGCCCTGTCCGGCCGGTACAAGGGCCTTGAAATCTCTCATCGCACGTCTCCTGACCGGCTGACCCTTCGTACCGGGGCGCGGATACAAACAAAACAATATCGTAATAGACGGCTATACACGGGGGCGGTCAACCCAGCCGCATGGCCGGTCCCGCGATCGCCGTCTGGGCTATCCTCGCGACCGAGACGATCCACGCTTGCGTCTGCGTCCGCAAATCCAATCCTACCATCCTGTCACGTGATACCGCCCGCGAACCTGGGCTATACACAGGCTGGCGTCCCTTACCACGCGGAGTTTCTCGCCCATGCCATTCAAGGTTCAGGTTGGCCCACCGCAAATTGCCATTCACCAGGCCATGACGGTGCTGGTCACCGAGTCGGACGGTCAGATTGAATGGCCCAGCGACAAGGGCCTGTATTTCTTCGACACACGGCTGATCAGCGCATGGTCGGTGTACGCCAACGGCGTGCCGTGGGATTTGCTGAATGGCGGTGCGGTCAATTTCGATACCGCCCGCATTTTCCTCACGAACCGCGCATTCGTCACCGAAGATGGTCCGGTCGCGGCGCAAACGCTGGCCTTCGAGGTATCGCGCCTGTTGGATCAGGGCATGCACGAAGACCTGACCGTGACGAACTACGGCCCGAAACCCGTGCGGTTCAACCTCGAAATCGCCATACGCTCCGACTTCGCCGACGTGTTCGATGTGAAATCCAAGCGCGACATCCGCCGGGGCCGCATCGCGTCCGATTGGACGGAAGCCCGCCAGACCCTGCGCACGGCATACCGCAACGCGGATTTTTCGCGGTCCGTCGCGACATCCGTCGGGCGCAGCGATTCGCCCGCGGCTTTTGCCAACGGTCGCCTGAGTTTCGAGGTGAAACTGCCGCCCGGTACATCATGGCATTGTTGCCTGCTTTATGAGTTCGCCGATGGGGATAAGCGATACCGCGCCCCCAAGGGATGCGCCGGTCACCCCGATTCGTCGTCGCAGGCCGGCGCGCATCGCGACTGGCGCCAGACCGTGCTGAAAATGCAGAGCAGCAACGACGAATTCAACCGGTTCTATCGCCAGGCCATCGATGACATGGCCGCGCTGCGCCTGCCCATCGCCGGCACCGGGCATATGGAATTTCTGCCTGCTGCCGGCCTGCCCTGGTTCATGGCACCGTTCGGCCGCGACAGCCTGATCGTTTCGATACAAAATATGTTGGTTTATTCCGATTTCGCCCGCGGTGCGCTGGACGTTCTCGGTCGCTGGCAAGCGAAGGAGCGGGATGATTTCCGCGACGCCGAACCGGGTAAGATCATGCACGAATTGCGATACGGCGAACTCGCGCATTTCAAGCTGATCCCGCACACTCCGTATTACGGCACCGCCGATGCTACCCCGCTGTATCTGATCACGCTGCATGCCGCATGGCGAGCGACAGGCGACGCGACGCTGCTGGAAACCTATCTTCCAAACGCCGAGGCGGCGCTGCACTGGATCGACAATTACGGCGATCGCGACGGCGACATGCTGCAGGAATACCAGACCCGTTCCCCGGCCGGGTATGAGAACATGGCGTGGAAAGACGCCGGCGATTCCATGATCTATCCCGACGGTTCGCCCGTGCGCGGCCCCAAGGCATTGTGCGAATTGCAAGGCTATGTCTATGACGCTTGGCTGCGCATGGCCGAAATATTCGATGCGACCGGAAAGCCGGAACGCGCCAGGGCCTTGCGCGAAAAGGCCGCCGCGCTGTTCGCGAAATTCAACGAAACATTCTGGGATGAGGAAACCGGCTTCTACGCCTATATGCTGGACGGCGAAAAGCAGAAAGTCATGACCGTGGCGTCCAATCCCGGCCATTTGTTGTGGTCTGGCATCGTTCCCCCTGATCGCGCGGCCCGTGTCGTTGCCCGGCTGATGGCGCCGGACATGAACACCGGTTGGGGCATTCGCACCCTGTCCAGCAAACATCGTGCCTACAACCCGTATTCCTATCAGAACGGGTCGGTCTGGCCGCACGACAACAGCCTGATCGCACTTGGTTTCAAACGGTACGGATTCACCGCCGAGGCCGCGCTGATCGCCCAGGGCATCGGCGACGCGGCCAGCCATTTCCTGTTGAATCAGTTGCCGGAATTGTACGCCGGCGTGCAGCGTAACGGGGTGAATTTCCCGGTACAGTACCTCGGGGCGAACGTCCCGCAGGCCTGGGCTGCCGGATCGTGCTTCGCGCTGATTCAGGCCATGCTGGGTATCCAGCCGGACGCGCCGAACGACACGCTGTATGTCGATCCGGATCTACCCGAATGGCTTCCCGACATCACATTGACCGACCTCCGCATGGGCCGCCGGTTGTTCGATATCCGCTTCCGCCGCGAAGGCAACAAAACCGTATGGGACGTACTCCGCGGCGACCCCAAAATCGTCGTCCATCGCAGCGCCATCGACGCTCGGCAGGCCATGGCGGCGGGATGAGGGGCACGCCGGATGGTATCATCCGTTTGTTCCGCCCGGATAATGGGGCCTGCAATGCAGGACTGTCCGCAAGCGCGTTGACGGGGCCCCGCGAACGCCATGCGCCCATTCACCAGGACGTAAATCTGTCCGGCCGCCGACAGCACCGTTCCGGCTCAATGGTCCACACGTTCCACGGCGATCCAGCCAAGCCCATCAGCGATCGGGCTGCGGTGGAACTGGCCGGCCGGGCAGGGCGGCGGGCAGGGGGGCGGGCAGCGGGGCGGGCAGGGACCGGGGATGTTAAGCGGCACCGCGCCGCTTCGCCTGCGCCGCCATCCGCACCGATGCGTTGGCCGCGCCGTATTGCTGATACCCGCCAATGCGCTGGACGATTTCAAAGAAAAACCGGTCGTCGAACGGATCGGTATAGGCGTGCAGGAATTCGCCCGCATCGTCGCGGTCGTACAGGATATTATTTATTCGCAACATCTCCAGCCGTTTGTTGTCCAGGCCCCACCTTGCCTCGATATCCTCATAATAATTGCCGGGGATTGGCAGGAAGCGGGCGCCGCGCGCGGTCAGTTGTTCCATGGCACGGCGGATATCCGGGCTGGCCATCGCGATATGCTGCACGCCGGCGCCGGAGAACGTGGTCAGGAAGCGCCCGGTGGCGGTTTCGCGGCTTTCCGAGATATTCAGCGGCAAGCGGATCTCGCGGCCGGGGCTTGCCATCGTCCGGCTTTGGATCAGCCCCATCGTATCGGGGATTTCCCATAATTGTTCCGGAATGAACCCGAACAGGGCGCGATAGAACAGCACGAAATTGTCCATCCGGCCCATCGGCAACGCCTGCGCGATGTGATCGAGCGACGTCAGCAGCGGGTCCGCCGCGGTATCTTCGAACAATTCGAAATCGGCGTCGTAGATCGTGGTTCCGTCCGTGGAGGGTTGCACCAGATACAGCAGCGTGCCGTCCGGCCCGCGTAAAGCCGGGATCTCCCGTTCTCCCGGTCCGACCGCTTCCCGCCAGGGTGGGCATAACAGCGCTTCCGCCCGGTTTACCGCCTGGGCCGCATTGTCCACGCGGAAAGCCATCGCGCACACCGAGGGGCCGTGAAATTGGAAATGTTCGGCGGCTGCGCTGTCCTGTTCGCTGTTCAGGATCATGTTGATCCGGCCCTGGCGGAACAGATCGACCGATTTGGACCGGTGCCGGCCCGCGTAATGAAAGCCCAGCCCGCGTAGCGTTTCCGACAGGCGGCGGCCGGATTGTTCATCCACCGCGAATTCCAGGAATTCCACCCCGGCGCAGTGCGGCGCGTCCGGCAGGGCGGTCAGGCCGGCTTCCGCTTCCACCAGCAACAGGGAGCGCAAGCCGTCGCGTGCCATGAGCCGAGCCGGGGCGGAGCGAAATTCGTCGTTGAAGATTTCGAGGGAGAGGGGGCCGCGATAGCCGGCGCCGATCAGGTCGCGGACGAACGACGTTACAGGTAACTGGCCCTGGCCGGGAAAGTTACGGAAATGGCGACTCCAGGACAACACGTCCATCGACAGTTTCGGTGCGTCGGCGAGTTGGGCGAAGAAGATTTTTTCTGCCGGGACATTGTTAAGCCCGGCGAGGTCGTCGCCCACCGCCAGTGTGTGGAAACTATCGACGATGAGGCCGAGCGCGGGATGGTTGGCGGCTTCGACGATGGCCCAGGCGTGCCGCCACCGGTCGATGTGGCGGCCCCAGGCCAGCGCCTCGAACCCGACGCGCAGGCCGCGTTTATGCGCCCGTTCGGCCATTTCGGTCAGGTCGGCGATCGCCCGCTGGTCATCGCCGATCGACAGCGGCGAAACGTTGCTGCACACCAGGAGCAGTTCGGCACCGAGTTGCTGCATCACGTCGAATTTGCGTTCGGCACGATCCATGTTGCGGGCGCGCTGCGGGTCTGGCATCGCTTCGAAGTCGCGGAACGGCTGGAAGCAGGCGATCGTCAGGCCGAGACTGTCGGCGAGGTAACGAATGTCCTTGGGCGTGCCTTCGTAGGTCAGCAGGTCGTTTTCGAAAATCTCGACCCCATCGAAGCCGATCACGGCGGCCGCCTCCATCTTTTCGGCAAGCGTGCCGCTGAGCGAAACCGTGGCGATCGATTTGGGCAGCGCGGGCATCAAAATTCCATGAACACCGTTTCGTTGTCCCCCTGCAACCGGATGTCCAGATGCCAGGACTTGTCAGCCGTTTTGCGCGCGATCAGCGTATCGCGGCGTGCGGCGTCCTCGATCAGGGCCAGCACCGGGTCGGTTTCGTTCAGCGGTTCGTGCTGGAAATACAGCCGGGTGGTCAGCGCCACCAGCAGCCCGCGCGCAAAGATGGAAATCGCCACGTGCGGCGCTTGCCGCGCGTTTCCCAAACCGGCCACCGGGTTCGGTTTCAGGGTTGTAAACCGGAACGCACCGGCGGCGTCGGTACGGCAGCGGCCGAACGCTGGGAACGAGTCCGACGTCGGTGGGCTGGACTGCCATATTTCGATCGCGGCATCGGCGACGGTGTTGCCGCCACCGTCGGTTACCGTACCGGTCAGCACGATCGTTTCGCCCTGGGCGCCGAACCGTGTCAGGTCGGCCCAGGTTGGATCTTCGATCAGGTGCCAATAAGGACCGATCGTCTGATTGGCGGTCGCGACCGGCATGTCTAAGCCTGTTCGGTTGGCGTGGCACGGCGGCCACGCAGGACGAAGTCGAAACGATAGCCCAGCGCCCATTCCGGCGATGTGACCCCGATATCGAATGCGGCGATCAGGCGTTCCCGTGCGGCCTTGTCGGGGACCGCGAGATAGACCGGATCCAGCGCCAGCAACGGGTCGCCCGGAAAATACATCTGGGTGATGACGCGCTGGCCGAACCCGGTGCCGAACAGCGAGTAATGGATATGGTTCGGCCGCCACGCATTGTGGTGGTTGCGCCAGGGATAGGCGCCCGGCTTGATCGTGGTGAACTGGTACCAGCCATCGGCGTCGGAAAATACCCGGCCGCCGCCATGAAAATGCGGATCCATTGGCGCGTCGTGCTGGTCGCCGGGGTGGTCGTACCGGCCACCGGCGTTGGCCTGCCAGATTTCGATCATGGTGTGCGGCACCGGACGATCATTTTCGTCCACCACGCGGCCGCGGACAATGATCCGTTCGCCCTGCGCCTGTTTGCCATTGGGGACCGACAGGTCGGCCATCGGCGGAAACTGGGCGGCCGAGAACGCTGGGCCGGTGGTTTCGGTGATGGACTGCGGAATGCGCAACGCTGGCCGGGCTGGATGGCGCAAATGGGTGCTGCCATAAGACGGCGTGTCGTTGGCCGGCTGGCTATCCGGCACGATTGGCCGGAACGGCGCGGTTTCTGCGGTCATGCTCCCTCCTGCGTCCGCCGGTGCCATCGATCGTATTTTTGCACCGGGGTAAACGGTTCGTTACTAATGGCCCAGCCGATAGGGCCGCAAGGTGAATTCGCGGCATATCATCCCTGGCGCGACGCACTATCGGCTGTTTGGGAAGGATCGGGCAAGCCGGGTGCCCGCCGCGCACCACCGGCCGCGTGCAATTGATCGGAGTCGCATGATACCGGGTTCACGGCTGCATCGTGCCGCGAAACCAGGAGAAGACCATGACGCCGGACATGCTCGTCGGATTGGCCGTTATCGTGGCGATTGCCGCCCTGTTGGGCGTGCTGGCCGGTGCATGGATCCTGGGCCGGGCCCGGTCTGGCGCACCCCAGGGCCACGCCTGGCAACACCTTGCCACCATTGCCGAACAATCGGGGAAGGCAACGCGGGAAAGCGTGGAAGCGTTGCGCGTCGCCCTGGCGGATGCCGAACGGGTGCTTGGATCGAAGATCGAGGGCGGCCTGAACGCGGGGTTCGACCGGTCGCTTGCCGCCATCGCCGAAGGGGCGAAAACACAGACCGGGCAGTTGGACGTGTTTCGGGCGGAGATCGCCGCCGTATCCAGCGCCATGACCAAACTGGGCGCGGAGGTGCCGGCCGCGCTTGAAACCGCCGGGGCCAGGGCAAAGGCCGAGGCAGCGGATGCCAGCAAGCTGCTGCTGTCCGGGCTGGGCGCGGGTTTGCGGCAGCATGCGCTGGACCAGGGCGCGAAGATCGAGGCGTTCGGCAACAAGGTGGAACAGTCCGCCGCCGGCGTGATCCAGGCGCTGTCGGCGTTTCAGGCGGCGTTAACCGAAGGTCTGGGCGCGGTGCGAGACACCGTGACCCGCATCGGCGGGGCGATGACCACCACGCTGGCGGACAACCAAGGCAAGACGTCCGCGGCGCTGACCGGCGATTTTATCAAGCTGACGGCGCATGTCGATCTGAAGCTCGCCGAGATGCGAACCGGCAACGAGGAAAAGCTGCTGGCGATCCAGGGGGTGGTCGATCAGAAGCTGCAAGAGGGCATCGAGAAGCGGATGACCGAAAGCTTTGCCAAGATCGCCACCCAGTTCGCCGAGGTTCAACAGGCGGTGGGCGAGGTAAAAACCGTCGCCGGTCAGGTCGGCGACCTGAAAAAATTGTTCTCCAACGTCAAAAGCCGGGGCGGTTGGGGCGAAGCACAAGTCAAGGCAACACTGGACGATATTTTGCCGCCGCAATCGTATGAAGTAAACAAATGTGTCAATCCCGCCACCGCCGACACGGTGGAGTTCGCATTGCGGATGCCGATGCAAGGCGGAGCGCCGGTTTATCTGGCGGTGGACGCGAAATTTCCTGTCGAGGACTACACGCGGTTGCTGGAGGCGGCGGATGCCGGCGATGCGGTGGCCGAAAAGCAGGCCCGCACCGCGCTGGAAGCCCGCATCCGCCAGGAGGCCCGGAAAATCCAGGCAAAATACATCGCGCCGCCGCATACGGTGGAATGGGCGGTTCTGTATCTGCCAAGCGAGGGGATTTATGCCGAAGTGACCCGCAATGGCGATCTGATGGAGTCGATCCATCGCGAGCATCGCGTGATTATCATGGGTCCGTCGATGCTCGCGGTGATGCTGCGGACGATCCAGCTTGGCCATTACACCCTGGCGATCGGCCAGAAGGCGGATGCGATCGGCAAGATCCTGGGCGCCGTGAAGCATGAGATGGTGGATTTCGTCAATCAGTTCCGTCTGCTGGAAAAGAACGTCCAAACGTTGGGGAATAACATCCGCAAGGGCCGCACGCGGGCGAACGTGATTACCCAGAAGCTGCGCGACGTTGCCATGCTGGATGGTGCGCCGTCCGCCGGATTGCTGGAACCGGAGCCGGAGGAGGATGACGATACGGACGGCGATGACAGTGCCTTGCCGACGGTTGGGTGACCGCATTCGGTTCCCTTGCAACGGTGTTATTTCTCTCCGAAGCATGCGGTGTAGTCGTCGAATGCCCCTGGCCGCGCGGGATCGACGCGGCGCACCCCGCAGAAATCCACGCCGGACCCGGCATCGGACCAACGGCCGGGCGGCGTCGTCCATCTCAGGTCCAATGCGGCCGGGTCGCGAAAATAGGCACGCTGCGGATGCAGGCCGGCAAACAGATACAACAGAAAAGGCACATCGTTGCCGTGCATCGCCACCACGGCTCCATCGCGTGACCGCACCGCGCCGTCCACCAGATTGCCGGCGATCGTGCCAGACGTTTCCACAAATCGCGCATCGATGCCGGCGGTATCGATCAGCGTATTGTGCTCCACCGACGAACCCGCGGCCTTGTTGAGATAGATCCCGTCGTCATTGCACATCGCAACGACGTTATTGCGGATCGTGCCGCCGATTTGTTCCGCGCCAGACCGTCCGCCGTCGCGGAACAGGCCGGGACCGGTGCCCCCACCGCCCAGCGACAGGCCGACATGCGGCCTGGGGTCGCCGTGCAACTTCCACTCGCAGATCACCAGATTGCCCTCCAGCACGTTGCCTTCTCCGGCCCCTTTTACAAACGCCCCATAGGTGGCGCCGCCCTCGTCGCCGGCACGCTGGAAATCGGCGATCGCATTGCCGTCGATGTGCCAGTTGCTGGCCGTGACCATATCGATCGGGGTCAACGGATTGCGTGTCGCGCGCGGCATCGAATCGGTGAACGTGTTACCTTCGATGCGGCCCCGGTCTGGATATAGCCCCTCCTCGGCGTTGATCTTCAGGTGAGCGTTGTAATCCTCGAACCAGTTGTTCCGGATTGTCAGATCTGTGGCACCGCCAACGATGTGCAGGGCGTGTTCGCATACAGAGAAATCCGGGCAGATGCCTTTCATGTGCAGGTTTTCGAAGCGCCAGAAAGGCGCGGAAACCACAAATGTCTGAACCGTATCGGATTCGATCGTGACGTCGCCCAGCCTGGCTGCGCGGACGGTTATCGGTGCCGCCGCCGTTCCGGGCCGGTTCATCCTGATCGGCGAGTAGCCGCGCAGCAGATAGTGTCCTGGCCGCAGTTCGATGACATCGCCCGGCATCGCCGTGCCAACCGCATCGATCAGGTCCTGGAGCGCCGAGACTTTCCTGAGCCGGCCGGCACCTGGCTCGGACACCCCCGATCGATCCGGCGACGCGCCGATTGCCATCGGAAAGACAGGCGGCGACGGCACGTCCATGCGATCCGCTCGGTCCAGCCACCATGCCGCCAGGTCGGCGGTTTCGACAATGGCGGGGCGATGCCGCAAGGCCCGGCGTTGCAAATAGGGTGCCCACTCCCGCGGGGTGCGTTGCGCGTACACCAGAAAGCCGCAAACCGCCGTGCCGCCCGCCAGGGTTCCGAGACACGTGAGCCACACACACAGACGCAACAGGCGGCCGGCCAGACCGCGGCGCCGTGGTGGCACTCTCTGGCCGTCGCCGGTGAGATAATGGGTCGGCGTCCGGCGCCCAGCCGTCCGGTCGGTCATGGTCGGTCATTCCTTCGCCGCGTCTTACCGCATCGCCATTATCCGGCTTTGGAACCGGCCTTTCCAGCCGTCCCGAAGCGGTCCCCGGTTTTTTCTCAATCGAGACGAAAAACCGGCTACATCGTGCTTTGCATGTCCGCGTCCACGCCGATCGCCTGGCCGCTGATCGTGCCGCCGAACGGGCTTGCCAGATACAGTGCCATGTTGGCGATATCCTGCTGCGTGACAAAGCACTTCAAGCTGGTTGTCGCCACGGTGCGTTCGGTCATTTCGTTCACCGATATCGCCGCCGCCTGGGCCTTCGCCGCGATCACCGCCCGGATTCGTGGCCCGTCCACCGGTCCGGGCAGAATGGCGTTGACCCGGATACCGTCGGGACCGAGTTCGATCGACAACGACTTGGTGAACCCGATGACGCCCCATTTCGCCGCCGCATACGGTGCGCGCAGCGCGAACCCAAACCGGCCGGCGGCGGATGAAAGATTGACGATCGCGCCGCCGCCATTGGCGCGCAGCGCCGGGATCGCTCGGCGGGCCATGTGAAACATCGACGCCAGATCGATACGTAGCGTCGCGTCCAGCTCCTCGGGCGTAACGTGTTCGGTCAGGGCCGTCGGGCCGGCGATCCCGGCGTTGTTGACCAGCACATCCAGGCC
The DNA here is from genome assembly GCA_021805565.1 of Pseudomonadota bacterium. Taxonomy (GTDB): domain Bacteria; phylum Pseudomonadota; class Alphaproteobacteria; order Acetobacterales; family Acetobacteraceae; genus Rhodopila. The sequence continues at coordinate 52,936 of JAJZFA010000048.1, forward strand.
GCCCAGATGACCGATCGCCGCATCGACGAAGGCCTCGCACTGTGCCGGGTCGCCGGCATCGGCTATCATGCCCGGGTGGCCGCAGCGATCCAGCGCGGCGGTATCGACATCGCTGACAAAGATCGTCGCGCCGCAATACGCGAAACTGTCCGCGATGACTTTGCCGATGCCGTTGGCACCGGCCGAGATTGCGACCTTGTAGCCGGTCAGATCGACGGGCAGCGGTGTGTTGGCTCCGGTCATCATGTGTCTATTCCCCTTTTCCGCGTCCGGTTTAATGTGATCGCGCCGAATGCAACGGGAGGCAAGGGCATGATCGTGCCGGACGGTGCGCGAAATATTTCGCTGGTCGGTCATACCGGTCAAAACGGGCGCGGCGACGGCGTGCAGGTCATGGTCGCGCGCGGCCACGCCTATATCGGCCACACGGGTCAGCCGGGGTATCGTAGTGACCGACGTGCGCGACCCGCGCCATCCCAGGCCGGTCAATTTCATGCCGGTCCACCCGAAGTCCTGGTGCATGCACCTGCAGACCGCCAACGACTTGCTGCTGTGCATCGAAGAGCTCGATCTGAAGGCCCTGCTGTCGCTGAAAGAGTATTATGGCGGCTCGAATCAGGTGAACTCGGCGCGCTATGGCACGCGCGGGGTGGATTTTTCGGCCGGCATGCGGGTCTATGATACCAACCCGCTTAAAGGCGGACCCATGATGAATGGGTCCGCGCGGCTCGGTATCGGTCTTTTTTTGGCGCGCCGCCGCCCTCCAACCCGGCGCGCGATACCAACCGGCGGAAAGGATGGAAAGGTCATCCTTTCCGCCGGTTGGTATGACATCGCCGATCCGGCCAACCCGCGCGCGATCGGCTTCATGGACGTGCAAGGGCTGGGATTGCACCGCATCTGGTGGACCGGCGGCCGATATGCCTATGCATCGGCGCTGCTTGACGGTTTCCTGGATCATATTTTCATTTGCATCGATATGGCCGATCCCACGAAACCGCGGCAGGTGGGTCGCTGGTGGATTCCCGGCATGAACGCGGCGGCAGGCGAAACGCCGCACTGGAAAGGCCGTTAGGCGCTGCATCACGCGGTGGTGGAGGACGATATCGCCTATGCGTCCTGGCGGGATGGCGGCCTGACGATTTTGGATGTCAAGGACAAGACCGAACCCAAATCGATCGTGCACCGGAACTGGTCCCCTCCGTTCGGCGGGTGCACCCACAGCGCCTTGCCGCTGCACGACCGCGATCTGCTGATCGTGGCGGACGAGGCGGCGTTGAACATCGATCGGGAGCAGATGAAACGAACGTGGATTTTCGATATCCGCGAGAAATCCAATCCGGTTTCGATCGCCACCATGCCGACCCCGTCGGATCGCGATTACGTTAAGATCGGCGGCCAGTTCGGGCCGCATAACCTGCATGAGAACCGTCCTGGATCGTTCCGGTCCTCAACCACTATTTTCGCGACATGGCAGAGTGCCGGAGTGCGGGTCTTCGACATCGCCGATCCATACCGGCCAGCGGAAATCGGTTACTTTGTCCCGCCGCAGCCATCGGCGTGGATGGAACCGATGCGCGGCCGAGCGAAAATTCGCCATACGGCCGATCTGTTCGTTGCGGAAGATGGATTGATGTACGTCACCGATTACGACGCCGGCTTGTATATTTTGCAATGGAACGGTGCCTGACGACACAATCCGGAGAACCATCCTGGACGCGGGCGCCCCCACGGCCGAAACTTCCCATACGATCGCCGCGGCAAACAAAACGCGGCGGATTCTCCATCCGGCTCGGCATAAAAGGATAGCGAAAATGCAACTTGGCGCACTGGTCCCTTTCGGAGATACCGGCGGAGATCCCGCATTGGTCCGCGACTTCGCGCTGAGCGCCGAAGCGATGGGATACGATTTCCTGGAAATACCCGACCATGTTGCCGGCGGAAATCCTGGTGTGGCGGCTGGTTCGGACCCGCGTGCGCAGGTGGTGGATAGCCTGTATCACGATCCGTTCGTGCTGATCGGCTTTCTGGCCGCCGCCACCGCCAAACTCCATTTTTCCACCGGCGTGCTGATCGTCCCGCAGCGCCAGACCGTGCTGGTGGCGAAACAGGCCGCGTGCGTCGATGTGCTGTCGGGCGGCCGCTTTCGCCTGGGCATCGGCGTCGGTTGGAATCCGGTCGAGTTCACCGCGCTGAATGAGAATTTCCACAACCGGGGCCGCCGGTCGGAGGAACAGGCCCAGGTCATGCAGGCCCTTTGGGCCAACCCGTATGTGACGTTCAAGGGCAAGTATCACACGATCGAGGATGCCGGCATCAATCCGCGTCCGGCGTCGGGCAAGGTTCCGCTTTGGTACGGCGGTCACCATGAACACACGTTGCCGCGCATCGCTAAATGGGGCGACGGCTGGATGCCGAACGCCTATCCGCCGGACCAGTCCGCGCTGGATATATTTTCCGGACTGCGGCGATTGACCGAAGCCGCCGGGCGCGATCCGGCATCGGTCGGGATCGAAGTCTGGACGTCGTGCGGCGAAGGGACCGCGGCCGGCTGGCGGAAAGAGGCGGCGTTCTGGAAGCAGGCCGGTGCGAGCCATATCTGCCTGACCACGACCTTCAACCGCCGCCATCATCACCGGATCGCCGGCCACACGGCCGCCGATCATTTGGCGGCACTGGCGCGCTATCGCGATGCGATCGGCGATCTTCTGTAGCGGGCGCGCCCTTTGGCTTTCGCACCGGCCCGTTATAGTGATCGTTGATAATCAAATCGCCTGGAGGACTCCATGACCGAACACCCATTGCGGCCCGACTTGTTTCGTAAGGATGCGATCGCCGAAGATACCGCGAAGGTAAACGACGCGCTGGTCGCCATGATGACCGGCCTGCCCGAGTGGTGGAACGTCGGAGCCGAAAATATGCGAGAAGCGCGCCGCCAGGGACGCGGTCCTTTCCCCGCTCCGGTCAAATCGCCACGCGCCCGGACCATCTCCATCCCCGGCCGGGACGGGAACGAGATTCCGCTGCGCATCATCGCGCCGGCCAAACCGCTTGGCGTCTATCTGCATATCCATGGCGGCGGCTGGGTGCTGGGGTCGGCCGACGGGCAGGACCCCATGCTGGAACGGATCGCCGACACCACCGGGCTTGCCGTCGTCAGCGTGGAATACCGGCTGGCGCCGGAACATCCGTACCCGGCCGGCCCGGACGATTGCGAATTCGCCGCCGCGTGGCTGGTCAAGAACGCACAAACAGAGTTCGGTTCGGATATCCTGACCGTCGGCGGGGAATCCGCGGGCGGCCATCTGTCGGCGGTCACCGTTCTGCGTATGCGGGACAAGTACGGTTATACCGGGTTTCGCGGCGCCAATTTCGTCTATGGTGCCTTCGATATGAGTTTGACGCCCAGCCAGCGCTCGTTTGGCAATCGCAGGCTGGTGCTGCGGACGATCGATATCCAGCAGTTCGCCAATGCATTCCTGCCGACCGTCACGGATCGCCGGGTGCCCGATATCTCGCCGCTGTATGCCGATCTGCAAGGATTGTGTCCGGCCTTGTTCAGCGTTGGGACGCAGGATGCCCTGCTGGATGATTCGTTGTTTATGCACGCGCGTTGGGTCGCGGCGGGGAATGAGACGGATCTGGCGATTTATCCCGGCGGTGCGCACGGGTTTACACTGTTCCCGAACCGGCTTGCGGATGAAGCCGGCGCGCGGTCGGCGGAATTCCTGCGGAAGGTTATTGCATAGGGTTTCATGCCACGACCGGCATTGTCCGGTCGTGGCGCCTATTTACCATACGCGCGGCGTTCTATCGTCCCGGCCTGAAGGCAAGCCGCATAACGGTAAACCGTCCCGTCCGGCTGGTTCCAGCACACATAGCGGCGGCAATCGTGCGGTCTGGCGTCGTAAACCCCCGGCACATGTGGCCGCGGTTAAGAAACTGGCAGGTTCGCGCACCGCCATCGCGGGGCGCCGGATGCGACGCGACCTTTCAGGCGATATCCGAGGTCGTGAAGTCGGCCGGAACGACGATTTCCAACACCTCGCAGTCGGCTGAGTAATCCAGGACCGTATGTTTGATTCCGGCCGGCTGAAGCCAGCAACTTCCGGCCGACATCATTTGTTCGCCGTGGCCCTCGAATTCGTTCTTCATCCAGCCTTGCAGCACGTACACGAGTTGCAATTCGGCCTGATGCGTATGGCGCTTGCGAACCTGTTCGGTGCAGGGCGGCACGAACCGGATCACTTGCGCCTGGCATAGTCCGCCGGTCGCCAGGGCCATCCCAAGATCCCGGTAAAGCGCGTAGCTTCGAAGCCCATCCGCCTTGAAATCGTTCTGATTCAGATGGCTCACCGCAAAGGCCTGCGGTGGATGGGCTTTGACTGGCCTGGGCGCGGCCGGCTCGACCGCCCGCGGTGCCGCGACTTGGGCCTTGCGCGGCGCGGCAACGATTCGCACCCGGCGCGCGGCCGGGGTGGCAACCGGCATGCGTGGGGCCGGACGGCGGATCGTGGCCTGTTTTACGGCGACGGGTCTCGCGGGTGGACCAGCTTTTGCCGGCACCACGGCTTTTGCCTTGGCTGTCGTTTTTTTCGTAACCGTTCCCTGCTTCGCTGAAACCGTCTTGTGCGGCGGGGCGGCGACTTTCGCGGCAGGCGCCTTCTTCGTTACTGATATCTTCGCGGCCGGCTCAGGCTTCGCGGTGGCTTTGGACTTTTTTAAGGTGGCGGCCGGCGGGGCGGCTTTCGCCTTGCCTTGTGTTGTTCGTCCGGTGCTGGCTTTGGCCATGGCGTCGTCCCCATCGTGCTTACTAATTGAAACCAGTATCGGCGCGATGGCGCAATTCTTTCAAGAGCCGGCGACGATCCCGATCCAGGACGGGCTGCCGACCTGGATCGTCAATTCTCCGTCGCACCGAGCGCTGCCTGATCCAGGACGATTGAGTCCATCGCGGGATCGCCGGTTACGCAACCGTAAAACCGCACGATCGGGCCGGCACTGCCCCTGACGGCTTGTTCGGCGGCGATCAGGGCCGGCACGTCGTCCTGGACGTGACCGCCCCGGTTGGCGAAGAAGCCAATGACCACAACGGGGTGGGCGCGCAGGTCTTGCAGGGCGTTGGCAACGAAAGGCGGTTCTTCCAGGCAAGCGGCCCGGACCTGGGCGAACCGTGCCGTGGCGGCCACCTGGGCGACGTGCCGGTGCAAGGCCAATGCCCGGCCGGGTGCGCTGGAGGATCCGTGCCCCACAACCAGCACGGCGGCGGTTCGCGGTTGAATACCCCATGCGTCGCAGGCGGCCAGCGCCTGTTGCCCGATCAGGCGGGCCATCCCGTCGTGGACCCCTACCGGCGGGCAGATAACGGCCGTGCGGCCGGCCAGGGCACGGGGTACGGCGACGCGGGTGAAATAGCCGCTTTCCATGAAAAAAGGTACCACGCGGATGGTGGCCGGTCCGATCCGGGACAACGCCTCCGCCACGTTGGGGCTACCGTTTAGCAGCGCGGTCGCGACGTCCGCGAACCGGCTTTTCAATAGGGGCGATCCGGCCACAAGGCCCATCGCGTCGCCCGCGCCAGGATACCGAACCGATCCGTGGCCGATCAGCAACAAAACCTCGTTCGCGGACAAACGTCGGACTCCTTTATGCGGGTATCGGAAGGCGGACATCTTGCCGGTTTGCTCCCGGCTTCGATTTAACGCACATAAGTCTGGAGCGAAGTCTCGATAGACGGCAAGGAGCGGAAAAATGGCCGAGGCGCTACCGGAACGGGAAGCGATGGAGTTCGATGTCGTGATCGTCGGTGGCGGGCCGGCCGGCCTGTCGGCGGCGATTCGGCTGAAGCAGATCGACCCGGATATGGCTGTGTGCCTGGTCGAAAAGGCCGGCGAGATCGGCGGGCATATCCTGTCTGGCGCGGTGATCGAACCGCGGGCACTCGCCGAACTGATCCCGGACTGGAAGGACAAGGGCGCGCCGCTGGACACGCCGGCGCGCGAGGACCGGTTTCTGTTCCTGACCGAAACGCGGTCGTTCAAGCTGCCGACACCGCCGCAAATGCACAACCATGGCAATTACATCGTGTCCCTGGGCAATGTGGTGCGCTGGCTGGGCCAGCAGGCCGAGGCGCTGGGGGTGGAGATTTATCCGGGCTTCGCGGCCTCCGAACTGCTGGAGGAAGACGGCCGCATCGCCGGCATCGCCACCGGCGACATGGGCGTGGGCAAGGACGGCGAACCGACAGGCAATTTCCAGCGCGGTATGGAGTTGCGCGCGCGCTACACCCTGTTCGCCGAGGGCTGCCGCGGGTCGTTGTCGAAGCGGTTGATGACCCGCTACGATTTGCGCGACGGGCACGATCCGCAAACCTATGCGATCGGCATCAAGGAGTTGTGGGAAATCCCCGCCGCCAATCACAAGCCCGGCCTGATCGAGCACAGCCTGGGCTGGCCGCTGGACCGAGCGACCTATGGCGGGTCTTTCTTGTATCATTTCGGCGAGAACCTTGTGTCTTTCGGCTTTGTCATCGGGCTGGACTACAGCAATCCGTGGCTGTCGCCGTTCGACGAGATGCAGCGTTTCAAGACGCATCCCGCGGTGCGCCCGCATTTCGAGGGCGGGCGCCGGATTTCGTATGGCGCCCGGGCGCTGAACGAGGGCGGGTTGCAGTCGCTGCCCAAGCTTAGCTTTCCGGGCGGCCTGCTGATCGGCGACGCGGCCGGGTTTCTGAATGTGCCCAAGATCAAGGGCACGCATACAGCGATGAAGTCCGGAATGGTGGCGGCGGAAGCGGTGGCCGAGGCGCTGGCCGGCGACCGTCCGTCCGAGATTACCGGTTACGCCGGCCGCCTGGAGGCGAGCTGGGTTTGGGAAGAACTGTCCAAGGTGCGCAATGTGCGGCCGGCGTTCGCCAAATTCGGCATGTGGGGCGGGCTGGCCTACAGCGCGCTGGACACTTACATCTTGCGCGGCAAGGCGCCCTGGACGTTCCATCATCCGCACGCGGACAACGAAACGCTGGTGGACGCGGACAAAGCGCCGCGCATTGCCTACCCGAAACCGGACGGTGTGCTGACCTTCGACCGGCTGTCGTCGGTGTTCATCAGCAACACCAACCATGAGGAAAACCAGCCGGTTCATTTGCGGCTGACCGATCAGGCGACGGCGATCGACCTCAACTGGCAGCGCTTTCGCGGCCCTGAGTCCCGGTATTGCCCGGCCGGCGTGTATGAGTTCATCGGCGTTGAGGAAGGTGCCCCGAAATTGCAGATCAACGCGCAGAACTGCGTGCATTGCAAAACCTGCGACATTAAAGACCCCTCGCAGAATATAAATTGGGAGCCACCGGAGGGCGGCGGCGGACCCAGCTATCCGGGCGGAATGTGACAGGGCTGGGCGATCCGCAAGTCTGTGTTTTTATTCATGTGGAATCCTCGTAAGCCGAATGACAGCGCGATGTGCGGCTGTTAGAGAGAACAGATGCAAAATGCCCGCGCCGTACGTCGGTTTGTCCTTCTCGCCCTTACGCTTTTGTCGGCTTGTGCGGCGTCGGAGCCTTCCCGGGATAACGGGAAGGGCCCCGTCTCTGGCAGCCTGATCGGCGATTATCTGATTGGCCGGTTCGCCCTGTCCGAGGGCGATTCGCAAACCGCGGCGACCGATTTTTTGAAGGCGCAGGCGCAGAATCAGGGTAATGCGGAACTGACGTTGCAGGCATTTATCGCCACACTGGATGCGGGCCGGCCGGAAGCGGTGAAACTGGCCCGGCAGTTGCCCGACAGTCAGGTCGCGCAACTCGTTCTGGCCGATGTCGATGTCAAGGCAGGCCGCTGGCAGGCGGCGGAACAACGCTTCCACGCATTGCCGCGCCAGGGCATGACTCAGTTGTTGCAGCCGCTACTGGTGGCGTGGGCGCAGCAGGGCGACGGGCGAACGGATACCGCGTTGTCCACGCTGCGGTCGTATATCGACAATCCCCGGTTCCGGCCGCTGTTCGCGCTGCACGGGGCAATGATCGCGGATATCGGCGATCGCAAGGAAGATGCTGCTATCTTGTACCGGGCCGCTGAGACGGCGGGTGGCCCACCAAGCGTTCGTACCGTGCAAATCGACGCGAGTTGGGAGGCCCGGTTCGGTCAGCCGGGTGAGGCGGAGCGTATTCTTGCGTCGCTATCCGCCGTCGCGCCCGATCTGTCGATCACCATGCCGGCACTGATGGCCACTGTCACCACGCGGCCAGTGCCGCGTGCCATCGATGGCATAGCCGAGGCCTATTTCACGTTCGCTGGCTTGCTACAGGCGCAGAACGCCAGCGATTTCTCGCTGGTGATGTTGCGGCTGTCGCTCGACCTGCGGCCGGATTTCGCCGCCGCCCGGTTACTCGCCTCGGATATCCTGCTGAACAAGAAACACCCGCGCGCGGCCCTGCGGATGTTGAACGACGTTGCCGCCGCCGATCCGTTGATCGCCATCGTTCAATTGCGCCGCGTGGCCTTGACCGATCAACTGGGGCACCCGGACGAAGCCATGCGCGATTTGGAACGGTTGGCGCGAGACTATCCCGATAGTCCGCTGCCGGATGAACAGCGCGGCGATCTGTTGCGGATCAAGCAGCGTTTTTCCGATGCGGTGGCGGCCTACGATCAGGCGATCGCGCGCGTATCGCATCCGTCATCGCCGGATTGGGTGTTGTTCTACGATCGCGGCGTGGCCGAGGAGCGGGCGAATCTTTGGCCGCGCGCCGAGGCGGATTTCCGCCATGCATTGGAATTGTCGCCGGATCAACCGCTTGTATTGAACTACCTGGGCTATTCCTGGGCGGATATGGGTCGTCATTTGCCGGAGGCGCGCCAAATGCTGCAACGCGCCGCGGAGCGGATGCCGAACGATGGCGCGATTACCGACAGTCTGGGCTGGGTGGAACTCCGTCAGGGCGACACGAAAGCGGCCGTGGCGACCCTGGAACACGCGGTCGAGATGGAGCCCGAGGACTCGACGATCAACGGACATCTCGGCGATGCGTATCTCGCGGCCGGACGCAAGATCGAGGCACAGTATCAATGGCGGCGGGCGCTGACGCTGAACCCGGCGCCGGATGACGCGAAAAAACTGGAGGCGAAGTTGGATATCGCCAGGCCGGATGCTGTGCTGAGCGGACAATAGCCGCATTCGCGATGCCGCCCTTGGTGGAATACGCGCGGGCGAAGATCAATCTTCATCTGCATGTCGTCGGACGCCGCGGCGACGGTTATCATCTGCTGGATAGTCTGGTGGCGTTTGCCGCTATTGGCGACGAACTGTCCGTATCGCCCGCGAGTCGCCTGACGTTGACGGTGAAAGGCCCGTTTGCCTCGAGCCTGGAGTCCGAGGCCGACAATCTGGTTTTGCGAGCGGCCAGGGCACTGGCGGCGCGGGCGGGTATCGAGCCCTTGGGTGCGTTGGTGCTGGAGAAAAACCTTCCGGTGGCATCCGGCATCGGCGGCGGATCGGCCGATGCGGCGGCCGCGCTGCGATTGCTCGGTCGTTTCTGGAATTTGGACCCCGGTCTGCAAGCAGGGCTGGCCGATGGGCTGGGGGCCGATGTTCCGGTGTGTCTGGCCGGACGTCCGGCCACGATGTCGGGGATCGGCGATATCCTGGCACCGGCCCCACAGCTACCGGAGCTTGGCATTGTGCTGGTCAACCCAGGCGTCGCGGTGTCCACGCCAGATGTGTTTCGCGCCCGTGCCGGGCCGTTTTCCGCGCCCGCACGGTTCCCCGACCAGGGTTGGGCGGATGCGGAATCGTGCGCGGCCGCCTTGCGGGCAGCGGGCAACGATCTGGAAGCACCGGCACGGAGGCTGGCCCCCGCGATTGGCGACGTGTTGGGCGTCCTGTCGGACACACGCGGTTGTCTGCTGGTTCGGATGAGCGGTTCCGGAGCGACCTGCTTCGGCTTGTTCGCCGATCCCGAGGCCGCGCGCTTCGCCGCGGGGACGATTATTCGCGATGGCTGGTGGGTTTGGGGTGGCTCACTTGAGACTGCGTAGCGGTTCTGTCTTTACGTGCGGCGCTAGCCGACCTATCACAGAACAGCGTTGGGGCGTCGCCAAGCGGTAAGGCAACGGATTTTGATTCCGTCATTCGGAGGTTCGATCCCTCCCGCCCCAGCCATCGGCCGTCCCTGCCGGTGCAAGGCGCCATCTGGTCTGCCCGATGCGCGAATAAGGAGACGATCGTGACCGACCGCGAAGCTTGTCTCTCGATGCCCGCGAGCCTCTGATGCGCGTTTTTACCGATTGGCAGGATGTGCCGCCCGACGCGCGTGGCGCCACGGTTGCCCTGGGCAATTTCGACGGTGTCCATCGCGGCCACGCCAGCGTCATCAAAGCCGCGCACGCGGCTCGGCCCGATGCGCCGCTGGCCGTGCTGACATTCGAACCGCATCCGCGCGAGGTCTTTCGCCCCGACGATCCGCCGTTTCGCCTGACCTTATCGGCCGAACGCGCCGACGCCCTGGCCGCGTTGGGCGTCGATCTGTTGTACGAACTGCCGTTCAACCACGCGTTCAGCCTGATGACCGCCGGCGATTTCGTGGAACGGGTTCTGCATGAAGGTTTCGGCGCGCGCCATCTTGTGTCCGGTCAGGATTTTGCCTTCGGCCACCGTCGCGGCGGAAGCACCGGCCTGCTCGCCGCCCGTGCCGAATCGCTAGGTATGGGCCTGACGTTGGTGCCGCCGGTCACCGACGCGCAAGGGCCGTTGTCGTCGACCCGCATTCGCCGGGCGCTACAAGACGGCTACCCCGAGCGGGCGACGGCGGAGCTGGGGCGTCCGTGGGCGATCCGCGGCATTGTAAGCCATGGCGACAAACGCGGCCGCACGATCGGCTTTCCCACCGCCAATGTGCCGCTGGGCCGGCATCTGGAACCGGCCCGGGGGGTCTATGCGACGACCGTCAGGCTGGCCGATGGATCCGGCCATGACGGTGTCGCCAATATCGGCCGGCGCCCGACGGTGAATGCCGGAACGGAAAGCCGGTTGGAGGTCAATCTGTTCGGCTTCGCCGGCGATATTTACGGCACCGACATCACCGTGGCCCTGCATGCCTATATCCGCGCCGAAATCAAATTCTCCGGCCTGGACGCGCTTAAGGCGCAAATCGCGGCCGATGCCGAGGAAGCGAAACGAATTTTAAGCCTGTCCTGAGCGGAGAATAACGCGATGCCCGTATTGCAGCGACCGGATGGCGAAATCCGCTACGAAACGTTCGGCCAGGGTTTTCCGGTGCTGCTGTTCGCACCCGGCGGTTTGCGGTCGCGCATGGACATGTGGCCTGCGCCGCCCGGCGGCCCGGCCCGGCCGTGGGTGGACTGGACCAAGGCGCTGCCGGAGGCCGGCTTTACCGCCGTGGCGATGGATCAGCGCAATGCCGGCGCGTCTCGCACCGCGATCGAGGCGGATCACGGGTGGCATACCTATGCAGCGGACCATATCGCTCTGATGGACCGGCTTGGCTTCGCCACATTCCACGTCCTGGGCGGCTGCATCGGCGGTAGCTTCTGTCTGAAAGCGATCGAGACAGCGCCGACGCGGGTTCTGTCCGCCGTGCTGCAAAATCCGATCGGCCTGCATCCCGAACATCCGGACTATTTCCCGGACAGTCATGCCGCGTGGACCCGCGAACAACGCGCCGAACGCCCCGGCCTGGATGAAGCCGCCGTCGCCGCGTTCGGACGCAACATGTGGGACCATCCGTTTGTGTTTTGCGTCGGCCGGGACTTCGTACAGACCTGCCCGGTGCCGGCGTTTCTGCTGCCGGGCAACGATATCCCTCATCCGGCCGCAACCAGCGCGGAGTTGGCGGCACTGTTGCCGGACGTCGACGTCCTGACCGACTGGCGCGGCCCGGAGTATTTGGAGCGGCAGCGCAGCCGTGTGGTGGCGTTCTTAAAAGCGAATACGCCGTAGCTTAACCTTCATTGGCCAGCGGCTTCCAAAGGCGCGGGTCGAACTGGAACGGTTCGGTTTCGCGAAGCGTTGCCAGCGCGGCGCCGGGATGAGCCGGGTTCCACAAAATGTTCCAGGCGTGCGGCACCAGCACGGATGGCACACGCAGGGCGGCCGAACGGCACTCTTTCAGCCATGCGTTACCGATCGCGACGGTGTCGTTATCCACGATGTACACAGCATTTGGCGTGTCCGGCACCACGACACGCATCAGCACGTAATCCACCGGCAACAGCTCGAACGGCAGATCGAGGTGAACGCGGACTTCCAGAGCGGCCAATGCGGGATGATCCGCGAGATAGACAACGGGACGGCCGGGGCTGTTCCATCGTCCGCCGAAACGACGGGCGCCTTCGCCGGTCAGGTCCGCGTGGGGGCGGCGGCAAAGCCGCCAGGCATCCATCAGGCGGCAAGCCCGTGCGCAATGCGCCCCAACATCGCTTCGACCTGGCGCGTGCCGATGTCGGTATCGAGCCGGTCCAGCGGCGCTTCCCCATCCAACAGAGGCGTCGGGCGCCGCAGCCAAGTGTGCGCCTTTTCCCGGTCGCCGAAGGTGGCTTCGGTTTCTTCCACGATGCGCAGCAGACGGCTGAACCGGTCGGACTGATCGGGCGTCAGGGACCCCAGCACGCGCCGATGCGCCAAAGTTTTGCGAGACAACGCGAGGCGGTCGAGTTCGGCCGGCGAAATGCGCCCTTCGTCCAGGGCTTTATCCACGACAGAAAGCAGCAATCCGTTGCGGACGTAGGGCAACCACGCCGTTGGTGCTTCAGCTAATCCATACGGTTTTGACGATGTGCCGGTCATGGGTGTGCATATGGCCGAAGTTGGGGGGAAGTCAAGGGTTATGCGACGATCGCCGATCGTTCTCCGGCGGCTCGCGCCCAGGCGGCTTCCATGTCCTCATCGAATAATTCGGTCAGTTTTTTCATCATCGTGCCGCCAAGTTCCTCGGCATCCACGATGGTCACCGCACGCCGGTAATAGCGTGTTACGTCGTGACCGATACCGATGGCGATCAGTTCCACCTGATTGCGGTGCTCGATGTCGCGGATTACCTCGCGCAGGTGCTTTTCCAGGTAATTTCCCGGGTTTACCGACAAGGTCGAGTCATCGACCGGCGCGCCGTCGGAGATCACCATCAGAATGCGGCGGTGCTCCGGCCGGACGAGCAGACGGCGATAGGCCCACAGCAGGGCCTCGCCGTCGATGTTCTCTTTCAGCAGCCCTTCGCGCAGCATCAGGCCCAGGTTTTTCCGCGCCCGCCGCCATGGCGAATCCGCGGCCTTATAAATGATATGGCGCAGATCGTTCAGTCGTCCGGGATTGCGGGGCTTGCCGTCCTGCACCCATCGTTCCCGGCTTTGTCCGCCTTTCCAGGCGCGGGTGGTAAAGCCGAGCACTTCCACTTTTACGGCGCAGCGTTCGAGCGTGCGGGCGAGAATATCGCCGCACATCGCGGCCACGGTGATCGGGCGGCCGCGCATCGAACCGGAGTTGTCGATCAGCAGGCTGACGACGGTATCGCGAAATTCCATATCCAGTTCGCGCTTGAACGACAGCGCCAGCAGCGGGTTGGTGACGACGCGAGCCAGGCGTCCGGCGTCCAGCATGCCTTCGTCCAGGTCGAATTCCCACGACCGGGTTTGCTGCGCCAGCAACCGCCGCTGCAGCCGGTTCGCCAGCTTGGAGATGACCCCTTGCATGTGCTGCAACTGCTGATCGAGTTGCTGCCGCAGCCGCGACAGCTCATCGGCGTCGCACAGATCCTCGGCATCGACTTCCTCATCGAACTGCCGCGTATAGGCACGATAAACGGCCTCGCTGTCGGGGTTGGGCCGTTCCCGCCGCGGCTGGGGACCGCCGGGACGATCGTCGCCCTCGGCAACCGCGGCGTCTTCCTCGGATTCCGACCCGTCGTCGTCGGCGGCTTCGCCCTCCATTTCCTCCGGCTGGGCACCCAGCATCGAGTCCTGTTCGGATTCCGATTGGCCTTCGCCGTCCTGGGAATTGTCCTGCGACCCGGATTGTTCGCCGCCGTCGTCGCCGTCTTCGGAGTTATCGTCCGGTTCGGCGTCCACCTCGGCTTCCGCCAGATCGAGGGCGGCCAGCAGTTTCCGCGAGGCGCGCGCGAAAGCGGTCTGGTCGTTTTGCGCCGTCGTCATTTCGGACAGCGCCCGGTCGGCGGACTCGCCCAGCGTATCGCGCCACAGATCGAGTACGCGCCGGGCGGATTCGGGGACAGCGTTACCGGAGATGCGTTCGCGGGCCAGCAAGGATAGGGCTTTGTCGATCGGCAACTGGTCCTTGCGGGTCATGCGGTCATAGCCTTCGGACTCGCATTCCTCGGCCAGTTTGGCCTGCAAATTACCGCGCACGCCGTCCATGAAGCGGGAACCGACGACTTCCACGCGCACCTGCTCCATCGCGTCGTAGGCATCTTTCGCCTCCCGCCGCGTCGGCATGCGCTGGGCATGCACACCGTCGTCGTGATGGCGCAGGCGTAACGCGATGGCGTCGGACTGGCCGCGCAATTTCGCCATTTCGGCGGGCGGCAAGGCTCGGGTCGGCAAGGGCAGGCGCGCCCGTTTGCCGGAGACGCCGGACGGGCCGGGCTGAAACGCCACCTGCACATCCGGCTGTTCGGCGATCGCCCGCAGCACACCCGCGGTCGCGCGCTTGAATTCCTCGGCGCGCGCGTTGTCCTTGCTGTTGGTCCCGCTCATGGTCCGGCGCCGCTTACGCGAACTTCCGCGTTGTAAAGCCGCCGGTGGGAATGTCTTCGTTAAAGCAGCGCTGATAATATTCGCCTACGGTGGATCGTTCGGCCTCATCGCATTTATTCATGAACGTGACCCGGAAGGCGAAGCCGACATCGCCGAAGATGCGGGCATTTTCCGCCCAGGTGATGACGGTTCGCGGCGACATGACGGTGGAGATGTCTCCGTTGATGAATCCCGCGCGGGTCAGATCGGCCAGCGCCACCATGCTTTCGACGCGCTTTTTGAAGGCGGCGTCCTTGGTGCCATCGACGCCCATTTTGGCCAGGACGATGGCGGTTTCGGTGGCGTGGGGCAGATAATTCAGTGTGGCGACGATGTTCCAGCGGTCCATCTGGCCCTGATTGATCTGCTGCGTGCCGTGGTACAGCCCGGTTGTGTCGCCGAGACCGACCGTGTTGGCCGTGGAGAACAGGCGGAACGACGGATGCGGCCGGATCACCCGGTTCTGATCCAGCAGCGTCAGCTTGCCTTCGACTTCCAGCACGCGCTGGATGACGAACATCACATCCGGGCGCCCGGCATCGTATTCGTCGAACACCAGCGCGCAGGCATGCTGCAATGCCCAGGGCAAAATGCCCTCGCGAAATTCGGTGATCTGTTTGCCATCCTTCAGGACGATCGCGTCCTTGCCGATCAGGTCGATGCGGCTGATATGGCTGTCCAGGTTGACGCGGATGCAGGGCCAGTTGAGCCGGGCGGCCACTTGCTCGATATGTGTCGATTTACCGGTGCCGTGATATCCCTGGATCATCACGCGGCGGTTGTAGGAAAACCCCGCCAGGATGGCCAAGGTGGTTTCCCGGTCGAATTTATACGACGTATCGATATCGGGCACATGTTCGGTACGCACCGCGAACGCGGGAACGTCCATGTCGATATCGAGACCGAACGCCTCGCGCGCCGACACAATGGTATCGGGTTGGTTTATCTCCGACGTGGGACGGGGCAGGGGGACAGCGACAGCCGTGTTCATAGTCCAGCGTTTCCTGTTGCAATTCCTGGAAAGTCTAACGTTGACGGCGCGCGGCGCAAGAGCGGCACGCCAATCGGGCGGATTGTGGCTAGCCGGCGGCGGTGGCGCGCGCCTCGGAACCCAGTTTCGAGCGAACCGCGGCGTAGGCGAGATTGATCGTCTTCAGTCGTTCCTCGGCATCGCGGCTGCCGCCGTTGGCGTCGGGGTGGTGGCGTTTTGCCAGTTCCTTATAACGGCTTTTCACCGCGTCCAGCGTGGTGGGCCAAGCCAGCCCCAGGGTCGCCAGGGGTTCTCTCAATTCGGACGGCGTCTGGCGCGGATCGGGGGCTTTGGACGATTTCATCCGCCCCGCGGCCAAAATATTCAGCGGATCTTTCAGCGCGTCGTCTTCCCAGGCTGTGTGACCCAGGCTGCCGATCGGCCATGTCGGGCGCTGCCAGGATGTATCGGCACGCAACTGGGCTTCGACCTCGGCCGGCGACATGCCTTTGTAGAAGTCCCAGCCGGCGTTGTAAGCGCGCACATGCTCCAGGCAGAACCAGTGATAATCGTTCAGGCTGGTGCGGGATTTCGGGGCGCGATACTCCCCGGCTTCATGACAGGCGGGCATGTCGCACGGCCGTCCCGGCGGTGCGGCCGGATCGGGAGCATAGGCCCGGAGGCGCCCGGAGGCGTGAGGAGGGCGTCGCATCATCATGGCCTTTATGTGCGGCCGGACCGGCGGTTGGCAATGGCGGATGGGCCGGTTCGCATTGGATTTTGGCACCGGCCACCATATTCACGCCTCGCGATCGGCGGCATCGCGGGCCGCGATACAAGGTCGTCCGTGGTCGGTCGCCGGATGTCATTGTGTCGAATCGCCGCGTGTCGCCCTGGGGCCTATTGTGTCACGCCGCCGTGAACAGGCGCTGACCGAGGAACGAGCCCTGCCGTATGCCGCCGGGACAGGCGAACAGCCCCCCGCCGGTGTGCGTCACAAATTGGTTCAGCATATCGAATTTCGCCATTGTCCCGAAAAGCTTGACGAAGCCTGTCCGGGGATCGGTCTGGTAGCACAAAAACAGCAGCCCGGCGTCATACTCCATACCCTGACGCCAGGGCGGCCAGCGTTCCGCGGTGAAGTTCGCTCCATCGTTATAGGAATAGCCGCGGCGAAGGATTTCGGCCGCCCCGTTGGCCGCGGCGTTACCCAGCCGGACATGCGCGTTGTCTGGAATGACCGGATTTTCGTCCGCGTCGTTGCGGTCGAGGCCGAGTGGTTCGAATTCATTTTTCAGGCCCAGCGGGGCGCCGGAATACTTGTGGCGGCCCATGGTTTGTTCCTGAAATGAAACCTTGGTACGATCCCAGTGTTCCAGCGCTATCCGAATGCGTCGTACAACAAGATAACTCCCGTCGCGCATCCAGGCCGGCCCGTCGTCGCCCGCCCACACCGCCCGATCCGGTTGCTCGGGTGTTTGCGTGCCATCTTTGAATCCCATCAGATTCCGGGGAGTCGTCCCGTCAGGGGGCCTGGAGGAAAAGCCGGCCTGTGTCCAGCGAAGAGACGCCGAACCATAGGCCAGGCGCGCCAATTGTCGTACCGCGTGAAAGGCCACCTGAGGGTCATCCGCGCAGGCCTGAACAGATAGATCGCCGCCGGTCTTTTCCGCGATCAGTTGGTCGCCGTTGAAGCGTGGCAAATCGATCAGTGCCTCGGGGCGCAATCCCGCCAGCCCATAACGGTCCTTGCCATCCTTGACGAACAACCCCGCTCCGAAGCCGAATGTCAGCGTTAGGCGCGAAGGTAACAACCCGATCGCCTCCGCGGTGTCAGGGCCGGGGCCGGTCAGGCTGGCGTCCATCGGTGCGGCCGTCTGGCCGGCGGTTAGCCGCCTCGCGGCGTCGGTCCATGCCTGGAGAAGCTGGACGACGGCGTCGCGCTTGTCGGCTGTCAGATCGAATGCGGCAAAATAGCAATGCGACTGCTGAGGCGTGAGAATGCCGGCCTGATGGACGCCTTCGAATGCCTCGATCCCGGCGGCACGACCAGTTGCCGCCCCGGAGCCCGGAACCCTGGCGCCGGCAGCGGCGAGCAAACCGCCGGCCGCTGTCAGCAGCCCGCGGCGGGATGCACGATGCGGCTGTCGCAGGTGGCCGTTCATCGCGATTCCATCACTGTGTTCATGTCGTCCTCGACATAGTAGAATGCTTTACCATCGGGACGTATGGCGATGCCAAACAAGTCGCCATTGCCGGGCGGCGATTGCGCCTGATTGGTATCGATCCATTGGGCGTAGATTTGTTTATGCGCCAGCGGATCGATTTCCACTACCTGCCCGTTCCATGCGTTGCAGGCCAGCAGATGCCCGTTCGGGGCGAGGATCAGGGCGAGGGGCCGGTTCAGCAGGCCGCCCCTGGTGATTTCCTCGCCCGTGCCGGCGCTGGATGTCCGGGTCGTAGCGCCGGTAATCGCGACGATGCGGTTTTCGAGCGCGTCGGAAACATACAACGTGTCGTCCGCGGCAATGGCCAGACCGGTTGGTCCGATCAGGAAGCCATCCAGATCGGCGCGATGGGCAAAGCCGCTGCCAACGACGGTCTTTCGGGCGATGACCGGGGGCTTGCCAGCCGGAACAGTCAGCTCGATTCGAAGCACCGTGGCCTTGTGCAACGTAACGGAAAACCCCGTTGCCGGATCGTGGACATCCGGCGGAGGCAGGTCGAAGCCGGCCATGCTGACGAACAGCGTCGCGCTGGTGCCGTTGTCGATGACCGCCATGTTACCCCAGGGGCCATCGATGTCCGGTCCCACCCAGGTCGCGGCAAGCTGTCCATTCGCATCCAGAACGAGAAGGCAGCCGGCGCCCTTCGTGCGGGTGGTACCGTCGTTGCTGGGCGTGCTGCCGACGATCACCCAGCCACTTTTTAGCATCGTCATGGCGGTGGTCAGGCCGACGCCGCCGGGGCATTGCGGCAGATGGCGCGGCAATTTCGCGAACAAGGTCGTCTGTTTTGTGGACGGATTATAGTCGATGATTGTCGTACCCAGACCCTGCAGGTTTGAAATATCGTTAAAGTTATCGACCAGCACGTCATCTTTCTGGATTTTGCCGGCCGACACGGGCGCCACGACGATTGCGTACGGATTCTGATCGCCGTTGTCGGGCACGGTCGATGTCAGTGTTGCGTGCCTTTTGACGGTTTCCAGAAATCCGCGGGGACTGTCCGCGGCGGCGGGCGAAACCAGGATGGCGAGTGCGCCCGATATCAGTGCACCCAGGCCACTGGCGATCCGGTGGGTCCGGCGGTGGAAGGGCAGCCGCATAGGAGGCCTCCAGAACGATGATAGGCTTAATTGAGAATGATTCTCATTATCGAATAATGGCTGGATGGTCAACCGGGAAACGGCGTCGCGGATCATGGGATTTATTTTTGGGTGGGCCGGCATCGATCGCTTCGGATCGCGGTGCCGGACATGGCCGCGACTTTTATCTGAGTGGATAGTTTTATCGGCGTGCCGACGCACATACCGCCGACGCTGCCTTCAAAACAGGATGTTGGTGCGGACGCCCAGGACCAGTTCGTTGCCGATGCTGTGTCCGGGATTATTGGGATTGGCCAGGCCGCCACCTGGATTAAAGACGTACTGGATGTCCGGTTGCAGTTGTAGCCATGGTGTTGCCTGGTACTGATAGGTTACTTCGGCGAACGTCTCGCTGCCGCGAACCGGGGTGTAGCCGCCAGTGTAGTAAGTGGTCGCCTTGTCCAGTGCGGCGGTGGCGCTGCCGACCTTTGCGAAGCCCATGCCGATCCCGAATGTGTCGGCACCGCGATTCTGGAACGGTTCGTGAACGGTCAGGCCGGCGTTAACCCCCAGGACGATCGGGTTGCGGTCGGCCTGTGGCGCCGCGGTCGCCCTGGCAAACAGATTGACTGTCCGGTTGCCTTCGTGCGGGTCCACCCATACCAGTTGGTCGGCGACTGCGTATATGCTGAAATTACCATGATGATTCAATGGCGTGCCGCTGCTGTCCGGACTTGCGAGCGAGACCCCGTTATTGGCGAATTGCCGATCGGCGAAATTCCGCGTGTCGTACCAAAATCCCAGCTTATACGTTCGCGCCAACGGTTGCGGTACGTCGGCCTCGATCATCGAACCGAGCGCTGGATAGGTGTATTGCAGTTCGCCAATGACCAGAGCGCCGGTGTGAACCGGAAAATTGGTCCCCGAGGCGTTCATGACCTGCGGATCTCCGTAATCGTGGGTCACGGGGCTTCCCGTGAAAATTCCTAACAGGACTGTCAGCGGATCGATCGGACGCGCCCTGATCCGCACACCCAGCGTGGATAACGGGTATGCCGGGCCGCCGCCGGGCAGGTCGTAGGATGGCACCACGGGCCACCCGAACATTGTATTGACGAAATAACCCGCGTTTTGG
The DNA here is from genome assembly GCA_021805565.1 of Pseudomonadota bacterium. GTDB lineage: Bacteria > Pseudomonadota > Alphaproteobacteria > Acetobacterales > Acetobacteraceae > Rhodopila. The sequence goes on from JAJZFA010000048.1 coordinate 73,104, forward strand.
CTGACCATGAAGTCCTGGTCGAGACTTTGCTGTCCGATCTTGATGTCCAGGCGATCTTCGTCCAGGAATTTTTGCTGATACCAGAGTTCCCACAGACGGGTGGACCGATCTCCTTCGATTCCGCTCGCGGTTTGCAGGGATTGCAGAGTGTCCGCGCTCAGGTTGCTGCCGTGCAACTGCAAGGCGCTTACGTTGAATGTGCCGCCATGCCAGCCGAATGCCCGGTTGGTATCCAGTTGCATCAGCACCTGTGTCAGACCGTCGTATTCCGCGCCTTTGCTGGTTCCGCCGGTCGGGTTGCCGAGAACCTCGCTGGTTTCCTGGATTGCCAGGGAAATGCCGAATTTGCTGAGTCCCGAGCGCAAGCCGCCCATGTTGCCCATCAGCAGATCGGTTTTGTAAAGGTTGTTGAGGTAGGCCATTGGCCCAGTGTCCTGTGGACCGTTCTGATCGGACTGAAGCGATTCATCGCTGGGGACGCTCAGAAGGGGAGGGGCGGCATGGGCCGCGAAAATCCATTCCCGTTGGCAGACCCAGGCGGCCACGACGATGCCAACCCACAAGAGCGCTTTCCGGCTGGGGGGGCGATCCGTGAAAGCGGGCGCGATGATACCACGACCGCCGGTGGGGTAGGGGCCGGGCGCCGAGGGCGCCGAAGCGGGCCCGGCGGCTTGTTCCGCTGGGGCTGGATTGAGGGCCGCGTGCATCGATGGTGGGTCCTTGCTGTCGTACCCCTCTATTCCTGCAAATGAGAATGAATCGCAATAGCGTCTTTCGCGATAGGCCCTGTGCGTCTCGCGATCGCGGTTCTGGATATATTCGCGCCCCGGCTGGGCTTTGCCTCCGCCAGCAGGAAACAGGCTGTGCGTTCAAAAGTCTTGCAAGCGCATGCGTGCGGTTTCCGGTTCATCGACCGCGAAAGACGCTGTGACGGCTACTTTGTACAACGCTCGTGCATTGGCGACCGAAACCAGGCCGTCGCGCACATCGCGGGCAACCAGAAGCGGGTCTCGTGCGGCGGGATCGCCCATGCCCGCGCCACCGGGCAATTCCAGGATCAGGCGGTCGCCATCGGGGATGACCTGAAAGCCTTTGGTGCGCAGCAGCTTGCCGGTCTTTTGCGCGACCCGGCCGGGGGCCCCGTTCAAGCCGCCGTCCCGACCCTTTGGCGCATTGGCGATGCGGTCGAACGTTGCGTTCACCGCGAATTCCAGATCGCCTTTCGTCGCGATTTCCATGATCTGGCCCATCCCACCGCGGGTGCGGCCCGCACCGCCTGAATCGGGCCTCAGTTCCTTCCGCCAAACAAGAACCGGCGCGACATTTTCGGTCGCCTCCACCGGCATGGTACGGACGCCGGACGGGAAAGCGGTGGCGTTCAATCCATCGTGCGTCGGCCGAGCGCCGGTGCCGCCGGAGTTGAACGTGATCACCTCGAAATCGGCGATGACGGGTTTGTTGCCGCGCGCCTGTCCAGAAACCGATCCGCCACCGCGCAAGGGCGGGTTCCATAAAGCGGAGGCACCCTCGGCCGTCACCCGTTCCGGTACCGCCCGGTGCAGACAGCCCATCATCAAATCCGGCAGCAGGTGACCGATGACATGGCGGACCGAAACGGGGTACGGGTGAGGGGCGTTCAGAATACAGCCGTCCGGTATTTTCATCCGGAACGGCGCCAGGGACGCCCAGTTGTTGGGGATGTCCGGCGCCACCACGCATTTGATTCCGAAGCACGCATAGGCCCTGCAATAGGCGGGCGGAACGTTGATCCCACGGGACGACAGGCCGGACGTGCCGACGAAATCGACCTCGATCGCGTCATCGAGGATTGTCATCGACGCCGCGAGACGCACCGGTTCCTCATAACCGTCGGAATAAATTTCATTCTCATAGGTGCCGAACGGAAGCTTCGCGATCTCCGCCACTGTTGCCCGGTGGGAACTGTCGAAGATGAACGTTGCCAGCGGATCGAGACTGTTCATCGCGAACTCGTTCATCATCCCGGTCAGGCGTTTGGCCCCGGCGTCGTTGCAGGCACACAGCGAATAGATATCGCCCTCCAGTTCCGCCGGCAGGCGCGACCCGGCCCGGATGAAATCGAAAAACGTTTCGTTCGGTTGCCCGCGATCGAAGCATTTGACGATAGGGATATACATGCCTTCCTCGAACACAGACCGGCCTTCGGGACCCATGCCCAGGCCTCCGATGTCGATGACGTGAGCGGTGTTGGCGAACAGGCCGGCGATTTCGCCGTTGTGGAAGGCCGGGGTCACGACGGTCAGATCGTGCAAGTGGCCGGTACCCAGCCATGGATCGTTCGTGATGTAGTGGTCGCCCTGACGCATGGCCGACGCGGGAAATTTCCGCAGGAAGTGCCCGACGGATTCAGCCATCGAATTGACATGGCCTGGCGTGCCGGTGACAGCCTGCGCGATCATCCGGCCTTGCAGATCGAAAATGCCCGCGGACAAGTCCCCGGCTTCTCGCACGGTGGTGGAAAAGGCGGTACGGATCATGATTTGCGCTTGTTCCTCCACCACCGCGATCAGGCGATTCCACATGACCTGACGATGGATTTGGACGAGTGCGTTCGTTTCATGGACCATGAGCGTGCCCTGCCGGTACGGAGAATAATGCCAGGCGGCTGACAGATGTTCCCGCTAAACGCCAGTTTCACACCCCGCCCGGCGCATTGTCGATACACGCCCGGCAGTGGCACACCCGGCGATCCGCCGTGCTGGATATTTGGCTGTGCCCAACCGGCTGGGTGGCCTGGGTCAGGCGATCGCCCGCCGCCCAGGCTGCATCGATCGCTGTAGCCGCCGCATAACGAAAACCGCGGCAAGCGATACTGTGACAACGAACACCCAGTGCGCCGGACGCAAGCCGCGCGCGATCGATTCGTTCGCATACAATACCCGCACAGGATTCACCTTGGTCGCCAGGCCGTACCAGCCAAACTCCAGCAATGCCGTGACCAGCCCGGACAGCACCGCCAGGGCGCCGTACAGCGCCGCTGTGAACGCGATGCGCTGGTCCCGCCGCCATGATTCGGGCAATACGCGCCAGGCCATCAGCCAGATAAACAAGCCGGACACGAAGACCGGTTCGGACACGTTCAACTTCGACTGGATGTAGAAATGCAAGAGTGCCAACGCCGCGAATGGATAGGCGAGGCGATGCAGGCGCTTCCAGTTCCGCCCAAGCTTCTTGACCCATGCATCGGTGGAGGTAACAGCCAGGGCCAGCAGTACAAGCAGAGTGATGAACCCGATCGTCAGATAAAACCGCAGTGCGATTTCCGAGATAACCGTCAGAATGTTGAAGTTCTGATCGGCGATATACAGCGACAAATGGGCGACGGCATAACAGGCAGCGGCGACACCCAGGTTGCGCCGGACCAGCAACAGCGACGGCCAGTCCAACGCCCGTGCAAACGGGGTGATCGTCAAGGAGATCAGGAAAAGGCGAACTGCCCAGAGGCCGGTGCCGTGAACGGCTTCCATGACGGGCCGAGCCCCCAACTGGCCGGTTGCCAGCCAGACCGCATAGACCGCGCCGGGAATACACAGCGATACCAAAACCGAAGCCTTGAACGGAAGAAATCGGCCTCTCCGGTCTCGCCAAAGTACATTCATGAATGTCGCGCTCCGTTTCCGGTATCGTAACCAGACGATTCCGCATTGTCAGGTTAAAGCCTGTCAAGGTTGCCGAAAACTTGCACCGCGCCGGCAACACGCTCACGATGGACTTCTACGTAAGACGGAGGAATTTAGATGTCTGCCGCGCTACAGCTTCAGGCCAGCCAGCATCGTCAAGGTATGCCGGACTCCGAATGGCACACACGCTGCGAACTCGCGGCCCTGTATCATGTCGTCGCCCATCTGGGCTGGACCGACCTGACCAACACCCACATGTCGGCCCGTGTGCCGGGTGAGCCGAACCAGTTCCTGATCAACAACTACGGCGAGATGTTCGACGAAATCACCGCATCCTCCTTGGTGAAGATGGACATGGACGGCAATGTCCTGACCAAGGACGGCCGCTTCAACAACGCCGGCTTCATCATCCACAGCGGCGTTTACAAGGCTCGGCCTGACGCCAACTGCGTGCTGCACACCCATACCCGAGCGGGCGCGGGCGTGTCGCTGATGCGTAAGGGGCTGCGGCCGATCAGCCAGGACGCGCTGCACGTCCTCGACGACGTGGTTTATCACGAATACGGGGTGCCGGCGACGGTGGAGGAATGCGACGCGCTGGGCAAAAGCTGCGCCACCGGAAGCTGCGTGATCCTGCTGAACCATGGCTTGCTGACGCTGGGCGAGACCATCCATGGCGCACTGATGCGGCTGTATATGCTGGAACGCGCCTGCGAACTGGAACTGATCGCCCGGCAACTGGACGAACCGGTTGTGGTGATCGACGAATACGTGCAGCGCAAAGCCGCCGAACGGATGAAGAAGATGCGGCTGACCGAGGGGTACGGCCTGAACGAATTTAAGGGGCTGGTCCGCACCGTGGAGCGCAAGGGCGCCGAGTTCCGGCGGTAGTATTGGGGCGCTGAGGGTCTTGCCGGCGAACGCGCGTATCACCCCAGCAGGAACCAAAGCCGGAACAGCGCGGTTTCCGCCCAGGTTTGCCGGCGGAATCCGGGCTGGCTTAAGGCATTCAGGCGCGCCAGCCGGCTGTCCTTGCCGCGCCCGATTATGTTCAACCAAGTGCTTGCGTTGGACGACAGGGGCAAGGCCGGCAACGCTTCGATGTGGCGCCAGAACAGCGTCATGAACGGACCGCGGCCGCGGCGGACGGCGGCGGCGAAGCGGTGACGAAAGCCCCGAGGCTCCCCCACCAAATTCAGGCTGTGCTGGCGATACAGAATATCCGGCAGGCCGCTCGCGATCACGGTGCCCCCTGTGGCGGAAACCACGATATAGGACCACCAGTCGTGCCAGGTGCCTTCGGGTACCGGCGCCGAACAAATCGTTTCCGCGGCCCGCCGGTTGAGCATCATGCAACAGCCGGGTGCCAGATTTTGTGTCAGGGCCGCCGGAAAGCCGGGGGCGCGGCGCGGGGCACGGACTTCCCCGGCCGGCGTTAGATCCGCGCCCACCAGGGCCCGCCCGCAGAAATAAAGCGCCGGCCGATCCGGCGGCAGGTTTTGCAACGCGGCAACGCCGTGGGCGAGTTTGTCCGGTAGCCAAACGTCGTCCTGGTCCGCGAACGCGAAATAACCGGCCGGTCCCTGAACCGCAGACCGCAGCAGGGCCAGAAAACTACCGGTGGCCCGCAGCCGGGCACCGCTGGGCAGCGCCTGGAAACGTCCCGCCCCTGGGCCGGTGGCGAACGCCGCCATCAAGGTCGCGGTGCCGTCCGACGAGCCATCGTCGCGCCAGTAAAGCCGCCAGTTCGTGTGGCTCTGGGCCGCAATGCTGGCCAGTTGTTCGTTCAGGTATCGCTCGCCGTCGAAGGTCGAAAGCAGGATGGCAACGGGGGCCTCGCCGGCCCCGTTTCCGGTATCCGGCGAGGCGCGATCGATGCTCACGCCCGGTCAGGCCGCCTTTTTGACCAGCAGGTTCATGGCGATCATCGTTTCGGCGATCTGCACCGCGTTCAGCGCGGCCCCTTTGCGGAGATTGTCGGACACACACCAGAACGACAGGCCATGCTCCACCGTCGGGTCCTTGCGGATGCGGCTGACGAACACCGCGTCTTCCCCCGCGCATTCCAGCGGCGTGACATAGCCGCCGTCTTCGCGCACATCGACCACCTCGATACCCGGCGCGTCGCGCAGGATCGCGCGAGCTTCGCCGGCGGTGACGGGGCGTTCGAATTCCACGTTCACCGCTTCCCCATGGCCGATGAAGACCGGGACGCGGACGCAGGTGGCATGCACGGCGATGTTGGGGTCGAGGATTTTTTTGGTTTCCACCACCATCTTCCATTCTTCCTTGGTCGCGCCGTCGTCCATGAAGCTGTCGATGTGCGGGATGCAGTTGAAGGCGATTTCCTTGGTGAATTGCTGCGGCGGGCTTTGTTCATGCACGAAGGACGACTTCGTGTGATTGAACAGTTCGTCCATGCCTTCCTTGCCGGCGCCGGACACGGACTGGTAGGTGGAGACCACCACCCGCTTGATTTTGAATTCGTCGTGCAGCGGCTTCAGCGCGACCACCATCTGGATGGTGGAGCAGTTCGGGTTGGCGACGATGTTGCGTTTGGCGAAGCGGCGCAGGTCTTGCGGGTTCACTTCCGGCACGACCAGGGGGATTTCGGGGTCCATGCGGAAATGGCTGGTGTTGTCGATCACCACGCAGCCGGCCGCGGCCGCGCGCGGGGCGTGAATGGCGGACACGGACGCGCCGGGGCTGAACAGGCCGATATCGGTGCCGGCGAAATCGAACGTGTCGAGATTGCGGACCGTGAGGACTTTTTTGTCTCCAAACGAGATTTCCGCACCCGTCGAGCGGCCGGACGCCAGCGCGATGACGTCCGAGGCCGGGAAGTTACGCTCCACCAGGGTTTTGATGATTTCGCGTCCGACCGCCCCTGTGGCGCCGACAACCGCGACCCTGTAAGCCATGACATTCTCCTGTGTGGCGGCGGCGCACCGGTGGCCGCGCATCGGTTTGTTAGCGGCGCCGGGTTAGCGGCTTCGGGACCGAAGGGCAAGCAATACGCGGTTTTCCGGTTTGGGCGAATGAAAATAGGGTGTCTGCGGCATGGGATGGCGACCGTCGCGCCGACCGCGGCCTTCGACATCGCTTAGGAAATTTTGTCGCTAGATTCGCTCAGCATAAACGCATCGCGCGCGCCATGGCGGATATGCAGCACGGTGACAATGCGGTTCGTCTCGTCGATTGTGTAGATAATCCGGTAGCGGTGCCGGCCGCGCCCATACAGCAGATAGCGAAGGCTGCCATCTTCGGGCGTTGACGCACCTCTGGCAGGGTGTTCATCCAGGCTCAGGATTGCTTGCTCCAATCCGGTAAACCATGTCCGTGCCTGCGAGGCCGCTTGCGCGTCGATTGTCCGATAGATGCGTCTGAGGTTCCGGGCTGCTCGCTCCGTCAGGTCAACGCGGTAGGCCATGTTCGGTTCGGATTTCGTCGAGCACCGCGCGGGCGGGGCGTGTGCGACCGTTCTTCAAATCCTCAAGCCCCTGCCGAATGCCCTCGGCGGCGCTTGCTTCCGCTGCGAGATCGAGCAAATGCTGATAGGCTTCGGCGTCTTGAAGGACCGCTGCTGCCTTTCCGTTCACGGTCAGTATGACCGGGCGCCGGGTCTGTTTAAGGTGCTGCATGATTTCCGCCGAGTGGTTGCGGAAAGTGGTCATCGGCTGGATGTCTTTGGTGATGTCCATTAACCTGCCCGAGGAGAAATAGTACCTGATTAGGTAATATCATGTTGGGTGCCTTCGACAAGAGCGATGTTCGATAACCGCCCTCCGTAAGCTTAATGGTCGGGGCACGCGCCGAACGGAAAACCGTCCGGATTTCCGAATCGACCGGCGCGGGGTGCCGGGATCGTCGCGGTGGGGAAACATAAGCGGTTGACCGTGCGGGCCGCCCGGCCGGAGAATACATATGTGGGAACCATCGGGGCGTTGACAGCGTGACGAACGAAGCCTTCGCGCGGATCAAAATCGATCGGCTTCTGAAGGACACCGGCTGGCGTCTGACCGATGGGATTAGCGTGCGCTATGAGTATCCGCTGGATGACGGTGGCCGAGCGGACTACGTGCTGTTCGATCGCCAGGGTCGTGCGCTTGCCGTTCTGGAAGCCAAGAGTACCAGCGTCAATCTGAGTGCGGGCGAGGCGCAGGGCCGGCGTTATGCCGGTCTGTTGGATGTGCCGTTCATCTTCCTGTCGAACGGCGAGGAAATCTGGTTTTGCGACAAAGGCCAGGACGCGCATTTCCGCGCGATCAAAACCGTTTTCAGCCAGGACGATCTTGTTCGCCGCAGGGCCGCGAGGACCATCCGCCGCAGCCCGCTGGATATCCCGATCGATACAAGGATCGCCGGCGGCGGAGGGCGATACCACCAATCGGCCTGCATCGACGCGGTTTGTCGCGAGATCGTCAACGGGCGGCGAAAGATGCTGGTGGAAATGGCGACCGGCACCGGCAAAACGCGCACGGCGGCAGCCTTGCTGAAGCGTCTGTTCGAAGCCAACTGGGCGACCCGCGCCTTGTTCGTGGCCGACCGCGACACGCTGGCCGTTCAGGCGGAAGACGCATTTGCCGAACATCTGCCGACCTTGCCGTGCTTTCGCGTTCCCAAGACCGGGCGGCGCTTTCAGGATGAAAAGCGCGTCACCATCGTTACCTTGCAAACATTGCAGAACGAATATCATAACTATTCGTCCGGCTATTTCGACCTGATCGTCATCGACGAGTGCCATCGCAGCATCTACGGAGACTGGCGCCGCGCGCTGGACCATTTCGACGGCATCAAGGTCGGGTTGACCGCGACACCGTGCGTCATGCGGGACGCGCCGGACGTGGATGTGGAAGACCGCAAGGCGGTGCGCGACACGTTGCGGTTCTTCGAGGTCACCCAGCCCACCTATCGCTACAGCATGTCCGAAGCCATCGCGGACGGTCATCTGGTGCCTTATGAGATTTATCGCGCCATGACCGCGCGCACGGCGGCGACCGATGGATTCTCTGTCGCACGTGCCGATATCGACTGGAAGGCGATGGACGACGCCACCCGCGCCGAACTGGACGCATTGTTCGCCGACCGCGATCCTTTGATCGTGGCGCCGTCGGCTCTGGAGCGCAAATTCACCGTGCCGGAGCGTAACCGGGCGATGGTGCGCGAATTCCGCGATGTTTTGGACAACGGTTATACCGGCCCTAACGGCATTCGCCGCGCGCCCGAATGGGGCAAGACGATCGTCTTCGCCGTCAACAAGCGCCACGCGGAAACGCTGGCGCGCATGTTCGATGAGAGATTCGCCGACAAGAAGCCCAGCCCCACGACGCGCTACGCCGATTTCGTCGTCTCCGGCATGGGACCGGACGACACCGTGGACGGGCAGGCCAAGGTCAAGCGATTCAAGAAAGAGGAATTCCCGCAAATCCTGGTCAGCGTGAACATGCTGGATACCGGGTTCGACTGCCCGGAATTACGTAATCTGGTGATGGCGCGCTTCACCCATAGTTCCATCTTGTACCAGCAAATGCGCGGACGCGGCACAAGGCTTGCCCCTGGCAAGGACCGCTTCACCATGTGGGACTTTACGGGCGTTACCTTGCTGCATGGCGACGACGAAACGCCGGGTGAGGGTGGCGTTACGATCGTGCGCGACGCCAAGCCCCCTACCGGCCAGCCCAGACGCCTGCTAACGCTGGATGTGCATGACGAAATAGACCCAGGGACGCGCGAATGGGTCACAATCGACGAAACCGGCCATGCTTTCCTGGACCCAGACGCGGCCCGTGCCGGCGCGCTGGGGGCCGCGTTCGAGACGTGGCTGGCCGGCCGCGACTTCCACTCCGGCCAGATTCGCGTGCTGCATCTGGTCAAGGAGCAAATCAAGGCCAATGCGGCCGATCTTGAGCAATTCGACAGTTGGCGCTTCGATGCGCCGCCGCTGTCGATGAACGGCGGATTCGAACGCGCGCGCGCCGTATTCGGCGGCGAGGCGGAACTGGAACGGGTTCTGAGCAGCATGAACGAAGCCGTCTTTGGCATCGCCGGCGGTCCGGCTTACGATGGCGATTCGCGCGGCGCCGACGAACCCCTCAACTAAGGCCGACCATGCCCTTTACGCCCGATATGCGCCGCAAGGTGGATCAGATTCGCGACTATCTGTATGGCGGCGGCTATCCCGATCCGCTGTCCAACGCCGAACAACTCAGCTTCCTGTTCTTCTTCTACATGATCGAGGGTATCGACGGCGCCAATCTACGTCAGGCCAAGGCCACCAAGCGCGAGTACACCTCGTTGTTCGCGGGCGACTGGACGTTGCGCAACCCGCTGAATGCGCCGGCCAAGGGGGTGGAGAGCGTTCCGCGCGAGCGGATGCGCTGGTCTTCCTGGGCGAACGCCATGGCGGGGGAACAGCTTGTCACCTTCGTGCGCGATGAAGTGTTCCCGTTCTTCGCCTCCATCGGCGACGCCTTCGGCATGAGTTTCATGGCGCAAGCCCGGTTGACGGTGGATGAGCCGACGGTGCTGACCCAGATCGTGACGCTGGTGAACGAGTTGCGGCTGGAACAGGCGGACCCGGACACCAAGGGCGATTTGTTCGAGCATGTGCTGCGCCAGATCAAGCAGGCGGGCGAACTGGGCCAGTTCCGCACGCCGCGTCATATCATCCGGGCGATCGTCGCTCTGCTGGACCCGCGGATCGGGGAGACGGTGTACGACCCCGCCGCCGGCACCGCCGGATTTCTGGTTGCGGCCTATGAACATATCCGGCTGGCGGGATCGTCGCCCAGCGGGCGGGAGGTCGCGGATGTGGACGGCAAGCCGCGCGAGCGGGGCATGGGCGACCGGCTGAACGCGGCGCAATGGCGCAAGCTGCAAACCGCGACGTTTTACGGCAACGATGTCGATCCTAAAATGGTCAGTCTGGCGTCGATGAATTTGGCGCTGCGCGGCCTGCCGGATGTGCGCATATTGAAGCGCAACGTGCTGACCAGCAGCTTCGACCGGCAGATGAAGGCGGAAAGGGATTTGCCGCTGGACGGCTATGACGTGGTGCTGGCCAATCCGCCGTTTTCCGGCCGGCTGGACCGGGACCGGATTGTCGATGACGTGCGGATCGGGACCAGTACCGCGACGGAGTTGCTGTTCGTTAAATACATGATCGACAATCTGAAGCCGGACGGACGCTGCGGCGTGGTGGTGCCGGAGGGCGTGCTGTTCGGGTCCACCGGGGCGCATAAGGAGTTGCGGCGTATTCTGATGCAGAACAACCGGGTGGCGGCGGTGCTGTCGCTGCCGGGCGGCGTGTTCCAGCCTTATTCGGGTGTGAAAACCAGCGTGCTGGTGTTCGCCAAGGGCGGGCGGACAGAGCGGGTACTGTTTCTGCACGCCGCCAATGACGGCTTCAAGCTGGACGCCAATCATGAGCAGCCGATCGAGGCGGACGATCTGCCGGATCTGATCATGGCATTTCAAAACCGCTCGGCGTTGTGGCCGCAATGGTGCGGGCGCGATGCTGAAAAGCCCTGGACGGAGAATTGGTGGTTCGCGGACGCCGCCGCGATCGAGCGAGAGGATTTCAATCTGTCCGCTTCCCGCTACCGGCCCGAAAGCCGCGAGGCGGCGGAGCACCGCGATCCCCGCGCGTTGCTGGCGGAACTGCGGGACGAAACGGCGGCGATACTTGCGGACATTGAGGCCTTGGCGGCTGAGCTTGGGGAGCCGGTGGGTTGAGCGAGGTCATTTGCCTGGGAGACGTAATTACTCTTGAGTACGGGCGCGCACTTCCCGCCGCGCAACGTCGTGGCGGAAACGTCCCTGTGTATGGCTCGAATGGCATCACCGGTTGGCATGATGAGGCCCTCATTGACGGGCCCGTAATCGTCGTTGGCCGCAAAGGTTCGATTGGGGAAGTGCAGTATGAGCCGGGCCCTGCGTACCCGATCGATACGACCTATTATGCACGGCCGAAATCCGGCGTCTCCGTGAATTGTCGCTATCTATTTTACATGTTGCGTATAGCGCGCCTTACAGAGTTGAATTCTGCGACTGGCGTCCCAGGACTTAATCGAGAGCACGCATATCGAGTGCCAACGAGGCTTCCGCCGCTGGACAAGCAGGAGCGGATCGTGGGGCTGTTGGACCGAGCGGCGGAGATCAGACGCCGCGCCGACGCCGCCCGCGCCAAGGCCCGCGCCATCATCCCCGCACTCTTCCTCGACACCTTCGGCGATCCCGCCACCAATCCCAAGCGGTGGCCGGTCGAACCGCTTGGTGATCATATCTCGTTAGTCGGAGGTGGCACACCATCGAAGGCAAGAGCGGAGTTTTGGGGCGGTACTATCCCGTGGGTTTCGCCCAAAGACATGAAACCGCCGACCATTTCTCACAGCGAATATAAGATTTCTGAAGCCGCTATGAAAGCTTCGCCAGTGCGTCTAATTCCACCGGGCAACGTCCTGGTTGTCGTGCGCGGAATGATCCTTGTGCATACTGTCCCGATCCGGATGAACAGCATAGCAGTCACGCTGAACCAAGACATGAAAGCTATGATACCGAGCCCGCCGCTCACCGCGACATTTCTTCGGTGGCTACTTCAGTCGGCACACGGTTATCTGCTTGGGAAAGTTCGGGAGTCCGCACACGGCACGAAAAAATTGGAGACGGCTATTCTGACGACATTTCCGACGATGCTGCCGCCCCTTCCGCTCCAGACCGCTTTCGCAGAACAGGCCCGGCGCCTCGAAGTAACCGCACGAACGCTGGACGCCGCCGCCACCAAGGCGGAAGCCATGGCCGCCGGACTATCGGCGGAGGTCTTCGGCGCATCGCCGCCCCAGAGGAACGGACGTGCCGCTTGACCTGATATCACAGCGCGGCCTGCTGTTCCGCATCACCCATGCGAACAACCTGCCCTGGCTGCTGACGAACGGACTGCACAGCGCCAATGGCGGCGTAGCGGACCCAAACTTCACTTCCATCGGCAACCCCGACCTGATCGCTGGGCGTGCGCATCGCCCGGTGCCGGTGCCAGGAGGGCTTACCCTAAACCCTTGTTCGCGGGTAATCTTATCAGCGCGCCGAGGCATTTATTGGCTATGCCGCCCGTATAAAGCAATTCGTCGGCTGTGCGTCGTTGAGATGCTCTCCATCGCCCTTTCGGGTTCAGCCATTCGTTTTTGTACTCTTGCTCGCGGTCGCTTCGGTCCCTTGGCCGGCCCCTTGACCGACCGAGGCAGTGGGCGAGGTTATCATCTTCGGCATAGGGATACGGGTTGCCAATGGCGCTATAAGTTGGCTGTTTATGACTATCGCGCCCGCGTTGTTTTTGGAATCAACCACTCTTTTTCGATCCTTGGTTACCGGACGGGGCCGGGGCTTGCCCTTGGCCCGGAGTTGTTGGGGGAGGGGTCGCGCCGGACGGCATAGGGATAGATACGTGAAGGTTGCCGATAAGTGTGCTTTTCCCAAGCGCGTTCATCTGGACGATCTTTTGCATAGTCTCGTCAGCCCCAATGTTAGCCATTTTCCGCGCCTCCGACGCCGTAGGTATTCGAGAAATAGGCACTCGCATCCGCTTCCGCCAGCCTTTGCCGCTCTGGGTTGGCCGGAAGGCCGTCGGGGAAATATTTTCCCTCGGTTTCGTTCATGAGTCGAGCAAGCTTGCGCCATCGATCCATGACTTCGCCAGCTTCATATTCGCCTTTGAAGACCGCGAACCACTCAACTCGCGCATCTATGATGATGGTTTCCATGACGCTCACGAATTCACTGGCACTCCGGCGATTTTTCGTTTGGGGAATAAATTCTTTTGCGGCGTCGAGGATTTGCGCCGCACCGAGCAGGACACCCCACACGAAGGCATAATCTTTCCAGACGGCCCATGCGCCAATTGTTCCGCTTGTGACAACAGCTTTGAACAGACCGATCCGAACGATCCACCATGCCTGTTCATCGCGATAACGGCGAACATAGCTCGCGACCACCTTTAGCAGCACGAGTTGGTTCCAGTAGCTTTCCTGCGCGCGCTGCCCGGCCCCGTCGTCACTCACGTTCGGTCTCTCTTGAATAGTTACGATAATCCCAGCCCATGGCGCTATAATTTGGCGGTGAGTGCGTCGATTTCATACACTGAGCGAGAACGCTCATGGGGGAATCGTTTCACGCGTACCGGTAATTTTCCCTGTTCGGCCGAGCAGGAGAAATGTGCGAGACGGGCGGCCGCAATGTAATCCCACACATCCCGGCGATCTTGTTCGGCTTCCGGTGTCCAGCGAACGTTCACCCGGCGTCCGCTTGCAACCCTTTGGCACGCCGGCCGGCAAATTCGGCCTCGACCTCCTCATCGGAGCGGCCTTGACCCGCCCGCACCGAAGCACGGGCGCGTTCCACCTTGCGGCGCAGAAAGACATCGTGTTCTCGCGCATCCCGCTGACGCTGAATGAATGTGCGCATCAGTTCGCGGACAAGTTGCGATGCCGGACGATGCACCGCCGCGGCTTCGGACATGAAGGCGTCTCTGAGTTCGGCGTCTATTTTCATCGTGAACACGGCTTCTTTGGACATCCTCACTCCGGACTGTACTAACGATGTCTGTATAATAGTCGTACCCGGCGGCATCAAGCGCGGCCTTTGTCCGGCGTAAGACCGCCGCCGAACTACCGGCGCAGCGCCCGAGCCAGTCCATAGATGCTGATCGCGCCCCAGAAGCACTCCAACACCACGGATGGCAGGTTCCAGGCGTCGATCAGCGACGTCAGCACCAGGACCGCGCCCAGCAGATTGATCGCCGGGAAGCGCCAGCCATTGGGTGCCAGCCAGCCTTGCAGCGTGCCGAAATAGCTGACGATGAAGCATACGGCGCCGGCAATGCCGACGACGGTGAGCGGATCGGGTTTCATCCGGATCGCTTTAGCGGATGTTGCGATCGCGCGGCTATACGGGCTTTTCCCGCGCACCGGATGGCCGGCGGGATGGGCGCGTCGTTCCTGTAACCGCACCCCATCTGGACCGCGACCCCAAGCTGTTCTACCTCCCACCCCGGCATCGCGGAGGGACCACCATGCGCCATATCGGACATTTCATCGGCGGCAAGCACGTCGCCGGCACAAGCGGCCATTCCGGCGACGTTTTCGACCCGGCGTCCGGCGAGATTACCGCCAAGGTCGCTATGGCGAACGCTTCGGAGGTGGATAAAGCGGTCGCCGCGGCCAACGCGGCCTGGCCGGCCTGGGCCGCCACCCCGCCGCTGCGCCGGGCTCGGACGATGTTCAAATTGCGGGAATTGCTGGAACGCGACCGGCGGGAACTGTCCGCGATCGTCACAAGCGAGCATGGCAAGGTCCTGTCCGATGCCGACGGCGAAGTGCAGCGCGGGCTGGAAGTGGTGGAATTCGCCAGCGGCATCCCGCATCTGTTGAAGGGCGAATACACCGATCAGGTCGGCACCGGTATCGACGCGTGGTCGATCCGCCAGCCGCTGGGCGTGGTTGCCGGCATCACGCCGTTCAACTTTCCCATCATGGTGCCGCTGTGGATGATCCCGGTCGCGCTCGCCACCGGCAACTGTTTCGTGCTGAAACCGTCGGAGAAAGATCCGTCCGTCGCGCTGAAACTGGCGGACCTGATGAAGGAAGCCGGCGTGCCGGACGGCGTGTTCAGCGTCGTGCAAGGCGGGCGGGACGCGGTGGAAGCGATTATCGCTCATCCGGGAATCGCGGCGATCAGCTTTGTCGGGTCCACCGCCATCGCGGAAACCATCTATCGCGGCGGCACGTCCGCCGGTAAGCGCGTCCAGGCGCTGGGTGGGGCGAAGAACCACATGGTGATCATGCCCGATGCCAATATCGACGACGCGGTCGATGCGCTGATGGGGTCGGCCTATGGCGCGGCCGGGGAACGCTGCATGGCGGTGTCGGTCGCGGTGACGGTCGGGTCGGCCGGCGATGCGCTGATGTCGAAACTGGCGCCCCGGGTGCGGGCGCTGAAAGTGGCGCCGGGTGTCGATCCGGATGCCGAGATGGGGCCGCTGGTGACGCGCGAGCATCTGGAGAAAGTGCGTGGCTACGTGGACACCGGCGTGAAGGAAGGCGCCGATCTGGTCGTGGATGGCCGGGGTTTGAAGCTGCAAGGGTATGAAAACGGTTTCTTCCTGGGCGGATGCCTGTTCGATAACGTCACGGCGGACATGCGCATCTACAAGGAGGAAATCTTCGGCCCGGTGCTGTCGGTGATGCGGGCGCCCGATGTCGCCACCGCGACGAAACTGATCAACGCGCACCAGTACGGCAACGGCGTCGCGCTGTTCACCAACGATGGCGGCGTGGCGCGCGACTTCACTCAGGCGATCCAGATCGGAATGGTGGGGATTAACGTGCCGATCCCGGTGCCGATGGCGTTCCACTCCTTCGGCGGATGGAAGCAGTCGCTGTTCGGCGATCACCATATTTATGGGATGGAGGGCGTGCGGTTCTATACGCGCTATAAGGCGGTGACTCAGCGTTGGACGGCGGGAACGCGGCGCGGGCCGGAATTCACGATGCCGACTCCGGGGCGATAGGGCGTATTCCGGCGTAGCGGGGCGGGGGGACAGCGGAGTAACGATGCAAATCGGGCGGCATAAGCTGTCGTTGTGCAAGCATGGATGGATGCTGCACCATGGCCCTTATATCGGGAAATGCTTCGAGCTGTACGGTCAGTACAGCGAATCCGAGGTGCGCGTTATCCAGGCGTTCGTCAAAGCGGGCGATACGGCATTGGATATCGGGGCGAACATCGGCGATCTGACGGTGCCGATGGCGCGTGCCGCCGGGCCGGAAGGGCGTGTGTATGCCGTGGAATCGCACGCCGCCACGTATCAGATTCTATGTGCCAATCTGGCTTTGAACGACATTCGGAACGTCAAGCCGCTGAACTGCTTTATCGCCGATTCCGCCGATGTGGATATGGCGGGGCCGTGGGGGAAGTTCGGCTTCGTCAGCGAGGTTTGGAGCGCATCCGTCGTTGCCCTCGACACGCTCGGCCTGCCATCCTGTTCGTTCATGAAAATCGATGTGGATGGGAAGGAGCTGGAGGTTCTGCGCAGTGCCGGCCAACTGATCGATCGCTGCCGGCCGGTGCTGTATTTCGAGAATGACTCGCGTGACCGATCCGCCGCGTTGCTGGATCATGTCATGACGCTGAATTACGATTTGTACTGGCATGCCGCGCCGATTTTCGAACCGGACAATTTCTTCGGCAATCCAGTCGATCACTGGGCGACCAGGCCGGTCATGTCGCTGATGGTGCTGGGTATTCCGGCCGAACGGCGGGCAGCATACACGATCCAGCTTCCCCCGGTTGCTAGCAAGGATCAATGGTGGATCGATACTCCAGCGACCTGACCCTGGAAAAATCGTGCGCCGGGTACGACAGCCGCCTTGAGTGGCTCACGCCCTTTGGGGGGGCGCCATGACATTCAGGGCCACGTTACCTCACGCGATTCGCTGGTCTGTGGGCGTCGCCTAAGGCAACGCTGGCAAATAAGTGCGCCGGCACGCCAGCAAAGTTGCCGTGCAACACATGAACTTAAGAATTGCCCGACGCTGCCGCTTACAGTGATTATTGTCGGGCAATTCCTTAGCATCGCCCTGGATTTACAAACCCAACCAGCCTCTCGGCCTCTTGAACAATCGGATCGGCGATCGCCGCCGCCCGTTCCGCGCCCGAACGCAATATCGCCATCAGCGTCGCGGGATCGTTTAACAGCCGGTCGGTCTCGGCCGCGATCGGCGCCAGCTTGTCGATCAACAATGCTGTCAGCGCGCTTTTGAAAGGACCGAACCCCTCGCCGCCATGCATTTTCAGCACCGACGCATGGTCGGTATCGGTCAGGGCCGCATAAATCCCCACCAAATTCCTGGCCTCCGGCCGCTCGTTCAAGCCTTCCACGCCGGACGGCAATGGCAACGGATCGGTCTTCGCGCGCCGTATTTTCAAGGCGATCGTGTCCGCGTCGTCGTTCAGGTTGATGCGGCTCTGATCCGACGGATCGGACTTCGACATCTTCTTCGTGCCATCCCGCAAACTCATCACCCGCGCCGCCGGGCCGACGATGACCGGTTCGATGTTGGGGAAAAAATCGACGCCGTAATCGTGATTGAATTTTTGCGCGATGTCGTTGGCGAGCTCCAGATGCTGCCGTTGATCGTCGCCCACCGGCACGCGGGTCGCGTGATAAGCGTGAATGTCCGCCGCCATCAGGTTCGGATAGACGTACAGGCCGGATGAGGCATTCTCCCGGTCTTTTCCAGCCTTGTCCTTGAACTGCGTCATCCGGTTCAGCCAGCCAAGCCGCGCGACGCAATTGAAAATCCACGCAAGCTGTGCATGGGCGCGAACGCCCGATTGCAAAAACAGGATATGCCGGACCGGATCGACGCCGCATGCCAGCAGCACCGCGGCCATTTCCAGCGATTGCCGCCGCAATGCCGCCGGATCCTGCCAGGCCGTGATGGCATGCAAATCCACTACGCACCAAAGGCACGCATGATCGTCCTGAAGTCGGACCCAGTTCCGGATCGCACCCAAATAATTGCCCAATGTGGGAATGCCAGACGGCTGGATGCCGGAAAAAACGCGTTGCATACCGTTCAAATCTCTGTGGTTGGAGCCGGACTGATGGCCGATCCGCCCGCACCGCGCAAGCGACGTCGAGAGAGCATACGGCCCACATCCCGCAGATTGTATGCGCCGAACAGCGACGCCGCGATCGCGTAAGCGACCATGCCGCCGCCGACCAGTTCGCCGAGCGATATCAGCCGAAGCCATCCGAACGAAGGCGCCTGGAAGAGCAGCGCCCGCAAACCCCACAGCACCGCGCCCATGGCCGCGGACGCGCCGGCCATCCCGATGCACCGACGCACAAGCAGACGATCGGGGACGAAATGGCCCCGCCGCCGAAGCACGATCGCCAGTCCGGCGACATTAACGATCGCCGCTATGCTGGTCGCCAGCGCGGGTCCCACATGGGCCAGCGGTATCATAAAAAGCAGGTTCAGCACCAAATTCAGCGCCACGCTCGCCACACCGATCTTCACCGGCATGCCCGTATCGCCCCGCGCGAAGAACGCCGGTGCCAGCACCTTCACCACTACGAAGGCTGGCAATCCAAGCGCATAGGCCGCCAGCGATTGCGACGAAAACAGTACGCTCTCCAGCCCGAATGCGCCCCGGCCGAACAGGGAAAGCATAATCGGATAGGCGCAAACAATCAGTGCCAGCGCCGCCGGCAGGGTCAGAAACAATCCATACTCAATCGCCCGGTTCAGCGTCGCTATCGCCGACGCGGCTTCGCCCGCCCGAACCTGCCGCGACAGCAGCGGCAACAGCGCCGTGCCGACCGCGGTGCCGATGACGCCCAGCGGCAACTGCTGAACCCGATCCGCGAAATACAGCACCGAAACCGTGCCGGGCGGCAGCAGACTGGCGATGATGACATCCACCGTCAGATTGAGCTGAGTCACGCCCGCCCCCACCAGACCCGGTGCCATCCGCCGCATCAGCAAACGCATTTGCGGCGTCATACGGGGCCGGGGAATCCGCAGGGCCATCCCGCTCCGCCGGACTGCCACCATCAGCAGCCCAAGCTGCGCGATGCCCGAAACCGTGACCCCCCATGCCAATGCGTGGCCCACCGTCGGAACGTACGGGGTCAGCCAAAGCATGCACGCGATCGAGACGATATTGAACAGCACATAGGATGCCGACGCGGCCGTAAATTTTTCCAGTCCGTTCAACACCCCGGAAACCAAGGCCGCGAGGCAAATCAACACCAGGTAAGGAAACGTGATCCGCGACAGGCTGACAGCCAGCGCGAACTTGCCTGGATTTTCCGAAAACCCAGGCGCCAGGATCGTCATCAGCGCCGGCATGAAAATCTCGCCCAGGATCGTCATGATACCAAGCCAGAACGCCATCGCCGCGAATGCCTCCTGAGCAAACTGCTTCGCCGCCTCCCTGCCTTCCGTATGCAGAAGTCCCGAGAACGCGGGGATGAACGCGGCGTTGAAGGCACCCTCTCCGAACAGCCGGCGGAACAGGTTCGGCAGTTTAAGCGCAACGAAGAACGCGTCGGCGATCGGGCCGGTGCCCATTAGCGCGGCTATCAGCATATCCCGCGCGAATCCCAGCACCCGGCTGATCAAGGTCCAGCCGCCGACCGTTAGAATACCCTTCAGCATAACGGACCTAAGCCAGCCGATGCTTCTCCCGGAAGACGCGGATCATTCATCGCGTTGCGGACGCGACATAAGCTGATCGATGGCCTCGTCCAGGGTCTTGTCGCCGGCAAGCAGATCGGCGACCGCGCGACAGATCGGCAGTTCCACCGCTGTCCCCGCGCGGACCACCAGCGCGGAGGCGGTTGCCACCCCCTCTGTCACCGCCGACCGGCTGGCCAGAATGGCGCGAAGTGTCTGCCCCCGTCCCAGCGCATGGCCCAGACTGAAATTCCGGCTGGACAATCCAGTGCAGGTCAACAGCAAATCCCCCAAACCGGACAGCCCCATAACCGTCTCCGCTCGGCCACCCAACGCCACGGCCAACCGCCGCACTTCATTCAGCCCGCGCGTAACCAGCGCCGCGCGGGCATTTTCGCCCAGGCCCGCGCCAATAACCGCACCCGCCGCGATCGCGATAACGTTTTTCGCGGCGCCCCCAAGTTGAGCGCCAATCGGATCGTCGTTGCCATACAGGCGAAATGTGCTGGTCCCGAGCGTCGCCCGAACCTGGTCGCGAAGCGCCGCATCGACACTGGCCACGACCGTCGCCGCGGGTAGCCCCATTGCAACCTCATGGGCAAAGTTCGGGCCAGTCAGCACGGCCAGGGCACCGGCATCGCAAACGTCGCGCACCACCTCCAGCGGCAGCATCCGGGTCCCGGACTCGACCCCTTTCGCGCAAACGACGATCGCGGGTTTCCTGGGATGCAGGCGCAATAACGAAGACCGGAGATGCTGCGTCGGTACTGCCCAAAGCAGAAGCCCGGCCGCATCGGGGATGTCGCCGCTCACTTCAAGCGCGTCGGGAAGGCGCAACCCGGCAAGCCGATCGTTTTCCCGCTTCGCGTCGATCGCCGCGGCCGATATCGAATCGCGTGCGACCAGCGTGACCCGGTGGCCAGCCCGCACCGCTTGGATCGCTAGCGCGGTTCCCCAGGCGCCCGCACCAACGACCGCGATCCTACTCATCCGCCAGCCTGATCACCGAGATGCCGGCACCGGGTTCGCCGTCGCCGACGCCCTCCAGAACAGCCGTCGCGATTGCCCGCGCTCGTGCCTCGAATTGGTACGGTGGATTGATCGCCAGCAGCCCGCATCCGTTCAGCCGGCCAGGATCGGTCGTCGCCCGCACATAAAGCTCCACCGCGACGATGTCGCGAATCCCACATTGCGCCAGAGTCGCATGAAAGCCGCGCACGGTCGCCATCTGTTTAATCGGATACCATGCGGCGAATATCCCATGGCCGAATCGGCCATGACCCTGGCAAAGTCCGCCCGCGAGCGTAAAAAATTCGTCGCGCGACTCGAAGGGCGGATCGATGAAGACCAGCCCCCGGTTCTCCTTCGGTGGAATAAGCGCACCCAAGGCTTCCCACCCGGATCGTTCATGTACCGCCACCGATCGATCGTGACGAAATTGCCCGCGTAAGGCACTCGAGTCCGCCGGATGCAGTTCGCAGCAGGCCATGCGATCATTCTCCCGCAACACTGCCCGAATCAGTGCCGGAGATCCCGGATACAGGCCAAGCCGTGCCACCAGCCCGAGATAACGGTCCAAAACCGGAGAAGGCCGCGCGATCAGGCGGCGTATTCCCCGCGCGGCCTCATCCGTTCGCTGGGCCTCCGGGGCATTCAGATCGTAACGGCCCGCCCCGGCATGGGTATCCAGCACGAAAAAGCCGGCGGGCTTGCGTGCCAGCCAATCAAGCAGATCGACCAGAAGCGCATGCTTGAAGCAATCCGCGAAATTACCCGCGTGATAGGCGTGACGGTAGTTCATACCGGTGGCGCTTCCAGGGTATCCAGCGGCCACCTGGGGCGTGCGGCCGCATCCAGGCTGTCGCTTCCGCCCAGTCGCAGCCGCTCGATACCCGCCCAGGCCACCATGACCGCGTTATCGGAACACAGCCGAACCGGCGGTGCGGCCAGGCTAAATCCACGCGATCCGGCGGCCTTGGCCAGACCGGTACGCACCGCTGCATTCGAGGCAACACCGCCGGCGACCACAAGCAGACCGGCCGAGGGGAACCGCG
Organism: Pseudomonadota bacterium; assembly: GCA_021805565.1. Classification (GTDB taxonomy): domain Bacteria; phylum Pseudomonadota; class Alphaproteobacteria; order Acetobacterales; family Acetobacteraceae; genus Rhodopila. The sequence continues at coordinate 95,055 of JAJZFA010000048.1, forward strand.
TTCGCATCATATCCATCGCATGCACCGCCCGGTCGGCCAGCACGTCCACCACCGCCCGCTGAAAACCCGCCGCGATATCGGCCCGCTGTCCGTCCGACAGGTCCGGACCGATCCGCGCGATCGTTTGCGCCACGGCCGTCTTCAGCCCCGAGAAACTCAGATCGCACCCAGGCCGGTGCATCATTGGCCGGGGCAGCTCAATTCGTCCCGGATCGCCGTTCGCGGCGATCGCCTCCAGTGCCGGTCCGCCGGGCCACGCCAGGCCCAGCAGCTTCGCGACCTTGTCGAAAGCCTCGCCGGCCGCATCGTCGAGGGTTCCGCCCAACCGCAGATGCCGCCCGACCCCCATCACCGCGATACACTGCGAATGGCCGCCCGACAGCAGGAACAATAAATACGGAAACGGGGCACCATCCGGCACCAAACCCGGCAAACGGGCCGTCAGCGCGTGCGCTTCCAGATGGTTCACCGCCACAAACGGAATCCCGCGGGCAAGCGAGACGCCCTTGCCGAACTGCGAGCCGACAATCAATCCGCCAATCAGGCCCGGCCCCGCCGTCGCGGCGATGCCCCCCAAATCGCCGAACGTCATCCTGGCCTCGGACATTGCCTGGCGGACCTGCCCAGGTAGATATCTCAGATGCGCCCTGGCCGCGATTTCCGGAACAACACCGCCAAAAGGCGCATGCTCGGCAAGTTGAGTGAGGACCGCCTCGCCGAGGATCCGTCCGTCGCCATCGACCACGGCCGCGGCCGTCTCATCGCAAGACGTCTCGATTCCAAGAACCGGCTTCATTCGATCATCCCAGCCATTGTCCGGGCATGCGCACACGCCAATCGGTCATCTGGCCCGCTGGTAGCACGTCGCCAAAGATCATAACATCGCACCGGGTGTCGTCACATTTAGCGACCGGAGTATCTTTGCCACCGTGTGTCTCAACCAAGGGCGGTATCGGCTTCGCGTGCGTCTGCGCGCCGATGAAGATGCCCGCTCAGACAAAGGCTTAGGGCATGCTCGACGCCGCGATCCGAAGCGACAAGTGCCCGCCACGGCCTAAGTGCATTTTGATCGCGAGGCCAGAGCCTGGCGCCACGGAAACCGCGAGCCGGCTGGTTTTGCTGGGGTATTGCCCCATTGTCGTACCCGTTCTGGAAATTGAAACCCGACCCTTCGTCGTGCCGGACAGCATCGCCGCAACGCTTTTGACGAGCCGGAACGCCATAGCCGCCTGTCCGCCTTCGCTCCATCGCCGTCCGGTTTTTGCGGTCGGAAGCGCCACGGCCGCCCGAGCCACCCAGGCGGGCTTCACCCAGGTCATGAGCGCGGACGCAGACGCGCATGCGCTGACCAGACTGGTCGCGGGCACGCTTTCCCCCGCCGGCGGAAGCCTGCTTCTCCCGGTGGGGGAGGGACAAGGCATTGAAGTAGCGACCGCCCTCCGCGCGCATGGGTTTCACGTGATCCGCCGCATCGCGTATCGCGCAAAGGGGATAACGAAATTGCCAGAAGCCGCGGCAACCCACCTGCGAGAGAGAACCCTGACCGCGGCGATGTTCTTTTCTGGCGAATCCTCCCGGCATTTCGTAAGGCTGCTGTTGGAAGCGGGGCTGACCCGAACGGTTCGCGATGTCGAAGCCGTGTCTATCAGTGCGAAGGCCGCTGTGGCATTAAGAGTACTCCCCTGGCGGTGCATCGGTATCGCCGCGAAGCCAAACCAGGATGCAATGCTGGTGCTGCTGTCATGACCGACCAAGCCTTCCTGTCGCCCCCGGATGAAACGCCCAGGCCCACGCCCAATGCCTTGTCCCCAAAGCCCCAATCGCGGGACATCGTGCCGATTCTGGGCGGTCTCGGTTTTCTGATCTTAGCCGTCGCGATTTTTTGCGTTTGGCAATATCCGGCCGCGCCCGGCGAAACCGACGCCAACCGGATGGTCGAACGCCGGCTGGCGGATATCGATGCCCGGCTGACCCATATCGAGCAGCAGCCGATCGCCGATGCAGCGAAGATCGACGCCCGGATGGACGCACTCGCGGCGAAAGTGTCCGATCAAACCCAGATGGGCAGCCGGTTGGATACCTTATCTGGACGCATAGAAGCGTTGTCTGGCCGCAATCAGGCCGGACTCGATGCGGCCCGGCAGCAGCTGGATGCAATGACCGTCCGGCTTGCCGCCATCGAGGCAAATGCCGGTACCATCGACGCCGTTACCAAACGACTTAACCAGGTAGCGAGACTTCAGGAGGCCTCTTTCGCCCTCGCATCCGGCCAGCCGATTGGCGACCTATCCGGCGCTCCGGCCGCTCTTACGCGCTTCGCTCATGCTCCGCCGCCGACCGAAACACAGCTTCGCCTCCGCTTTCAACGCGATGAACAGGCCGCGCTCGCGACCAAACAGCCGGAAAACGGTCAAGGACCCTTCATCGATCGGGTCTGGGATCGGGCGCAGGCGTTGGTAACAATTCATCGCGGCGACGAACTGGTGTTGGGTAACCCAACCGCGATGGCGCTGAGCCAGGCGGATGCCGCACTTGGCAATGGCGATCTTGCCGCGGCCGTCACCGCCGTCGAAGGGTTGAAGGGCCAGCCGGCGCAGGTAATGGCGAACTGGCTCGCCGATGCGCGGGCACTGTTGAACGCTCGATCCGCACTGACGTCCATGGCCGGTCACGCCTGATGCCGAAGGTCGTTTTTTTTCTGATAGCCGCCGGATTCGTCATCCTCGGGTCCTGGCTTTTGGCGGGAATCCCCGGGCATTTTTCGGCTTCGATCGGCAGCTATTCGATCGACACCTCCGCACCGATCGCAATCGTCATGTCGATCGTGCTGGTAGCCGCGATCCTTATTGTTCTGCGCGTGGCCGGAAGCATCGCGGCCATTCCGCGTTCGGGGGCCGCATGGCGCCGTCGCAGCCGCCGCGCGGCGGGTGAAACCGCCATCACCCGTGTCCTTGTCGCCCTCGCCGCGGGTGAGCAGGGTCCGGCCTGGAAGGAAGCCCGGCGAGCGCGTCTTCTGCTGGGAGATTCACCCCAGACCTTGCTTCTGGTCGCCGAAGCCGCGCGGTTGGCCGGCCGGGAAGACGAAGCCGGGGAAGCATTTCAGGTTCTCGCAAAACACCCCGGAGCCAGGTTCCTTGGCCTTCGCGGTCTATTGCGGCAGGCCGTCGATCGGCGCGACTGGCCCGGCGCTCTCATCGTCGCCAGGGAAGCCGAGGCCGCCCATCCGGGCACCGCATGGCTGCGCCAACAGCGGGCCGACCTGGCAATACAGACCGGCAATTGGGCCGATGCGGTTGAGTTCATTGGTCCAGACGCCCGCCGGCTGACCTATTGCGTTGCCGCGGCGGATGCCGAACCCGATCCGGGGCGGTCCATCGGCTTCGCGAAACAGGCATGGAAGCAGGATCCGACGTTCCCGCCGGCCGTCATCGCATACGCATCGAGGTTGCGCGCACGCGGCCATGAAAGACGGGCGCAGGCGTGTATCGCCGCTGCCTGGAAGCGGGCGCCGCATCCCGATCTCGCGGTATTCGCTCTTGCACCGCAAACAACCCCGCTGGCGCGCCATCAAGCCGGCAAACGTCTCGCCGGCATCAACCCGAGCCACCCTGAAAGCCGCATTCTCATGGCTCGTGTTTCACTCGATGCCGGCTTCACGGGCGAGGCCCGTCATCAGATCGAGATTGCCGAAGCCGAAGGCGTAAAGCAGCAACGGCGCCTGTGCCTGCTGCTCGCCGAAATCGAGGAGCATGACCGGGGCGATACCGAAGCCGGCCGCATTGCCCAGCGGGATGCGCTTCGCCGCGCGGCGAGTGCCGACCCGGACCCGCATTGGCAATGTACCAACTGCAGGATCGATCACGCGCTTTGGCTACCGAAATGCGAAACGTGCGGCGAGGTTGGCACCATTCAGTGGCAAACCGGTGCGCGGACACCGGGACTTGCCATTATAGCAGCCTGACCGACTGGTGCGTCCCGCGGCACCAGACCGTTGGCGGCGGCGGGCGTTTCCGCTTGCGAAAGAACCTGCCCGAACAGGCCGTTCCGATCCGCCATGAATGAGCCTATAATGGCGTCGAACCGGCGACGACGCCGTCGATTCGCTACTTTTGCCTGGGGGCCATCATCGTCAACCCACTCGTTTTAGCCGTGGCAAACCAGAAGGGCGGTGTCGGTAAGACGACCACGGCCGTCAATCTTGCCGCCACTCTGGCCATCGCAGGCTTGCCGGTTCTGTTGATCGACATGGATCCGCAAGGCAACGCCTCTACCGGCCTGGGCGTCACCCGGTCGGAGCGGTTTGGCGGCACGTATAATATGTTGATGGACGGGGACCTCGATGACAAGGCCATTCGTCCGACGCCGGTTACCAACCTGTCCCTGATTGCGTCCGATCGCGACCTGGCCGGAGCGGAGATAGAACTCGTACCCGTCGAGAAACGCGAATTCCGGCTGAAAACAGCCTTGAACGACCTGCCCAATTTGGCCGCCTTCCGCATTATCCTTCTGGATTGCCCCCCCGGCCTCGGCCTTCTGACACTGAATGCGCTGGTCGCCGCCACCGGTGTTATTGTGCCCTTGCAGTGCGAATTCTACGCGCTGGAGGGAATTAGCAGCCTGATGCATACGATTGAGGCTGTGCGCCGCCGCTTCAATGCGCGCTTACGCCTGTCGGGGATTCTGCTGACGATGTTCGATCGCCGCAACAGCCTGTCCGGTCTCGTGGAAAAGGACGCACGCGACCATTTCGGCGATTGGGTCTTCGACACGACTATCCCCCGAAACATCAGGGTCTCCGAATCCCCCAGCCACGGATTGCCGGTTATCCTGTACGATCCCAGGTCGGTTGGCGCTCTGTCCTACACGGCCCTGGGAGCGGAGATTGTAAAGAAAGAGAAAGTCGAAATGCCGGAACAAGCAAAGTCCCATGGTTAGTAAGAACACGCCGCCACGGCTTGGGCGCGGCCTCGCCGCGCTTCTCGGCGATATCGCAATGCCGCCCGACGCCGCACAAGGAATCGCCGTCAGGACGACACCGATCGACCGTATCGATCCAAATCCGTTTCAGCCCAGGTCGGACTTCGACGCCGGCGAGTTGGAAAGCCTCGCTGAATCCATCCGCGTTCAGGGGATTTTACAGCCGATTTTGGTGCGATCGCATTCGAGCGATCCAGAACGGTACCAGATCGTGGCGGGCGAGCGCCGCTTTCGTGCCGCCATGCTTGCGGGGTTGAATGAAATACCCACAATCCTGCGCGAAATGGACGACAGCGATGCCGCCGTGGTTGCATTGGTAGAGAATCTGCAACGGCAGGATCTGAACGCAATCGAAGAAGCCGAGGGATATCAGCGGCTTCTGGTCGATTTTGGCCTGACCCATGAATCGCTGGGTTACGCGGTGAGTAAATCGCGCAGCCACATCGGCAACACGGTTCGCCTGCTACGCCTGCCGGAACCGGTAATCCGCGACGTGCGATCCGGATTCCTCTCGTCTGGTCACGCACGGGCCCTGATCAACGCGCCTAACCCCGAAGCGTTAGCCGAACAAGTGATAAAGCGGGCGATGTCGGTGCGCCAGACCGAGGTTCTGGTCAGCAAGGCGATCGCCGCCCGCGGTGCTCCACGCCAGCCCACGGCACAAAAGCTGGATGTCGCCGATCTGGAGCGCCGGGTGACCGAAGCCGTCGGCTGCCGCGTCACGATCACCACCGCGCGAAAGGGCGGCGGCGAAATCAGCATCCAGTTCAGGGATTTGATGCAACTCGATGAGTTGATCGGGCGCCTGACGAGAGAGGACGCGAAAGTCAGGGCCTAGCGCGCGGCCCGAACCATCGCTGATTTCCGCACCGACTTCATGTCGGCGGATCGGGGCGGTTCGGGTTTTATTCTCCGGACCACTTGTCCCCCCAGCGATCCGCGAACACGACATCCTCCAGCGCCGTGCGCGCTACCGGGCCAAACTTTCCCAGCGGATAACCAAGCGGGATGATGGCATAGGAATGGGCGCCGTCGGGCAGGCCCAACGCGGCTTCGGCGTCTTTTTCGAACAACAGATACAGTGTTGTCAGTGTCGCCCCCAGGCCCAGCGCCCGCGCGGTCAAAAGCATATTTTGTACAGCCGGATAAATCGAGGAGCCGGACGTGCGCGTATGCGTGCCGCCTTGCAGGCAGGGTACGATCCAGACCGGCGCCTCATGCAGATGGTCCGCCAAATGCTCCGCCGCCGCCAACATGCGGTCGAACTTGTCGCGGGACGCGCCAGGAGCCGGTGCGCCCTTGGCATAGTTGGGACCGACAATCTCGTGCCAGGCGCGCCGGTAAAACGCAGCGGCCTTTTGCTTGATCGCAGGATCGCGGATCACCAGAAAGCGCCATGTCTGCATGTTGCCGCCATTAGCCGCCGATGTCCCGGCTTCCAGGATTTGCCGGATCAGCGCGGGCGGCACCGGGTCCGGCTTCAGCCGGCGCATGGACCGCGTGGTGCGAATAATCTCGAACAAATCGGTGTTCATGCGTTCATCCCCAGCCTTTGAAAGGAAGGACGGGCAAAAAGCACCGGTCCCGTCCGGCCATACCGCGATTTAAGTTCTATCGCCCAACCGCACAAGCAGGGTCGCCGCGGGCGCGGCCTGGCCCGTCCTGCCGCATCGGCTGGCAATGCGCCCGATCGCCGGCGCCCGTCAGGCGGATATGCGCTACGCCATCAGGTCCGCGAGTTCCGTCATGCTCGCGACGATCAGGTCCGGCTGGTGCGGCCAGCGGGCGAACGGACGGCGGCGGCGATCCACGAACACCGTGCGCATGCCAGCCGCCTTTGCACCGACACAGTCGAACTCGTGGTTCGCGACGAACAGGATATGGTCCATCGACACGCCGATTGTCCGCGCCGCCATTTCATAGGTTGCGCGATGAGGCTTGAAGCTGTTGGCTTCGGCCACCGAGATCACCGCGTCGAATGGAATGCCGTGATATTTCTTCGCCGCTTCCAGCATATCCGGGTCGCCATTGGACAGCACGACCAGCTTGTAGCGCGCCTGAAGGCGGCCGAGGGCGGAGGGCACTTCGGGAAAGCATTGAAGCCGTTCGATGGCGGCGACCAGGAACCGGATATCGTCGTCGGTATGCGCGATGCCGGCCCGATCCATGACCTGACTCACGGACAGATGGCCGATTTCCCGGTACGGCGTATGATCGCGTTGCAGCAAGGCGTCGATCATCGAATTTTCGAAATGGGTGCGTCGCCACCAGGTGACGAAGGCATTGGGGTCGCCGGCCCAGCCCTTGGCCTTCAGGAAATCGGCGGCCACGTCCCGCAACCCGCCCTGCATATCGACGACCGTGCCGTACTGATCGAACATGCACACCCTGGTCGATGATTTCAACGTTTCGATATCGGTCATGGTCGCCTCCCGGTTGTCTGGTCCGGTCGATGGTGACCAACAAATCGATTGGAGTCGATGCGGGCGATCCCCGGAAACCGCAATCGCGCCAATGCATCGGCCAACCCGGCCCCCAGGTTGAGGCCGTTCAGTAATGCCCTGTTCCGCGGTCGAAACGCGCGGGCGCGATTGGCAGCGCGGGCGGTGCATCCGGCGCCACGCGCACTTCGCCCGGCCCCGTCACGTCGGCGAACAGAAATGCATGCGAGGTTGTGTTCTGCACCCGGATCCGTTCCCCCGCCACGCCGGCATCCAACGCAATCGCCTGCCCGGTCACGGACAGGCCGCCCGCCGATAGTTCGATCCGGACCATCGATCCGCGCTGCACCAAGGGTGGCCGGATCAGCTCGGCCAGACGTAACGGTTGGTCCGCCGCGACCGGCCGGCTGAGCTGCATTCCTACGATTTGTTCCATCGACCTCGCGATCTCTTTCGGCAAGAGCGACGTGCGTACGCGAACCAAATGCAGGTCTTCAGGCCGCAGAATTGTATCCGGCAGCAACCGCGTCAAAGCGACCGGCGCCTCGATCATATGTTCGGCCCGTCCGGCTATCCTGGCGTTGATCGGGTTCATTCCGTCTCCGGTGACAGTCAGCGACGCAATGAATCGTCCAGTGACGCTGTCGTAGTTCATCTGCGACACGGTCGAAGCCGTGGTCGCCTCCACCGGCACGACCGGTGCGGTAAATCCTGGCAGGTCGATGTCGATATCGTCCGCGGCACCATCCGCCGTTACCGCGAGACGGACGGCCTCGAGCACATCTTCCTTGCGCAACAATCGTCCCGGCCATTCAAGCACTGCTCGGTCGGCACGCGATACCGAACGCCAGGCGACCTCGTACTGGCGGGCGATGGCATTCAGTTGTGCGGCCTCCACGATGATCCGGCCACCAGGCTCCGGTCCTGGACCGAGCACGGTGTCGGCGTTGAGTCCGGCGTCGTCGAAGAGGTCTTTCAAATGAACGACCGGTCCGTGCAGCGTGGTCATGCTGCGCAAGGCGGCGGCGTGCGTTTGTGCGGAAACGAGAACGATTGCGAAAAAAAACAGGATGCGCATCGGGCTAGCGCAGGTTGGTCAGGGTGGACATCATTTCGTCGCTGGACGTGATCACCTTGCTGTTCATCTCATACGCGCGCTGGGCAGTGATCAGATTGGTGATCTCGCTGACCACGTTGACGTTGGAGGTTTCGATGAATCCTTGTTCGATCGATCCAAATCCGGTAAGGCCGGGAATTCCGGAAACCGGCGCGCCCGAGGCCACGGTTTCGATGGACAGGTTGCCGCCCTGGGAATCCAGCCCCGCTTCGTTGGGAAACACCGCTAACTGAAGCTGACCAATGGTTGTCGGTGCGACCGCACCCGCGATCGTCACTTGCACCTGGCCGGATGTGTTGATGGTAATGCCCGTCGCGGCGGTTGGAATTGTCAGGCCTGGCTGCACGATATAGCCATCCGCGGTGACGATGGTGCCATTCGGCGATAACGCAAATGTGCCATCGCGCGTATAGGCGGTCTGACCGCTGGGTGTCGTGATCTGAAAGTAACCATTTCCCTGAATTGCCAGATCCAGGGTGTTCGATGTCTGTTGCAGGTTGCCTTGCTCATTGATCGGGTAGATCGCCGCCGTCATCACGCCCAGGCCCACCTGCGCCCCCGCCGGCACAACGGTTCCGGCATCGGAACTGTTGGACCCGACGCGCCGGAGATTCTGGTAGATCAAATCCTGAAATTCCGCCCGCCGGCGCTTAAAGCCGGTTGTCGTCATGTTGGCCATGTTGTTGGAAATGACTTCGACGTTGGTCTGCTGCGCCTGCATTCCGGTGCCGGCGATATCGAGCGAACGCATCTGGTGGTCTCCTGTGGCATTTTGTCACGGTCTATCCAGGCCGGCGATTACGGAACCCCGCCCGCCGGCAGCAGTTTGTCGATCGAATTTTGCTGCCGGTCTCCCTCGGCCTGGATAAGCTGGGTTACGAACTGATACTGGCGCAGATTGTCCATCATCCGCGTCAACTCCATGACGGGTTGAACATTCGATTCCTCGACCGCGCCCTGGACGATTCCGGGCAACGCGACCGGCGTCGTCGGCGACTCCGCCACGAAATTGGCCGCCCCTTCCGCCCGCAGCTTCATGGGATCGGCGGGTTTGACGATGCCGATGGTTCCTACCGGCCCATTCTCCGACGCGACCGCTCCATCCCCGGTGATCGTGATCCGTGTGTCGGTCGGGGCCAGTTGAATTGGCTTGCCAACGACGTCCAGCACTGCATTGCCGTGGCTGTCGGCCAGAGTGCCATCGGGCATCCGGCCGAACCGCCCGTCGCGGGTCAGCCGAGGGCCCGCCGCCGTGTTGACGGTGAAATAGCCGTCGGCCGGCAGCGCCAGATCGAACGGGTTGGCGGTATGCGTAAGCGTTCCTGGCTGAGTGTCCCGGTATGTCGCGCGATCCTGCGCATAGGTGACGGTACCGCCCCCGGGCGGGGAAGCCGTACCGCGCTGCCGGTCGATCCAGTCGCCGAACTGCACACGCTCCGACCGAAATCCGGTCGTGTTGGCGTTGGCGAGGTTGTTCGCTGTGATATCCATTGCCCGTTGCTGGGCGACAAGGCGGGATGCGGCGAGCGATGTGGTTATATCCATGAAACGGCACCTGAGCAGTGTGGGGCAACCCACAGCAAGGTCCGTGCCATCCGGCCAGCCCGCCAAAAATGGCGCTCCATCCGCCAACCGCCAGCCAAGACGCATCGATCGGGCAGGGCATCATCTGCCGGGCGGCAGCAATTGCCGTTTCGTTCCGTCAACCTTTCGTTAACCCTTGTCTGTCACTCTGGCGGGCATGAGTTCAAAGCCGCCGAAAGCCAAACCCGACGAAGCGGCCGAGGTGCCGGAGAAGAAGGGCGGCAAGCGCAAGCTGATCCTGATCGCGGTTCCGCTCGTTCTCGTTCTCGCGGGTGCCGGCTTATGGTTCAGCGGTATTCTGCCCCACCTGCTCGGAATGGATAAGCATGAGGAAAAGGCAGCGGAAGCCGCGAAGCCGGTTCCTCCAAGTTATGTCGAAATTCCCGAAATGGTCGCCAACCTGAATAACGGCTCGCGCAAGCCCAGTTACGTGAAACTGGCGGCGCGCATCGAGGTGCCAAAGCCCGAGGATGTGGATAAGGTCAAGGCCGCCCTGCCGCGCCTGCAGGATTTGATGCAAACCTACCTGCGGGAAATGCGGCCCGAGGAATTGCGCGGATCCGCCGGAACCTACCGCCTGCGGGAGGAACTGCTGGTTCGCGCCAACGCCGCGGTCGCGCCGGCGAAAGTCAGCGACGTTCTCTTCACCCAAATGCTGGTCCAATGAGCGGCACATCCGAACAATCCGAAGAAGATCTCGCCGCGGCCTGGGGGGCGGAAACCGAAGCCGACGCAACCGCCGACAGCGGTCAAACCGCGCGCGAACTCAATCAGGCTGAAATCGACAATCTGCTCGGTTTCGACGATGGCGCGTCGTCGGGCGAAGCCAGCACCGGCATGCAGAAGATTATCAGCTCCGGTCTCGTGTCATACGAACGTCTGCCGATGCTGGAGATTGTGTTCGACCGGCTGGTCCGCATCATGTCCACCAGTCTGCGCAATTTCACCTCCGACAATGTCGAGGTCGGAATCGATAATATCCTGTCGCTGCGGTTCGGCGACTATCTGAATTCCATCCCCCTGCCGGCGATGCTGGCGGTGTTCAAGGCGGAGGAATGGGACAATCAGGGTCTGATGGTCATCGATTCGGCGATGATCTACTCGATTGTCGATGTGCTGCTGGGCGGACGCCGCGGCACGGCGGCGATGCGTATCGAAGGCCGACCCTACACAACCATCGAACGCACGCTCGTCGAACGCCTGATTCAGGTGGTGCTCGCCGATCTGTCCACCAGCTTCGATCCGCTGTGTCCGGTCACGTTTCGGTTCGAGCGTCTGGAAGTGAACCCGCGGTTCGCCACCATCAGCCGCCTGTCCAACGCGGCTATCCTCGCCCGTCTGCGCATCGACATGGAAGATCGCGGCGGGCGCGTGGAACTGCTGCTGCCCTACGCCACGCTGGAACCGGTCCGCGAACTGCTGCTCCAACAATTCATGGGCGAGAAATTTGGCCGCGATTCGATCTGGGAAACCCACCTTGCCGAACAGCTTTGGGGTACGGATGTGGAACTGTCCGTCGTGCTCGATGAACAGGTCATGCGCTTGTCGGATATCATTGCCCTGCGTCCCGGTCAGCAGCTTCTGCTCAACACCGCGCCGGGCGGCGTTGTCTCGGTTCGCTGCGGCCCGGTGGCGTTGTTCGAGGGGCGGATCGGCCAGAAGAACAACAACGTGGCAGTGAAAATCGAACGCGAACTGTCCCGGACCCAGGGCTCCGATCGATTTTAGCTTCGCTCAATCATTTGTTAACGTTTGATCGGCACGATGACTGGCATGGAGTGGACCCTGGAAATCATTCTCGTCGTGCTGCTGGGCGCCACGCTGTTTCAGGCGATCCGGCTGGAACGCGCACTGGGCGTGCTGAAGCGAGACCGCGCGTCGCTGGAGTCCCTGGTTGCCGGGTTCAACGCCAGCACGCATCAGGCGGAAAGCGGCATTCAGCGCCTGCACGCCGCGGCCGAGGGCGCTGGCCGCCAGATCGAAGATCAAGTGGCGAAATCGGTCGGGTTGAAGGACGATCTTGCGTTCCTGACCGAACGGGGCGATCGGCTGGCCGACCGGCTGGATACGCTGGTCCGGCAGGCCCGACCGCTGACCCGCGATTCGCCGGGCAACCGGATGGACACGCTTGCGCCGAAGACGGCCGGCGAAACGGAAAAAAGCCTGCTGCAAGCCCTGCGGCTGGCACGCTGATGCTGAAAATTCCACCTCCCAGATTGTTGCCGGCCACAATCGCCGTCCTGGCCGCGCTGTTGGTGCTCAAATGTGGGATTCTGGTCCAGGCGATGGTGACGGACGGTACGAAGCCCGGAAATGCGATCGTTACGGTAGCCAATGCCGCTGGCACGGACCAGACGAAGGAATCGTCCAAGGCGCCCGCACCGGCAAAGCCAGTCCCGCCACCAGTGCCGGCCGCGCCTGCCGTCGCCGAAGGCCCGCCGCCGGTCAGCGACAGCGAACGATCGCTGCTGCAGGAACTGCGCAAGCGGCGCCAGGACCTGGATCTGCGAACCGCGGCGGTCGCGGCCCGGGAATCCGTGCTGGCCGCATCCGAGCAGAAATTATCGGTCCGGCTGAGCGAGTTACAAACGATTCAGAAACAACTGGAGGATATGGATGCTGCTCATAAACAAAAGGAAGACGCCGGCTGGCAAGGACTCGTCAAGCTTTACGAAGATATGAAGCCCAGGGATGCCGCGACAATCTTCAACGATCTTGCGATGCCTGTCCTGCTTCAGGTCGTCGGCCGCATGAAAGACGCCAAGGCCGCCGGCGTAATGGCGGCGATGAACCCGGAAAAGGCCCGCGACGTGACCGAGCAACTGGCACGCATGCGGACCGGACACGATGCCGCCAGCGCGCCGGTGCCGGACCGGAAGCCGGTACTCGTGGGCGGCTGATTTAACCCCGTAGGAGACCGAACCCATGCCGATCGACAAGGCCATGAACGTACTGATCGTGGACGATTATAAAACGATGCTGCGGATTATCCGCAATCTGCTGAAGCAGATCGACTTTAATAACGTAGAAGAAGCGGCAGATGGCACCGAGGCGCTGCAGAAACTGCGCGCCGGCAATTTCGGTCTGGTGATCAGCGACTGGAACATGGCGCCGATGACCGGGCTGCAGCTTCTACAGGAAGTGCGCGCGGATAACCGGTTGAAAGCGATGCCGTTCATCATGATCACGGCCGAGAGCAAGACCGAGAACGTGATCGCGGCCAAGGCGGCTGGCGTATCGAATTATATCGTGAAACCGTTCAACGCCGAAACACTGAAGGAAAAGATCGAAAAGGTGCTTGCTCATGTTTGATGCCAAAAACGACAAACCTCTCGGCGGCGTTCAGGCCCTAAAACGCAAGCTGACAGAAATCCGGGATCGGCAGCCCGATACCGAACCAGCAACGATCACGGAGGTGGTGCGTGCCGTGCTAACAACCATAAGCGATGAATTGACCGCGAAGGAATCGTCGCTGTTACGCGAGGTTGAAGAACTCGGTCGGATGATCGCCAGCACAAAATCCGAAATCGCCGCGCTGCGGGTGGACGACATCACCGATCGCGATATCCCGTTCGCCACCGACGAACTGGATGCGATCGTCGAACACACCGCGCACGCAACCAACGCGATCCTGGAAAGCTGCGAGCTTCTCGATGAGGTAGCGGCAACGGTCAGCGGGGAGGCCGCCGCGAAACTGCAGGCCGCGACGACCAAAATCTATGAAGCCTGCGGCTTTCAGGACATCACCGGGCAGCGAATCACCAAGGTTGTCGGCACACTGAAGACGATCGAGGCCAAGGTCGCGCATATTGTCAGCGCATTCGGCACCGCCGGCGCGGGCGTGCGGGCTGTCCCGGTCCACGTTGCATCGGACGCCGACCTGCTGAACGGCCCGCAACTTCCGGCCCATGCCATGGACCAATCGGATATTGACAGGCTGCTGGCCGATTTCTGATGCGCTTTTCCAGAACCTTGCGCGCATGGTTGCCTTTCGCGGCGCTGATCGTGCTGGCCCCGCCCGGTCGCGCGGCCCCGCCGGCCGATCCTGTCGCCGTCCGATCCGGCAACCATCCCGGTTTCGGCCGGATCGTGATCGATACGAAGCCCCAAACCGCTTATCGAATCGACCAGGACGGCGACCGATTGTCGATACGATTTGGTGGCGAAATCGCACTGAACGCCCCGCCCGCCGCGCCGCGTAACGTGACCGCGATTGCGACAGATGGCCCAGAAGCGAGTCTGACCCTGGTGCACGGCGCGAAGGTCAGGGCCATGCGGTTGGACGGCCGCGTCGTGCTCGACATAATGGACCCGCCTGGAACCAGCCCGCCCGCCGCGCCCCCCCGTAAAGGCGATAACCCGCGTCAGCCGCATACCTTGCCCGCGGCGGCGCCGCTGTCGATGGCATCGTCGCCGGAGCTTGGCGGCCGGGGGGCGATGGAACCTGTTCAGCCGGCACTGGCCCCGGCGCCCGCGGTCCCGGTGCAGGCGCAACCGCTGACGCCGCCGCCTGCGTCCCCGCCAGAATCGGGCGTTATCGAAACAACCGAACAGACGCCCCCCGGACGCGATGTCATGCCGGAAAACGGCGACCCGATCGGTTTGCGCGCGCGCCGGGTCAGATTGCCGGACGGCATGGACGGGTCCGCCTTTCTGGTGCCGTTCGCGGGAACAGCAGCGGCGGCGGCATTCCGCGAAGGCGACAGTTTCTATGTTGTTTTCGACGAACGGCGGCCGGTGGATACCGCGGCGCTGGCCAGCGATCCGGTATTCCGCGCTGTATCGGTGCGGCTGCTGCCCAGCGGCACACTGATCCGCGTTCCGCTTCCCCCCACCATGTCCTTGGCCCTGACCCAGATGGCGCAGGGCTGGCGTATCGCGGCATTGCCGGCCGAAGCCAAATTGCAGCCGATCGCCGCGGCGATCGAAAAAGGCCAAATAAGTCTTGCAGCGGACCAACCGGGCGATGTCGTCAGCCTCGCCGATCCGGAAACGGGTGCCACCCTGTTAGCCGGTACCCAACATCGGCCCGGCCAGGGGGTGCTGGCCGGCAGGCGCGGCACGGAATTTATCCTGCGTCCCACAATACAGGGCGTGGTGGCCGAACCGCTGTCGGATGCCATCGCCCTGAAGCAGGTCGCTGCCGGCTTTAGTCTGACCGGCCGGCCGGAGGGTCTAACGCTTTCGCCCCAGACCGGCATGACCGATTCCCTGATGGAAGCCGCGCATCTGACCCGCCGGGTGGATTTTTCCGCCATGCCATCGGACGCCTTGCTGCGCCTGGCCACGAAGCAACTCGATAGCGCGGCCATGGCGCCGCCTATGGCCCGCGGCCTTAAGCATCGCGACGCCGCTCAAACCCTGATGTCGCTGGGTCTGTCCGCCGAGGCGGAAAGTCTGTTGCACATGGCGGCGGAGCAGGACCCCAGGCAGGCCGCTTCGGCCGACACCGCTGCCCTGACCGCGATCGCGGCGCTGCTGGCGGGACGCCCCGACGAATCCGCTGCGCTGATGGACCCGAGATTGGACGGGACCGACGAAATAACACTGTGGCGCGCCATCCGGCAGGCCATGCTGGACCAGGGATCGCCGGCCGCGGCCGCGGCCATCGCGGCAACGGCCCCGCTGGTATTTCAATATCCCGCACCGATCCGCGACCATATTCTTCCGCTGATGGCCGAGACCATGATCGAAGGGGGCGCGATCGGCCCGGCGGCGAGATTGTTAAAACAACGCAAGGATGATCCGGCTCTGGCCTATGCGCGCGCATTGCTGGCTCAGGCCGAAGGGGCTTCTGGCCGGGCACTCGCGATGCTGGATGCGCTGGCCAGCGGGCACGACCAGTTCGATCGCGCACGATCGGCGGTTCGCGCCGTGGAACTCCGCCTCGCCATGGGGACGATGGATAAGGCGCAGGCGGCCGATGCCCTGGACAAGCTGCTTTATGTCTGGCGCGGCGATGCGCGCGAACTGGCATTGCGCGAACGCGTTGCCGACCTGCGCGGGGAAACCGGAGCGTGGCGCGTGGCGCTGACGGCGCTGCGCACGGCCGAAACCGACTTTCCCGAAAAAGCCACCGTTATTCATGAAAAGCTGAAGGACATGTTCGCGGCGACGATCCGGGCTCAGGGCGATCATAGCGCCTCGCCGATCGATCTTGTTGCCATGGTGGATGAAAACGCCGACCTGATATCCGGCACCGCCGAAGATGACGCCGTGCAGCGAACACTGGCGGATCGGCTCCTTATGCTGGACCTGCCCGAACGGGCAAAGCCGGTGCTGGACGAGCTGATGCGAACGGCGAAGACAGACGCGGCGAAGGCACGCTTCGGCCTGACCCTGGCCACGCTGGATTCGCGCGAAGGTAACGATAATGCCGTGCAGGCGGCCCTTGGTGCATCCGATGGTCACGATCTTCCGCCGGAACTCGCCGAACAACGTACGATTCTTCGGGCGGCGGCGACCGCGCGCCTTGGCGATCCGGCGGCCGGGGCGGCAATGCTGGCGGCGCTGCCCACGGCCCCGGCGACCGAGGCGCGGGCGCACATCCTGGAAACCGCCGCCGACTGGGCCGGAGCGGCCAAGGCCTGGTCCGATTATGCGGTTCTGACCATACCGGACGCCGGCATGTTGAACGCCGGCCTGTTGAACGAAAGCCAGACGCGCACCGTTCTTAGCCTTACCACGGCAACCGCCCGTGCCGGTGACGACGCGGGCCTCGATCGTTTGCGCGCGCAATACGGCTCGCGCGTCGGGGCCGGCCCGCTGGGCGACATGTTTCGGCTGCTGACCGCCGAACCGGTTAAGACGACGGCGGATATCGGCCGCTCCCAGCGGGAAATAAGCCTGGCTGCGTCCTTGCCCTCCGATTTGAAGGCCCTGCAGGCAGCCCGTTAGCGTGTCGGTGTCATCGAAATATCGCTTGCGCTTCCGTGTTCGAACGATCATACCCCGGCGCCTTGGCCCCAGGGGACCGTGGGCGCGCTTTCGTGTGTACGGTCCAACAGGCCGTCTACTGGTAGGAAGGGGTACGCGATGAACGCACTCAGCCCGCTGGGGATGGTCTCGGAATTTCCGAGCAGCAACCAGATGCAGTCCGACGCTGAGCGGGCAAGTTCCGATGACACGGGTGCGGAGGTCCAGAAGGACTATTTCGTCGAGAAGGATGGCGTGAAGTTCGCGGGCACACACTTGCTCATCGACCTGTGGGGCGCGTCCAACCTGTGCGATCCGGATCATATCGACCGAGCCTTGCGCGACGCCGCCGAAGCCGCCGGGGCAACGATTTTGCACGGGCATTTCCACCACTTCTCACCCAACGGCGGGGTCAGCGGTGTGCTCGTGTTGGCGGAGAGTCACATCTCCATCCACACATGGCCGGAACGCGATTTCGCCGCGATCGATATCTTCATGTGCGGCGCATGCAATCCGCATTTGGGCATTCCCGCGTTGAAGGCGGCGTTTGCCCCCCAAACCATCAACCTTGGCGAACAACGGCGTGGCCTGATCGCCTGACAGGCGCCGCCACCCACGGACGCATAGCGGCTCGGGCGCAGGCCCGGGCCGTTGACGCATGGAGCGTAAGTAATGCCCACGGCTCAATGGATTAACGAAACGCTCTACCCGGACTGGGGACAGCGATTCCAGATCGTGCGCGAACTGGCCCGTGTGAAAAGCGATTTTCAGGATATCGTTATTTTCGAGAGCCGGTCCCACGGGCGCGTCATGGTGCTGGACGGTGTGATTCAGATCACCGAGGCCGACGAATACGTCTATCAGGAAATGCTGACACATGTGCCGTTGCTGGCCCACGGGGCCGCGCAAAACGTCCTGATTATCGGCGCGGGCGACGGCGGCGTTCTGCGCCGCGTGCTGCTCCATCCCACGGTTGAACGTGCGGTCATGGTGGAGATCGACGGCGAGGTGATTCGCCTGTCGAAGGAATTTCTGCCCGGTATCGCCGGCGATGCGTGGACCGACAAACGGGCGGAGGTGATCGTTGGCGACGGCATCGATTATGTGAAGCGTGCCCCCGACGGCGCGTTCGACGTCATCATCGTCGATTCCACCGACCCGATCGGCGTGGGCGAGGTACTGTTTACCGACGAATTCTATCGCAACTGCGCCCGTATATTGACGGATCGCGGCCTGATCGTGAACCAGTGCGGCGTTCCCTTCATGCAGGCCGACGAACTGCGGGAGACCAGCATCCGGCGGCGGACGTTCTTCCCTCACGTCACCGCCTATGTCGCCGCTGTTCCGACCTATGTTGGCGGCTTCATGACGCTGGGATGGGCGGCGAAAGACCCATCGCTGGCCGCCACCCCGCTGGAAACCATCCGGACACGGGCCGGTCTGGCCGGAATTCAGGGAACGACACATTATTGGACCCCGGAAATCCATATCGGTGCGTTCAATTTGCCGCCATATATCGCGCGGCATCTTCCATTGGACTAAACTCATCCCGGCTTTGCCTTCAAGCTGCCGCGGTGGCATGCCAGAAAGCCAATTGGCCATAGTTCTGAGGAAGTCCGCATGCGGTTCGTCGTTGCCCCTTTCGTCGTGACGGCTTTGTTGCTGGCGACGCCGGTCCATGCCCAGGTGGACAGCCGCGAAGGGATCGCGTTGCAAAATCAGATTTACCAGTTGCGCCAGGAATTGAAGGCCGCCGAGGACCAGATGAGCAGCCGTGGAGGCAGCCGTCCGGTGGCAAGCGCGCCCATTCCGCTGCAAGGCAGCGGCAGCGATCTGGTCGCACAGCTTCTGACCCGCGTCGATGCGTTGGAGGATCAGGTGCGTCAACTGCGCGGCCAACTCGATGAAACGCAGAACCAGCTTCAGCAGCAGAATGCCGGTCTGGGTAAGCGCATCGACGATCTTGCGTTTCAGATGAACCCCAACGGCGCGCAGACAGGATCGCAAATGCCCGCCTATCCGAACCAGGGACCAGCCCCGGCGGTGGCACCGCCGGTTCCCCGTCCGGCCGCTCCACCGGCCCCTCGCACACCTGAACTTATCCTGAAGGATGGCGAAGCCGCACTGGGTCGTCGCGATTATCCGGCGGCCGAGGCCGCTGCGCGTGAGGTTCTCGCCAGCCGCACCTCGCCGCGCGCCTACGACGCGAGGCTTCTGCTGGCCCGGTCTTTGTCAGGCGAACGGCAGTATGCGCAAGCGGCCATCGCATTCGACGATGCCTATAACAGTTCGCGCAAGGGAACCCACGCGCAGGACGCGCTGCTTGGGCTGGCGACATCGCTGTCGGCGATCAACGAAAAAAAGGCGGCCTGCGACACATTGACCCGGTTGCGAACGGACTTCCCGCAGCCGCGTCCGGACATCGCGGCCGGTTCGGCGGCCGCGGCGCAGAAAACCGGGTGCCGCTGACCGATCCGCGATCAGGCCTGAACGCGGCGTTCGCCGCGGCGATGGACAGGTTAGGGCCATTCGAACCCCGGCCCATCCTGGCCGTGGCGGTCTCGGGCGGGGCCGACAGTCTGGCGCTGGCGATCCTCGCCAACCGATGGGCCGGCCGGCAAAACGGGTCAATAATCGCTCTGGTCGTCGATCATGGGCTGCGCCCAGCTTCCGCGGATGAGGCCCGGATCACCGTGGAACGCCTTGCGGGGATCGGTATTCGCGCGCGGCTGCTGCTGCTTTCAGATCTTGCGCGCGGTCCCGCCTTGGCGGAACGGGCGCGCATCGCGCGCTACGCGATCCTGGCGGAAGCCTGCCGCGATGTCGGCAGTGTTCATCTGCTGCTGGGTCACCATGCGGCAGATCAGGTGGAAACGCTGGTCATGCGCGTCCTGCGCGGCAGCGGGACGCATGGCCTGGCGGGCATGGCGGCCCTGCGCGAAACCGCCGGCCTCAGGCTGCTGCGCCCGTTGCTCGACATCGATCCCACGCGGTTACGGCACTTTCTCACCGCCAGCGGTGTCGATTGGATCGAAGACCCGTCCAACCAGGACGCAAGTGCGTTGCGACCGCGGCTGCGGCAACGCCTCGCCGGACAGGCACCGGAGGCGACAGGCCTGCCCG
This sequence comes from Pseudomonadota bacterium, assembly GCA_021805565.1. GTDB lineage: Bacteria > Pseudomonadota > Alphaproteobacteria > Acetobacterales > Acetobacteraceae > Rhodopila. The sequence continues at coordinate 115,212 of JAJZFA010000048.1, forward strand.
CCGCGATGGCGTCGGTTGGCAGGCTGCGGTCGCGGGAGGAAGCCGGAATTGCTTCCGTCCTCGCAAAGCGAGCGGCGATTCGGCCAGAAGGTTTTGCGCTGCTATCGTCCGGCCGGATCGATGCGGCCGCCCTGAGCGCATTGGTCCGGACGATCGCTGGCCTGGCCTACCCGCCGAACGCTGGCCAGATCGCCGATTGGGCCGCTGAGCCCCGTCCGGCCACCGTGGCGGGCGTCCGTATGATGCCGGCGGGGCGATTGGGCGATGGCTGGCTGGTCGTGCGGGAGGAAGCCGCGATTATGGCCCCGGTTCAGGCCACCCACGGCGTCGTCTGGGACAACCGGTTTCGGCTATCCGGCGCGCGCGGCAACCCAAACAAGATAACGGCCGGAAAACTCGGCTCCGACTCCGTTCGGTTTCGCCGTGACTCCGATCTGCCATCCGCCGTTCTGCGGACGCTGCCCGCACTTCGCTCCGGCGGGCGTGTCATCGCCGTACCGCATCTGGGATATGCGGCCGACGCCGAATGCCCGTTCACCGTGCTGTTCGCGCCGCCCCAACCGGCCGCGGGACCGTGTTTTGTCGCGGCGAGGCAGGCAAATTCCGGGTGACGGCTTCATGCATGTTGCTATTCGTGCGATCTTCGTGAACGATCCTTCTAAAGCGGGGATGCAGGGATCGACCTCGCACACTATGTTAAGGTTTGCCTCGCCGGGCAGGACATCCGCTATCAAGGCCCGGCGTCCAATCGGTCTGAGAACGTGAGCAAAGTCATATGAGCAATTTCGGCCGCAACCTCGCGCTATGGGTCATCATCGCCCTGCTGCTCGTCGTTCTGTTCAACCTGTTTCAGCCAGGTGTGTCCCACACCGCGTCCACGCAGATTGCCTACTCCGACTTCATTTCGGAGGTGAACGGCGGGCGCGTGCGCGACGTGGTCATTCAGGGACGCACGGTGTCCGGTCAGTTGAACGATGGGCGCACGTTCCAAACCTACACGCCGGAAGACCCCGCGCTGGTCAAAACACTCACCGACAAGAATGTCCGGGTGATCGCCAAGCCGGAAGACAGCGACGTGAACCCGTTGCTGCATTATCTGCTGTCGTGGTTCCCGATGCTGCTGCTGATTGGCGTCTGGGTGTTCTTCATGCGGCAGATGCAGTCCGGTGGCGGCCGTGCGATGGGGTTCGGTAAAAGCCGAGCGCGATTGCTGACCGAAAAACAGGGCCGCGTGACGTTTGAGGACGTGGCCGGCATCGACGAAGCCAAAAGCGAGTTGCAGGAAATCGTCGAATTTTTGAAAGACCCGCAGAAATTCCAGCGCCTCGGCGGGAAAATCCCCAAGGGCGTGCTGCTGGTCGGTCCTCCTGGCACCGGTAAAACCTTGCTGGCCCGCGCCATCGCGGGTGAGGCGAACGTGCCGTTCTTCACGATCTCCGGTTCGGATTTCGTGGAAATGTTCGTCGGCGTCGGCGCGTCGCGGGTCCGCGACATGTTCGAACAAGGCAAGAAGAACGCGCCCTGCATCATCTTTATCGACGAAATCGATGCGGTCGGGCGCCATCGCGGGGCGGGCCTGGGCGGCGGCAACGATGAGCGCGAGCAGACCCTGAACCAGATGCTGGTCGAAATGGACGGCTTCGAATCCAACGAAGGCGTTATCCTGATCGCGGCAACCAACCGGCCGGACGTGCTGGACCCCGCCCTTTTGCGGCCCGGCCGCTTCGATCGGCAGGTCGTGGTGCCGAACCCAGACGTGAACGGACGCGAGAAAATCCTGCGCGTGCACATGCGCAAAGTGCCGCTGGCGTCCGATGTCGATCCGAAAGTCATCGCTCGCGGAACGCCCGGTTTCTCCGGCGCCGACCTTGCCAATCTGGTGAACGAAGGCGCGCTGCTGGCCGCGCGCCTCGGCAAGCGCGTCGTGGCGATGGCGGAATTCGAAGCCGCCAAAGATAAAGTCATGATGGGCGCCGAACGACGTTCGCTGGTCATGTCGGAAGCCGAAAAGCGGATGACCGCCTACCACGAATCCGGCCATGCGCTGTGCGCCATGCACGAACCGGAATGCGATCCGGTCCACAAAGCGACGATCATCCCGCGCGGTCGCGCGCTCGGGTTGGTCATGAGCCTGCCGGAAGGCGACCGGTATTCCAAATCTAAGTCCAAGCTACTGTCGGAACTGACCATGGCGATGGGCGGACGGGCGGCCGAGGAAATCATCTTTGGGCCGGACAAAGTCTCCAACGGGGCCTCTGGCGACATCAAAATGGCCACCGATCAGGCTCGGCGCATGATCACCGAATGGGGCATGTCCGAGAAACTCGGCATGATCGCATACGGCGATAACAGCCAGGAAGTCTTCCTGGGCCACTCCGTCACGCAAAACAAAAATGTGTCGGAAGCCACCGCGCGGGAAATCGACAGCGAGATCAAGGACATCATCGACCGAGCCTACGCCAAGGCGCGCCGGCTGCTGACCGAGAATGTGGAAGAACTGCACCGGCTGGCGCGCGGTCTGCTGGAGCATGAGACGCTGTCGGGCGACGAAATCCGCACGGTGCTGCGCGGCGAGCCGGTGATCCGGAAGGTGGTGGACGAACCCGCGCCCGAATCGCGGCGGGCATCGGTGCCTACGTCCGGCCGTCCGTCGGCACCGCCCACCGGCGGCGCCGCCCCGGCACCCCAGCCGGGCTAAACCGCGGTTTACACCTGTGAGTCATGGTCAGGCCTGACCGTGACTCACGCTTTTACAAACGAGCGTCCGAGCCTTTTCGGTGCGTATCGCTTGGGATTGTGGCATCGAACATTCCGACGCCGTTGCGTGAGCGAACAGCTTTATAGACGTGCGAGGCAGCAATTGCCGTCGCTGCCGCTGGAATGCGTCCGTTCATCGCTCCACGGCCGACCGGGATAATCAGGCCCCGGTCGGCTCTACCGATGTTCCAGATTCTACCCCTTTAGAATTTCCACCAGCGTACTGCCGAGTGCGGCAGGACTGTCGGCAACATGGATGCCCGCACTGCGCATTGCGTCCATCTTCGCCGCCGCCGTGTCTTTGCCGCCGCTGATAACCGCGCCCGCGTGGCCCATCCGCCGGCCGGGAGGCGCGGCGGCACCGGCGATGAACCCCACCGTCGGCTTCTTCACCTTGTTCCTGGCCAGGAATTCCGCGGCATCGATTTCGCTCGGTCCGCCGATCTCGCCGATCATGATGATCTGCTTGGTTTCCGGGTCGGCCAGGAACATCTCCAGCACCTCGATAAAGTCGGTGCCCTTCACCGGGTCGCCGCCGATGCCGACGCAGCTTGTCTGCCCCATGCCGGTTGCCGTTGTCTGTGCCACGGCTTCATACGTTAGCGTTCCGGATCGCGACACGATCCCGACGCTGCCGCGCAAATGGATATGGCCAGGCATAATGCCGATCTTGCATTCGTCCGGCGTGATCACGCCGGGACAGTTTGGCCCGATCAGGCGGGATTTCGATCCGCTCAGCGCGCGCTTTACCCGCACCATATCCAGCACCGGGATGCCTTCGGTGATGCAGACGATCAGCGGAAATTCCGCGTCGATCGCTTCCAGGATCGCATCGGCGGCGAACGGCGGCGGCACGTAGATTACGGTGGCATCGGCGCCCGTTTTCTCCCGGCACTCCCACACGGTATCGAACACCGGCAACCCGATATGCGTCGTGCCGCCCTTTCCCGGCGTTACGCCGCCGACCATTTTAGTGCCGTAGGCGATGGCTTGTTCGGAGTGATAGGTGCCTTGCGCGCCAGTAAAACCCTGGCACATGACCTTGGTATGGCGATTGACCAGAACCGACATCTATGCAGCCTCCCGCACGGCTTCGACGATTTTGGCGGCCGCGTCCGCCAGATTGTCGGCGGCAACGATCGGCAGGCCCGATTTAGCGAGGATATCCTTACCAAGATCGACGTTTGTGCCGGCCAGCCGGACCACAAGGGGGACGGAAAGCTGCACTTCGCGCGCCGCGGACACCACGCCCTCGGCGATGATGTCGCAGCGCATGATGCCGCCGAAGATATTGACCAATATGCCTTCCACGTTCGGGTCGGACAGGATGATCTTGAAAGCCGCCGTCACCCGTTCCTTGGTGGCACTGCCACCCACGTCCAGGAAGTTGGCCGGCGCCATGCCATATAGCTTGATAATATCCATGGTCGCCATCGCCAGGCCGGCCCCGTTGACCATGCAGCCGATATTGCCGTCCAGGGCGACGTAGTTCAGTTCGAACTTCGCGGCTTCCAATTCTTTTGGATCCTCCTCGCCCTCATCGCGCAGCTTTTGCAAATCGGGGTGGCGGAACAACGCGCTATCGTCGAAGCTGACCTTGGCATCCAGCGCGACCATATCGCCCGCCTTGGTCACCACCAGCGGGTTGATCTCGATCACCGCGCAATCCTGTGCCACGAACGCCGCGTACATGGCAGCGATGAACTTGCCGAACGATGACGCCTGCTTGCCGGTCAGGCCCAGGCCCGTGGCCAAACGGCGGCCATGAAACCCGGAAATCCCCGATGCCGGATCGATCCCCACACGCAGGATTTTCTCCGGATGGTTGGCGGCGACGTCCTCGATCTCCATCCCGCCCTCGGTCGAGGCGACGATCGTCACGCGCCCGCCAATCCGGTCCACCAACAACGAGACATACAGTTCGCGGTCGATATCGCACCCGGCCTCGACATACACCCGCCGCACCGGTCGTCCGGCATCGCCGGTTTGCTTGGTGACTAATGTGTGGCCGATCATCGCCTCGGCGGCGGAGCGGACCTCGGCGGCGGAACGCGCAAGCCGTACGCCGCCCTTGCCGTCCGGATCGTCGATGAAGCGGCCGGCACCGCGGCCACCCGCATGGATCTGCGATTTCACCACATAGACAGGGCCGGGGAGTTTTGCGGCTGCCGCCTCGGCCTCATCGGGGGTCCAGGCAACATGGCCTTCGAGAACCGAGACGCCGTAGCGTTTCAGTAGTTCCTTGCCCTGGTATTCATGGATGTTCATTGGAAATCCTTCATTCATCCGGGCGATGGCATGGTCCGGCCGCTGGCCGCCGACTGCCGCTTGGCCGGGTCAGCCGATCAATTTGCGGGAGGCGTCGATCAATTCGCGAACCGCCCCGCAGGATTTCTCGAACGCCGTCTTTTCGGCCGCGTTCAGTTCGATCTCGACGATTCTTTCGACGCCGCCGGCACCGATGACCACCGGCACCCCGACATACATGTCGCTGATGCCATACTGACCGGTCAGATAGGCCGCGCAGGGCAGAACGCGCTTCTTGTCCTTCAGATAAGCCTCGGCCATCGCGATCGCGGATGCGGCGGGGGCATAGAAGGCGCTGCCGCGCTCCAGCAGCTTCACGATCTCGCCGCCGCCATTGGCCGTGCGTTCGCAGATCGCGTCGATCTTGGCCTGGGTTGACCAGCCCATCTTGATCAGATCGGGCACCGGGATACCGGCGACGGTGGAATACCGGGTCAGCGGAACCATGGTGTCGCCATGCCCACCGAGGACGAAGGCTGTGACATCCTGCACCGAAACGCCGAATTCCTGAGCCAGGAACAATTGGAAGCGGGAACTGTCCAGCACGCCGGCCATGCCGACCACCTTGTTGGCGGGAAGTCCTGACTTCTCCTTCATCACCCACACCATCGCATCCAGCGGGTTGGTAATGCAGATAACGAACGCATCGGGGCAGTTGGTTTTGATGCCTTCGGCGACCTGGGCGATGACGCCGGCATTCTTGCCGATCAGGTCGTCGCGGGACATGCCAGGGGTGCGCGGAAAGCCGGCGGTGACGATCACGACGTCGGCGCCCGCGATCGCGGCATAGTCGGACCCGCCGGACATGGCGGAATCGAACCCATCGACCGGACCGGATTGCATGATATCCAGCGCCTTGCCCGCCGCGACCCCGCCGAATACGTCGAACAGGACGACATCGCCCAGTTCCTTCAGGCCGATCAGGTGGGCCAGTGTGCCGCCGATATTGCCGGCGCCGATCAGCGCGATTTTGTTACGGGCCATGGGCAAATCCTTCCAAGGGCGCACGCGCGGCGCCGGGTCGTACAAAACGGGACCTGCCGAACCGAAAGCCGGTTGAGTGCGGCCCGGAAGGTGAGCCGTTGCTAGCCTATCGGACGAACCCCGGCAAGATAGTGCGGTGCGGCACGATTCTGAGCCGGCAAAGCCACGGGGAGCGGGTAGGAGCTTCCTTCCGCTGTTATCAGGCAACGTCGTCCGTTGGCCGTGAGATAACTCGATTGGACAGGTTGTGGACCTTCCCATTTGCTTCCTAAATGTGAACCGTGAACGGATTAAAGCATGCCTGAATTATCGCTCCGGAATGGGGTATCGAGTGTGCCCTTAGCCACTTCTTGAGCGAACGAAATGTAGGAATAAGGGCATGCCCAGCGCCGCAATCCGGAGCAATTATCGTTGAACATACCCTAACTCGGTGCTGCAAAACCTCGCATCGAGAAATTTATACACTAACTATCGGTGCATTTGTGAGATTCGATCACGGCATATGATAGTCAGGCGGACCATTTCACCCTTTTCAGCAGTCAGCCAAGGGTGAAGGCGAATAGTGGAAAAATAACAGCGTGAACGGCGAAAAACGGAGAATGTGGTTATCGATCGCGATGGGGAGAACAAGCGAGGATTGACTCGCTAGATGTTACAAAATAAAATTAAAAAAAGTCTGATCAAACGCCATCTAAGCATTAATTTTTGTAACTCGGAGTAAATTTAGGTGAATAAAAAATTGTATTGTATAAATTTGCCGCCGGCAATTCTATGCCGGGGATTTTGGCTCTATGGATGCAAGATCGTAGGGCCGCAAAATGAACGGATTTGCTATATCGGCATGACCGGCGATACAGGTAGTGGCGTCGCTCAGTCGCCCTATGTGAGATTTGCGGCGCATCTTGGATATAATAACAAAAACAACGCCATCAGAAAATATCTTGGCAAGAGACGTATATTACCTGAAAATTGCTTGAGTATAACGTTGTCAGTATATGGACCTATATTGCCATACAAGCATAAAATTACAAATTGTCCTGGATATGACTATAAAATTAATCGGAGGCGTGTTGCGGCGTTGGAATGTAAATTGTGGCTTGAATGCAAAAATGCCGGCAACGACATGCTCAATAGGAAGCCAGCTTCAGTCGACGAATTTGAGCAATCTTTATGGGAAGGTGTTCCTGAGGCATTCTCTTCCATATTAATTCGTCAAGATAATTGTTAAATCATACTCGGTTTGTTATATGATCGCCAAAATATCGGTAGAGGTTCATTCGCGGTCCCTACCGCTGCGGACGCGGTCTGAATTGGCAGTAGGCCAAGATCAGCCGCTTTGCCTGCGTCGTGGAGGGGTCGCGGGTGTACCCTAACGCGGGCACTTAATGCGCTTTGAGGCACAGAATCCCGGACGCGCTGCGCCGGGGTTCCGCTGTGTAGCAGTATGTTCAGCTGGCCTGGCGGGATTATCGAATCGTCCCAGGCAGCGGTAACCCGCACTGTCCGGAACGACCGCCCGTTCGCTCCGGATCGTGCGGCGATTCAGCCAAGCGTCATCGCGATGGCCGGGGGCGCCCGCAGCGTTTGCAGAATGACGCAATAGCGTTCGGTGGTCTGAATCATGCGTTCCAGCTTCGCGCGATCCGCATCGCAATCGACCTCGAACCGCACCGCGATCTCGGTTAGCCCGACCGGCGTGGCGCGATCGACGCCCAGGGTGCCGCGCGCATCCCAGACACCTTCCGCGATGACTTTTCCGCCATGAATGGTCACGCCCATGGCGGTGGCGACGGCGCGCAACGTGACGCCGGCACAGCCGACCAGTGCTTCCAGCAGCATGTCGGCGGAGCAGGCCAACTCGCCCGACCCACCCCCGGCCTTGTGCAATCCGGCGGTCACCTTGCCATGCCACGCATCCACCACAATGGCGATCGCGTCCGGATCCAGGGTGCCTTCCGCCCGCGATGTCACACGCCCGGCCCCTGGCTGCTCCCGATAAAGCTGTTTCAGCGGTGCCTGCACGGTTCGAAGTTCGTCTGCGTTCATATCGGCTCCTGTTATTGCGATGGCGGCACGTCAAGACGGACGGCGATCCCTTGAAGGTCCGGCGACGGGGCCGGGTAACGCTGCATGACCAGCGGATCGTGTCCTGGCACAATCAGCTCCGGCGAGGCCGCGTGCGCACGCAGCGTATCGAATCCATCCAGCATGTCGCCGATATGCAGCGCGGTGGTGAACGGCCGGCCGGTTTCCATGTTCTCATAAAAATGCGCGACGTCGGATGCCAGCACAACGATGCCGCGCCGGGTATTCACCTTGACGAACTGCAGCCCGGCGGAATGGCCGCCCACCGGCACGACCGCGATTCCCGGCAACAGATCCGCCGGGCCATTATGGTACCGTACGCGGCCGTCGAAATTCAGCCGCACAATGCCGCATACGTCGTCGGGTTCGAAGCTTTTCGCCAAATGGGGATGGCGCATATAGCGGCCGACCGCATAGTGCATTTCCGGCTCTTGCAAATGAAACCGGGCTTTCGGGAATTTCTCGAAGTTGCCGACATGATCGTAATGCATGTGGGTCAGGATGACATCTTCCACCGCGGCCGGATCGGCGCCCAGCAGTCCCAGCGCATCGATCGGGCAGCGCTCCCGCGTGCGGCCGCGCTTGCCGCCGCTCGCGGCCGTGAAGCCGATATCGATGACCACGGTGCGATCGTCGTTGCGCGCGAGCCAGACAAAATAGTCCATCGGCATCGGCCCGTCATGCGGATCGCCGCCGATGAAGTGTTCGTGCCGCCGCGCCTTGCGCGTCGCGTAACGAATGGCGAACAGTTCGTATTCCGCGGTCACGGGTTAGATCGCCTCCCGGTGGGCAGCGATGTCCGGCATCACGTGCCGGGCAAACAGATCGATCGAGTTCAAAGACTCATCGCATGTCATATCGCCGAAGGCGAAGCGGCACAGCAAGTAATTCAGGCCCGCGTCGTCGATCGTTTTCTGCAAGTAATCCTTGACCTTGTCCGGGGTCCCGGCAACCGCGCGTCCCTGCGCCTCGGCATCCTCGAATCGTTCCGGAAAGATCGCGTGCGCGACCGGAGTCATATTATGTGCGATCCAAAGTTTCAGGAAGCTGGCCCGCCATTTATCGTAGCCCCTGCGGGCGATTTCCAGGGCTTCCTTATCGGTCTGTGCCACCACTACATGCCGCCCGACACCCATAAGGGGCAGGTCGGCCGGGTCGTTGCCCAGCGAGTCCCATTCCAATCTATAATGATCGGTCAGCGCGCGCATGCCGGCGCCGGGCATGTTGCCGACGATATTGACCTTGTTCCGGGCAGCCCAGGGAATCGCCTCCAGCCTGCCAAGACCATACCACAGCGGCGGACGCGGGGTCTGGAACGGTGTCAGTTCCATCGGGACATCGCGGTAGGTATAGTGTTTTCCGGTAAAATTCAGGACCGGATGGGTCATTCCGGCTAAAATGACGTCCAGCGCCTCGGCGTACATCGACGGCGTGGCATCTGGATCGAGTCCGTAATATCGCAACTCGATCGGGGAGATTCCGCGTCCGACACCCAGCATGAACCGGCCGCCGCTGATTTGATCCAGCATGCAGATTTCTTCCAGCAGCTTGATCGGGTGATACAGCGGCAAAAGATACACAAGCGGTCCGAAACGCAGCCGCTTCGTGCGTTGCGCGACCGCCGCCAGCCATACGCCGGGCGACGGAGCGACACCCAGCGGCGTCGCGTGATGTTCGGCCACATGGTAGCCATAAAATCCCGCTCGGTCATAGGCTTCGACCAGTTTCAGGCGGTCTTCGTAAAATTGTCCCAGCGGCGCCAGGCCGCGATCCATGTGGTCGAAAACACCGATTTTCATGATGTCGGCCTTGTTCTGACGGCAATTCCGGTCATTCGGGGGCAGGGGATGCCAGCGGCTTGTCCTTCTCGACGATATAGGTGGCGACAACCCGCGACGGGTCCGGTCCGTTGCGAACGCTGTGCGGAACCCCAGCCGGGATTTGGAAACCCTCGCCTGCCTGTACCACGCGATCCGGCTGACCCTTCACCGACAAGGTGCTGCTGCCGGATACGATATAGCTGGATTCGATGCCTGGATGGGTGTGCCGCGCGATGGCCGCGTTCGGTTCAATGTTTACTTCGACCAGCACGCAGACATATTTGTCGCCGGGATAGTCGGTTCTTTGCAGGATTTTGCGCGTAAACCCAGGCTGTGCCTGCGCATCGGCCGGTCCCGTCGCGCCCACCAGCCCGGCCACCGAGCAAATCGCGCACGATACGAATCCGCGTCTTCCGATCATTGCTGCCTCCCGTTTCCCGGCCGCAGTGTCGGCTGGGATTCGCCGCCTGTCCAGGCGCGGTCAGGGCAGCATCGGCAATCCGTGTCTCAGAACGGCGGAAACTCTGCCCGCTGGATAAAGGTTCGGAGTATTGAAGCACCGAATGTCGCCGGGCACCCGATCGAACGCGGTTCACCGAGAGATCAAATGGCTGGCAGCGGTGGCGAAAGAAGACATTCACCTAAGAAAAATGGTGCCCAGGGGCGGAATCGAACCACCGACACTGCAATTTTCAGTCCCTGGACAAGGTTGGTTGTCAAGTTCCCCGAAGATAAGAAAATGGCTGTATTCCGCCATATTTCGCGTCTCGGTGTGCGCCCGGAGTTCTCGGAAATTCTCGAACATTCCAGGAACATCCGTGCACGTTTACACAGGATTTTCACGCCCGCTCGGTCGACGTTCCTGCGGAGTCGCCCTGACGGGGTGCCAAGCGCGGCCTAGCTGATAGGCATTAGAAACTGCTTGGCACGCGGGGTTTGCCCATGCAGCCTGCCCTCGTGGCCTTGGCCCGATTCGCCCCCCTTTCAAAGCCCAGATGTTCGTAGTATGTTCTTCAGATGATTGCCCCTCGCACCCAGCGCTTGCGTGACCCTGTGCACGGCCTGATCGTCTTTCAGCGCGATCAGCCTGTCGATCAGCTCGCCTGGGCGCTGATTGCCACCTCAGAGTTCCAACGCCTGCGCCGCATCCGGCAACTCGGTGTGGCCGAATTCGTCTTCCCAAGCGCGACCCATACTCGCTTTGCCCACTCAATCGGCGTGTTCCATACTGCACGAGCCCTCATCAACATCATTCGACGGGAGGTGGGGGAGGAAGGGTTTGACAGGGACAAGAACCGCGCCGAGGTGGCGGCGATCGCCGCGCTGCTACACGACCTCGGCCATGGCCCGTTCAGCCACACATTCGAAAGTGTGCAGAAGTCGCGCGGCATCGGACGGAAGCACGAACAATGGACGGCCGATATAATTCGCAACAAGGACGGGCAGGTTCTACCACTTCTAGAGGCGCATCGCCCCGGCTTTGCCGAGGAGGTGGCAACCCTGGTCTCGGCAGAAGACCCGACTGACATCTTCCACGCCGTGGTCTCCAGTTCCTTCGATGCCGACCGGCTGGACTACCTCCGGCGAGACCGGCTCATGACCGGCACGGGTGCGGGTGCGATCGATTTCGACTGGCTCATGGAGCATGTCCGCATCCGGCCGATTGAGATCGACGCGGTGGACAGCGACATTCCGGCAGACACGGTTTCCGTGCCGACTTTCTGCCTGGAACCGAAAGCACTTCCCGCCGCTGAGCAGTTTCTGCTGGCGCGCTACACGCTGCATGAACAGGTATATTTTCATAAAGCGACGCGGTGCGTGGAGCACATGATCGCACGTCTCCTGCGTCTGCTGGCCGAACGGGCGGGTGTGCTGGAAACCGCGCCAGCGATGACAGGGCTGCCGGCAGATCATCCGCTCCTTCGGTTCTTCCGCGCGGCGCAGCCAAGCGTCGAGGACTATCTGGCGTTGGACGACGCGGTGATCACAGCCGCACTCGGCGCCATGCAAACAGCCGGTGATGCGGATATCGCCGAATTGGCGATGCGGCTGCGCAACCGGGATCTGTACAAGACGCTCGACCTGCGGGCATTCGGAGAGGATGAAGGCAAGCAGACCCAATGGGCCAGGTGGATCGACAGGGAGTTCAAGGACAAGATCGCGGCCGGAGCGGTGATCAAGGACCCGGATGCCGCGATCAGCATCTATACGCAGATCGGCGGTGACGATGAGAAGGTGCACAAGAAGCTGCACGTTCTGGATCAGGCCGAAGGCCCGCGGGAAATCACGGCACTGTCAAAGATGATCGAAGCATTGCGGGCAAAACGGCAATTCACACGCTACTACTTCGCCGACGAAGCCGATCGGGACAGGGCACGGCAACGAAAAGGAGGAACCCGATGATTGAACCAGAAGACAAGGTCGCAGCAGTGGTCGATGCCGCAGGGGGGACGCTGGTCAGCCGTGTTCGTCTGCAAAAGACCGTCTATCTGCTTGACCAGCTTGGCCTCTCCAGCGGATTTAACTACGAATACCACCACTACGGACCGTATTCGCGCGACCTGGACAACGCCACCGGCGATGCCAGGGCGTTGGATGTCGTGCGTGAGGAACTTCACCAGCGTGCCAGCGACGGCGCAAGCTACAGCGTATTCATCCTTCCCGAACCGGGTTCGTCTAAGGAGGAGGCGCTCGGTGGGCTCGGCCGGACCCGTGCGGCGGAGTTGGTTAAGAAATTCGCCGCAACGCATGTGACCGTACTTGAATTGGCTGCCACGGTAGACTGGTTGTGGCGGCATGAACGTTGCGCAGATTGGCGAAGCGAAGTCACTCGCCGCAAGCCGATGAAAGTGGGGAGGGGACGGCTAGACCGGGCCATTGTGCTTCTGCAAGAGCTGGGCTTACCCCCTCCAGGGGAATCGCACTTGGAAATGTCTTGACAGGCGAATCGGCGCTTGCCCGATTCGGGCATGATGGATTCTACCCACTGGTGTACGAAACACGCGTTGGGAGAGTGCTTTGGATCAGTTCTTCGTCTGCTGGGATGGGTTGAACGACCCGCGGACTGGCAATGCCGGTCTGCACAACTTCCACGAACTGCTGATTATTGCCCTGTGCGCTGTCCTGTGTGGCG
>JAJZFA010000043.1 GCA_021805565.1 Pseudomonadota bacterium
GGTTGCGCGGATCAACCAACGCCACGAACGCAGACGCGGTGCCATTGACTCCCGCTTCCGCACTCAGCGACGGGAGGCGCCCTCATGATCGAGCAAAAAACATGCCAAGTAATTCGACTCTGTCAAATTAAGGAGGACGCCATGACCAATACCGTCATCGCCACGGCTAAGCCCGCACCAAACAACGCTTCGGCCCGGACCGAAGCGGAGGCGATCGCCGATTTCGCCCTCGGGCTGGATCTCGGCAGCGTCCCGCCCGCTGTCGCCGAACTCGCCAAAGAGCACCTGCTCGATGCGCTCGGCATCGCGCTCGCTTCCTCCACCTGGGATTTCGGCCGGATCGTGCTGAATGGCGTGCGGGAGTTGGGCGAGGGCACGAAGGCGACGGCCATCGGCAGCGGCGCCAAACTGCCGCCCGCTTCGGCGGCCCTGGTGAACGGCGTGCTCGCTCACGGCCTCGATTTCGACGACACCCATATCGGCGCGATCTACCACGCCAGCGCGCACGCTTTGGCCGCCTGCCTTGCCGCGGGCGAAGCGAGCCGGGCAACCGGGCGGGAGGTGCTGACCGCCTTTATCGCCGCCATCGAAGTGGGCTGCCGTATCGCCATGGTCGGCGCGGGCGAGTTCCATGAACGCGGCTTCCACCCCACCGCGGTGTGCGGCGCCTTCGCTTGCACCGCCGGTGCCGGCCGGCTGATGGGCGCCACCCGCGAGCAGATGGTTTGGGCACTGGGCCTGGGCGGCAGCCAGGCCGCGGGCATCCTGGAACAGAACGGCTCGTGGTTGAAGCGTTTCGGACCGGGATGGGCGGCGCACTCGGCCTTGTCGGCTTTGGCACTGGGCCGGGCCGGGTTCCTCGGGCCGGTCACGGTACTGGAAGGTTCGCGCGGCTTCTATGCGACGCACCTCGGCAAGGTTCCGGGCGGTGCCGCGCTGCCAAGCTTCGAACTCGGTTCGGCCTGGTTCACGTCCAGCATCGCGCTCAAACCCTACCCGTGCTGTCACTATATCCATGCCTTCGCCGATGCGGCGCTGGAATTGCGCGACCGGTTCAGCCTGGATGACGTGGACCGCATCGAATGTCTGCTCAAACTGTCTTTGCATAAAAGCGTGGCGGAGCCGCGGGACTGGCGCATACGACCGCGCTCCGCATATGAGGCCCTGTTCAGCGTGCCGTTCGTCGTCGCGACTGCCCTGCAAAAGGGACGGGTGGACTTGGCGGCTTTTCACGATGAGCCGCTGAACGACCCGGCGCTGATGGCGCTTACGGCCAAGACCTTCGTCCTCGACGACCCGCACAGCGATTACCCGCTGCATTTTCCTGGCGAGGTTATCGTTTACCTGCGCGACGGAAATACGCTCCGTTGCCGCAAGCCGGCCAGCTACGGCTCGCCCGATCGTCCTATGGCGCGCGATGCCGTGGTGGCGAAGTTTATGGGCAATGCCACCCGCGCCATCGAACCGGCGGCGGCGGAGCACGTCGCGAAAGCCGTGCTGGCGCTGGACACCGCGCCATCGCTGGATGAGTTAATCGGTTTGTGTATCGCACCTGCCTGACAGGACCGGGCTGGCTCGGTGCGGCGTCCGATGGATCGTCCGCGCCCGCCGTCCCCGTCGCCGTGGGAACGATCCGGCCGCTGGGCTTGAACAGCACGTAGTCCGAATACGCGGGCAGGGTAGCGAAACCGAGGCCGCACAACCGCGAAGGACTCCGGCGGCATGGCGCCGGGCGGTTGGCCGAAAGCCTGTCCCTGACGCCGCGCGGTTACGAACCCGCACATCTGGCGATCCGGCGTCTTTTCATTCGCTACGACTTTATCGCACAGGCCGGACGAGCGCCCTTCTGGATCGTGAGACTTGCATTGCCGCGCCCGCGCGCCTGGCGGATAGTAGGCGCTCCGGGCACGATAGAGGCTCAGGATGGGGAAGCAACCGGACAGGCGATGCCATGAATGCGCGAATCAACATTGGCCCCGCCGAGTTGGAAACGTTTTTGGTCATCGCCGAACTGGGCAGTTTCAGCAAAGCGGCGGATCGCCTTGCGCTGGCCCAGCCGTCGATCAGCAATCGCGTCCAGCGCCTCGAGCGCGCCATGCGGACGCGTCTGTTCGAACGCACCTCGCGCGCGGTCACCCTGACGCCGGCCGGCGAAAGGCTCCGCATCCGGGTTGGACCGCTGATCCAGCAACTCCGGGAGGCGATCGATGAATTCGGCGCCGACGCCGACGCCCGCAACCATTCGGTGGTCGTTGCGACGACCCCGATGCTCGCGACGGTGCTGCTGCCGTCCATTATCAATCGGTTCGCGAACCGGAACCCCTCGATTTACGTGGAACTTGAGGACAAGGTCACGCCCCAGCTCGCATCCGACATACGCTCGGGGCGGGTGGACTTTGCTGTTGTCGCGCAACGGCCGCCCATGGAAGGCATCGAGTTCGAGATGGTCGCGGCGGATCGCCTGATGGTGGTGGGGCCTCGTGGACACGAGGCGCTCGCAGGCGGTTCCGTTCCGCTCGAGCAACTGGCCAGGCATCCGTTTCTGCTGCTGGCCGCTTACAAGGCCCTGATCGGCCCCTTGGCGGATAAGGCCGCGGGGCAAGGTCTCAACCTGTCTCCCGTCCGCACGGTTACGAACGTATCCACCCTGCTTGGCCTCGTATCGGCCGGACTCGGCCTTACGCTGCTTCCGGGTCTCGTGCTGCGGATCGGCGGCCTGATCGACGAGTCCCGCTTGGACATTGTCGCGCTGGAAGGTGCTGTGCTTACCCGCGACTGGGGCATAGCATCGCTTGCCGGGCACGACTGGTCCCCTGCCGCGAAAGCGTTCGCCGCCTCGCTGCGGGCGGCGCTGCGTGCCCACTCCGCCGACGGCCCCATCCAACCGGTTGTTTGAACCGGTCGCCGACGTCCATCGCATTTGCCGGTCGGGGACGGGCGGATAGCGGTCGGGCGCTTGGTCCGGTTTCGCCGACTTTCCTACTGTCAGATCATAAACAGCCGTGCGACGGCGATGGCGAACAAGCGTGGCCGGGCCACTGCATAGCCGATGGTTGCGTATGGCGGCAAAGCCCCGGTCATGCCCAGCACCAGACATCTGACGGCGAGCAACATCGTCAGAATTGCCAGTAAAGAACTTAAATTTTTGACCTGCGCGCACGCTTCGCGGCTGTAAAAGCGAAAGACGAACACTAAAAAGGCCCGGAACCGGCGACTCGGTTCTGGGCAATCCGCTGCTGTCTGTCGTCTGGCTGGCGAAGAAGCTGGGCGCATTTGGCCACAGTTGAAGGCCGGCGAGATTGTCCTGACCGGATCGTTCACACGGCAGTTTCCAATCCGGCCGGGCGACACCGTAGAAACGCGATTTACCGGCATCGGGGCAGTAACAACGGCGATGACGCAATAGTGCGATCCCCGTCTCTGTCGTGACCGTGACAAGCCGGGAATGGCTGCACACGCTCGTTTCGCACGGCGAAAGACGGCGCGGCGGGGCATACTTCGCCCGTTACATCCGGTCGCGGTTTTACGTAACGATGCCGCCGGCCAGCCGGCTTGCTCGGTTACCTCGTGCATCGCGACGGTACCGTTCAACGCGCAACAAGGGTCCGGCGCTTTCAAGCGTCGATCAAGGCGTGCGTATCCTGTTCCGCCCAGATCAGCGTCGCGGGGGCACCCGGTTCGGTTGGCTCGCGGTAAAACACCTGGTCCGGGACCAGCGCCGATACCTCATCGCCGGAGTCGGTTTTAAGCGCGACGCGGACCATGGCGCCCTGATACTCCACGGCGATCACCTGGCCATTCACATGCGGCCCGTCCCCGGCCGGACCCAGCCGGCAGCGGTCGGCCCGGACGGCGACCGGCCCGCGCGCGATGTTCAACACGTTATGGCTGCCGATGAAGCGGGCAATGAACGGGCTGACCGGCCGCTCGAACACCTCGCGCGGGTGCGCGGCCTGACGGATATGTCCATCCTGCATCACCACCATCAGATCGGCCAGCGCCATCGCCTCATCCTGGCTGTGGGTGACGTGGATGAAGGTAATGCCGAGTTCGCGTTGCAGGCGCTTCAGTTCCTCCCGCACCTTGATGCGCAGGAACGGATCCAGCGCCGACAGCGGTTCGTCCAGCAGCAACACGCGCGGCCGGTTGATCAGGGCGCGGGCCAGGGCGATGCGCTGTTGCTGGCCGCCGGACAACTGCGCCGGCAAGCGTCCGGCGTAGTCCGTCATATGCACCAGCGCCAGATAGTCGCGCGCCCGCGCATGTCGTTCAGGCTTCGCGACGCCGCGCATTTTCAGGCTGAAGGCAACGTTGTCGAGGCAGGACATATGCGGAAACAGCGCATAGCTTTGGAACATCATCGCCGTGCCGCGCTTGATCGGCGGCAGGTCGGATACGTTTGCGCCATGGATCAGGATATCGCCCTCGGAGGCCGGCTCGTGGCCGGCGATCATCCGCAGCGTCGTGGTCTTGCCGCAGCCGCTGGGGCCGAGCAGGCAGCAATAGGTGCCGCGCGGGATGCGGAGGGAGATGGCATCGACCGCCAACGTGGTTCCGTAACGCTTGGAAACCGAGACCAGTTCGACATCGTATCTGCTATCCATGATGCAGCCTTTTGTGTGTTTGCCCGCGCCGTTCCGGCAATAGCCCCGGCACACGGACAGGCGCAAACGATAATCGCGAGAAACGAAACCGCACGTTCGTACGAATCTATAGCGTAGTGTCGGTGCGGCGGATGGGCAAATCAATGCATGGATGGTGTCCCAATCGACCCCGGAGGTTTCGCGTTGCGGCAGCCGGGACCGGTCATGCGGCCATCCCGGCTTGGTCGCGGGAGCGCATAAGCGGCATGATCCGGGTACCGAACTGCTCCATACCGACAATAAAATCGTCGAACGTCATCATGACGCCGCGTACACCCGGCACCGCGGCGAGTTCATCCAGCATCCGGGCGACGTTGGCGTAGGACCCAACCAACACCCCCTGATTGGTCGGCAGTTTATCCGTTCCCAGCAGCCGCCGCCGGTTCGGTTGAGCATAAATGTCTGTGCTTGGATCGTCCGCCGCCTGTTCGTCGCGATAAGCAAGCGCCTCGATATCGGCGCCGGCCTTGTAATGGTCCCATTTTGCATCCGCGGCCTGGTCGGTTTCATCGGCGATAATCATGATCAGGATCAGCGCTCCGCAATCGCGCCCCGTCGCCTTGGTCGCTTCCACCAACCGAGCCACGCTCGGTGCCACGGCGGTGGGTGCGTTGTAGCCGAACGCCGCACAGAAGTTATAGTCCGCGTACTGCGCGGCGAATTTCGTCCCGGCATCGCTCTGCGCGGCGCAAATGATGGGAATTTTACTGGTTGGCATCGGCAGGCAGCGGCAATCGTCCATCTTGAAAAAATCGCCCTTGAAGTCCGACTGTCCGGTCGCCCACAATTCGTTCATGATCGTGACGTATTCGGCGCAATAGTCGTAGCGGCGCTTGTAGTGCTCCGAACCCGGCCATATCCCCATCTGGGTATATTCTCGCCGCTGCCAGCCAGAGATGATGTTCACGCCGAACCGGCCGTGGGAGATACTGTCGATGGTCACCGCCATGCGTGCGGCGATCGGTGGCGGCATGGTCAGCACCGCGCACGTGGCGAACAGTTTTATTTTCGTGGTCGTCGCGGCCAGGCCGGCCATCAGGGTGAAAGATTCCAGATTGTAGTCCCAGAACCGCGACGGCCCCCCGAAACCGTGCAGTTTGATCATCGACAACGCGAAGTCGAACCCAAATCGTTCCGCCTTGTCGAGCACCGCCTTATTCAGATCGTAGGTCGGTTTGTATTGCGGCGAGGTGGTGGAAATCAGCCAGCCGTTGTTGCCGATGGGTATGAAGACACCAAGCTGCATGGGGACGATTCCAGATCAGGCGTTGGTGTACGACAAATGCGGGCAAACGAATCCGGCTTCTAAACCGTGGGTGATTTGCAGCGCCCTTGCCGTGTCCAATGTCATCGTTCCGGTGCCCTTGGCTCGTAGCGAAGCTAACATGAGGAAGTTAGCGCCAATGGGATAATGTTGCAACGCAATATGACTAAATTTCAGCCGAAATCATGGAGATGAATAAGACCGAACAAATTTTCCTTTGTATTGATTATTCATTAGTCATATATGCTCATGGAATAGGCATATTCCGAGGCGTGCAGCGCACTCGCGGATCGCCGCGTTCGTGGTAAAACGCCACAACGTAACGAATGGACAATTCAAGATGACGGTTCTTATTGCCGGCGGCGGCATCGCCGGGCTGACGGCGGCGCTCAGCCTGCACCAAACCGGCGTCGATTGCCGCGTGTTCGAAAGCGTGTCCGGCATTAAGCCGCTGGGTGTCGGCATCAATCTGCTACCGCACGCCGTCCGGGAACTATTCGAACTCGGGCTACAGGACGCGCTGACGGCAACCGCAATTCCGACAGCGGAACTGGCCTACTTCAACAAGCTCGGTCAGTGCATCTGGTCGGAGGCGCGCGGTCGCGACGCGGGCTATAACTGGCCGCAATTCTCCATCCATCGCGGCGAACTGCACCTGATCCTGTTGCGGGCCGTCCGCGAACGTCTCGGCGCGGATCGCATTCTTACCGGCCATCATCTGGCGGGATGGGAGGAGACCGGGGGCGGCGTGCGCGCGCGTTTCATCGACCGGCAAACCGGCGCGACACTGGCGGATGCCGAAGGTGCGCTGCTGATCGGCGCGGACGGCATTCATTCCGCTGTCCGGCAGGCGCTGTATCCCGATGAGGGACCGCCGGTCTGGAACGGTGCCATCCTGTGGCGCGGGACAACGCGCGCCGAACCGTTCCTGACAGGACGGTCTATGATCATGGCGGGGCACGAGTTTCAGAAATTCGTCGCCTATCCGATCTCGCGCGCCGCATCGGAGCAGGGAGAGGCGGAGATCAACTGGATCGCCGAGAGAAAATTCCAGCCCGGTCAGTCATGGCGGCGGGAAGATTGGAACCGCGCTGGCAATCTGGACGATTTCCTGCCCCAGTTCGCCGATTGGCGGTTCGGCTGGCTGGACGTGCCGAAGCTGATTCGGGCGGCGGGACCGTGCTTTGAATATCCGATGGTGGACCGCGATCCGCTGGACCGCTGGAGCTTCGGGCGGGTCACGCTGATGGGCGACGCGGCGCATCCGATGTATCCGATCGGCTCGAACGGTGCATCCCAGGGGATTCTGGATGCGCGCGTGCTGGCCCGCGAAATTCGCCGAGCGGGTGCGACACCGGCGGCGCTGACGGCGTATGAGGCCGAACGGCGTCCGGCAACCGGAAAGATCGTGCTGGCGAACCGGGCGAACGGGCCGGAACAGGTGATGCAACTGGTCGAACAGCGCGCGCCGAACGGGTTTGACCGGATCGAGGACGTGCTGACTCCGGCGGAACTTGAGGGCACCGCCGCCGAATACAAGCGGATCGCCGGATTCGACAGGGACGCGCTGAATGCGCGCGGGGCGATTGTCGGACCGGTCTGACCGAACCCGGTCGAACAACCCGCGCCGGATTGCCCGAACGGCACCGCCGAGCGTGCGATGGGGCGTTCTGGGCCGGTCTCGACGATGGCGGAATGATGCGTGACACGATCGAGCAGGGCCGAGGTCATCTTCGGATCGCCGAACACGTTCGGCCTTTCGCCAAAAGCGAGATTTGTGGCGACGATCGCCGACGTGCGTTCGTAGGGGCGGCTGACCACGTGGAACAGACGTTGGCCGCCAGTCTGTGCGAAGGGCGGATAGCCAAATTCATTGAGGATGTTTGAACCGCGGAGAGCAGGTTAGCGTCGAGGCGTAAGAGATTATCGGCGAGCCGTCCCCGGCGGCCGGACCGTCCTTCGGCCTCGAGCCGGTTGCCCGGATCGACGGTGTTGAAGAACTGGCCGCGTGCCCCGGCGCGGATGCAACTCCGCGCGATTGCCATCGCCAGATGCGTCTTGCCGGTGCCGGTCCCGCCGATCAGGGCGACATTCCGCTGCTGAGCGATGAAGCCGCCGCCGACGAGATCGCACGCCGTCGCGAAGCGATCCCCCGGCGGGAAATGCCGCGGAGCGGCATACGTTCCCGTTCCAGGGGTCGCCAACCGCATGCCGGTAAGAGCTGAACCGTGTCCGCGGGTCAGCCTTCAGGAAATGGGCATAGCGGGCATGCAAACCAAGCAACGCCGCGGCCATCGGTTACTGTCAGCCGGCCCTGCATCGATTGTCTCCGACGATACTGCACTGGCACGAACCACACGCCTTTCAAGCGTTTAGCCAAACGCCGGATTTTCGGTCGCGCGCAGGCTTTTCCGCAGTCTGCCGGTGGCCCTTTGACAGCCAGCGATATCTCCGTCTAACCACGCGGAAGGCGACAACGCACGGGGTCCGGGATGAGCGGAATGACTGACGTGACTGCGTTCAATCCTCATAAAGAGGAAGACGAGGGCTATATCGCCGCCGGGACGGGACAAAGCCTGTCGGAGAATCCATATCCCCGTGGGACGATCCGGTTCGAGGAATGGCGGCGCGGCTGGCAAACCCGGCACGATGCTATTCGCATGGAAGGCGGAGACGGTTATCTTGCCGCACAAGCGGGTCAGGCGCGATCCGAGAACCCGTTTCCGCGCGGTACGATCCGTTTCGAGGAATGGCGCTGCGGCTGGCAAACCCGGCACGACGAAATGCGGCGTGCCCAAAGACTCGCGGAAACCGACAATGGGTGTGTGTCGTCTGGCTAGCGCGTCACCGGATCGTTCCGGCGACTTCGCTATGCCTGGTGCCCCGTCCGCCGCCGGGACACCGGCCGGTGTCCCGGCGGCGTGGCTAAGGGCATGCCCAACAATTATCGCTTCGGATTGCAGTGTCGGGTATGCCCTAAGCTTATGTTTTGCACGGCAACTTTGCTGGCGTGCTGACGCACTTATTTGCCAGCGTTGCCTAAGACAGGGACATGACCGGCTTTCGTCGTCAGGCCGACCGCGTGGGATCGCCTTCCGTGCCATGCGATGAGACATGACTTCCTGGGGATTCAGACCCCAGGACGCGAAACGATATTTTCGTCACGCGGTTGGCGCCGTCGCAGCGGTCGGGGACGCCAGCCCGGTGGACCGGCGTTGCCTGAAAGAGCGTCCGCGCTATAACCCCGCCACCGCAACCCGGTAACCTAACCGGCACGGTTAGCGCGATAAAAGCCGGGTGGGGCATTAGCGGGGTCATCCATGCGTCAGTCTATCGAACTCGGTCTCGACACGTTTGGCGACGTTACCGCCGGTGCCGATGGGCGCTTGCTGTCGCATGCACAGGTCATCCGGAATGTCATCGAGGAGGCGGTTCTCGCCGACCGGATCGGTATCGACTTCTTCGGCGTGGGGGAACACCATCGAGCGGATTTCGCGATCTCGGCGCCGGAGGTGGTATTGGCGGCGATCGCGGGACGCACCAGCCGCATCCGTCTCGGTTCGGCCGTGACGGTGCTTAGCTCGGACGATCCGATCCGGGTATTTCAGCGGTTTGCGACCGTGGACGCAGCGTCGAATGGGCGGGCAGAGGTCATCCTCGGCCGCGGCTCGTTTACCGAGTCATTCCCCCTGTTCGGCTTTGAACTCTCTCAGTACCAGGATCTGTTCGAGGAAAAACTCGATCTCTTTGCGGCGCTGATTGGCGGCGGCGCCATTACCTGGCGGGGCAAGATGCGGCCGCCCTTGACGGACCAGCTTGTGTTCCCGCCGATCGAGACCGGATCGCTGAAGACCTGGATCGGCGTCGGCGGCAGCCCGGACTCGGTCGTGCGTGCAGCCAGGTACAACTTGCCGCTGATGCTCGCCATTATTGGCGGCGACCCGAAGCGGTTCCAGCCCTATGCCGAACTGTACCACCGCGCTTTTCAACAGCTTGGACGGCCGGTGCCGCCGATCGGCGTTCACTCGCCTGGTTATGTGGCGGACACCGACGGGCAGGCGCGGGAGGACCTCTGGCTGGATTACAAGGGGATGCGCGACCGCATTGGCGCCGAACGCGGCTGGCCGCCGATGGCGCGGGCGGAGTTCGATCAGGAAGCCGATCGAGGGTCTCTCTACGTCGGATCGCCGCTGACGGTCGCACGCAAGATCGCCGCGACAGCGAAGGCGCTGGGCCTTGCGCGGTTCGATATGAAATATAGCGCGGGGACGCTGCCGCACGAAAAACTGATGCGCGGCATCGAACTGTACGGCAGTCAGGTGATCCCGCTGGTGCGCGAGATCCTCGGCTAATGGGGTCTGCCCGCCGCGCCGGAAGGTTTATCCATGAATCCTGCGTGACGGGGCAAAGCGTCATTGACACGAACCGGCCCGGTACTGCCACACTGCACTAGTCCAAGGAGGCAACCCCGCGCTGTCGCGCTTGACCACGCTGTTCCGCCCGGCCATTTCTCCCGCTCCCCGCGCCGGAACGGTTCGGCGGGGTTGTGCGGAGCCTCCTCCATGATCCCAACCAAGCGCCTGCATGTCATCACCTGGGGTTGCCAGATGAACGTGTATGACAGCGGCCGGATGGCGGATGTCCTGGCGCCGCTTGGCTACGGACCCACGTCCGAACCGGATGGTGCCGACATGGTAATCCTTAATACGTGCCATATCCGCGACAAGGCGTCGGAGAAGGTCTTCTCGGAACTGGGGCGTCTGAGGCTACTGAAGGAAGCGTCCGGCAATCGCATGGTCCTGGCCGTGGCCGGCTGCGTCGCGCAAGCGGAAGGCGCGGAAATCCTGGCTCGGGCGCCGTATGTGGATATTGTGCTGGGGCCGCAAACGTATCACCGGCTGCCTGAAATGGTGGCGCGGGCCGCGCGCGCCGGCAACAAGGTGATCGAAACCGATTTCCCGCCGGAGGACAAATTCGACCACCTGCCGGACAGCGCCACCCCGCAAGGGGTCACCGCGTTCCTGACCATCCAGGAAGGCTGCGACAAATTCTGTAGCTTTTGCGTTGTGCCCTACACCCGCGGTGCCGAACAAAGCCGTTCCGCCGCCGCCATTCTGCGCGAAGCCGCCCATCTTGTCGGTCAAGGCGCCCGCGAGATCACCCTGCTGGGGCAAAACGTCAACGCATGGCATGGGGAGGCGCCAGACGGCTCTATCTGGGGGCTCGGGAGGCTGCTGCGGGAACTGGCCGATGTCCCGGATCTGTTGCGCCTGCGCTATGCCACGTCGCATCCGCGCGACATGACGGACGATCTGATCGGTGCCCATCGCGACATTCCGGCGCTGATGCCGTTCCTTCATCTACCGGTCCAGTCGGGGTCCGATCGCATCCTTGCGGCGATGAACCGCAAGCACACGGCGGACGACTTCCGGCGTATCGTGGATCGGCTTCGCGATGCCCGGCCCGGTCTGGCCCTGTCGTCCGATTTCATCGTCGGCCACCCAGGCGAAACCGAGGCCGATTTCGAAGCGACGATGACGCTGGTGCGCGACATCGGTTTCGCCATGGCGTACAGCTTTAAGTATTCGTCCCGTCCCGGCACCCCGGCGGCTGGCGCGCCGGGTCAGGTTTCCGAGGCCGGCAAAGACCAGCGTCTGCAAGCGTTGCAAGCGCTGCTGCGCGATCAGCAGACCGCGTTCAACGCCGGGTGCACCGGGCTTGACCTGCCGGTGCTGTTCACCGGACCCGGACGGCATCCCGGTCAGATCGCCGGGCGGTCGCCATTTCTGCAACCCGTCCACCTTTCAGGCAATGCCAGCCTGATCGGCACCGAAGCGATGGTGCGAATCGTCGCGAACCATCCAAACTCACTCGCGGGAACCCTTGTCCAGGAGAGACGATCAGCTTGACACACCTCGCCGCCGTCCAGGCACCGACTGCCCCCGCCCCATCGGGCGGCAAGGCCATCACCCTCCAGTTCAATAACAACACCCTGCTGTCGTTGTTACTGGGGGACCACGACCGGCACCTCGTCCGGATCGAGCAGGCGCTGGGGGTTCGCCTGTCGTGTCGCGGCAACCGGGTGGCCATTGCGGGGGATGCCTCGCGGGTCGATCTGGCGCAGGGAGTGCTTCGCGGATTGTGGCGGCGGCTGGAAAAAGGGGAAAGCGTCGGACGCGCCGAAATCGAGGCGGCCATCCGTTTGTCGGATGCTGAAAACGACCCAAGGCTGCCTTTGTCCGATCTGCCGGCGATCCGCACCCGCCGCGGGGCCGTCGCCGCCCGCAGCCCTGGTCAGGTCGCCTATATGGAATCGCTGGCCAATCATGAAATGGTCTTCGGGGTCGGCCCGGCCGGCACCGGCAAGACGTATCTCGCGGTCGCGCAAGCGGTGGCCATGTTGCAGGCCGGCAAGGTCGATCGCATCGTGCTGTCCCGCCCGGCGGTGGAGGCGGGCGAGCGCCTGGGGTTTCTGCCCGGCGACATGAAAGAAAAAATCGATCCCTATTTGCGGCCGTTATACGACGCGCTGCACGACATGATGCCGGCCGATCAGGTGATTCGCCGCATGACCAATGGCGAAATCGAGGTTGCTCCGCTGGCGTTCATGCGCGGGCGCACCCTGGCGCATTGCTATGCCATCCTGGACGAAGCGCAGAACACCACCCCCATGCAGATGAAGATGTTCCTGACCCGGATGGGCGAAGGCACCCGCATGGTTGTCACCGGCGACCTGAGTCAGGTCGATCTGCCGAACGGCGTGCGATCCGGACTGCGCGACGCCTTGGATACCGTCGAGGGCATCCAGGGTATCGGTGTTGTTCGCTTCGAGCAGCGCGACGTGGTGCGCCATCCCCTGGTGGCGCGCATCGTCGGTGCTTATGACCAACGCGATGCGGCGCTGGGAGACGCGCGCCGGGAACGCGAGCGTCCGGAAACCGGAGGCTGACGAGATTTTGGGCAGTTTCTCGGACAACCGGACCCACAAGTGTGGCGACTGCCGCAAGCGCTTCTCCGTTAAGGTCGGGACGATCTTCGAGGATACGAAGTTGCCGCTGCGCAAGTGGTTCATGGCGATTTGGATGGTGACGTGTCACACGAAGGGTATCGCTTCTACCCAACTGGCCAAAGGCCTTAAGATCACGCAGAAATCGGCTTGGTTCGTTCTGCATCGGCTGCGTCGCGCGGCCCGCACGAAGTCGATTGCCAAGCCGCTTGAGGGCATGGTCGAAGCCGACGAAACCTATATAGGCGGCAGAGAGAAGAACCGGGACTCTGATAAAAGGACGCCCGGCAGCCGAGGCGGCGCTAACAAGGCGGCCGTCATCAGCATCATGGAGCGTGACGGCGGGTTGCAGGCGAAAGCGGTTCCGACCACCACGGCCATGGTGCCGCATGCCGAACTGGACACAAACGTGGCACCGGGCGCGCACGTGATGACCGATGAGCATCCCGGCTATCTCAACATCGGCCAAAAATTCTACCATCGCATGGTCAACTACTTAATCGGCGAGTCTTTGAAGCACCACTTTATCCACACGAACGGCCTTGAGAATGCGTGGAGCCTGTTCAAGCGAAAGGTGTATGGCATCCACCATTGGATGAGCGGCCAGCACCTGGATCGCTACCTGGCCGAGTTCATGTTCCGTTATAATCGCCGGGCTATGGGCGAGAACAGCCGAGCGAACGCGCTGCTTGGGCAGATCGAAGGGCGGCTGACCTGTAAGGGGCTGATCGCCCGTGGTTGAGAAGCGGGAGCCGCCCTTTAAGCTGGACATGCCTTTCTCTGAGGCGCTGGCCAGGTTCGCCCAGACCAAGCCAGAAGAAATCAATATTAGCGCCAATAAAATCATGGCACTAGCGCCGAAAATGGCATCAAAGGAAATCAGTCGAAAAGGCCCCAAAGGTGGCCTTATTCCCCTCATTGAAAAGGACGTCGGCGGCATCGGGATGGGCGTCCTTTCGGATGGGACGCCTTATCTCAATCAGAGGGGGCTTGGTGCGCTCTGTGGTGTGATGAACGCCCATATCGGCAGCATCGGCGCTCAGTGGGCCGAACCGATTCAAAAGCCTCGAATAAGCCTTGTAAAAAACGTTCTAACCAAGGCCGGATTCGCAATCCCGACCGCTCCGCACATTGAAATTATCCACACCGGACGCACTCATTTTTGTTATCCAGCCGAAATTTGCCTGGCCGTCTTAGAGTACTATGCGTTCGACGCTGGCCCTAATCGCCAGCCTGAGGCGAGGGACAATTTTCGCCTGCTGGCGGGTTCTAAACTTCGCGAGCTGATTTTCAGCGAACTGGGCTATGACCCATCGGGCAAGGACCCGAGGCGATTCGAAAAGTGGCACGAGCGGATTGCCTACAATTACCAATCGGCCCCGAAAGGGTATTTTGACGTGTTCAACGAAGCGCACACGATCGTTTATGAGCTTGTTCAAGCGGGCGCGCCCATCGGAGACAATATAGTTGTCGATATTTCCATCGGAAAGACTTGGGCCGGTTTCTGGTCTGACAATTATTTCGATGCCGAATACGGCAAGAGAAAAAAATGGCCGCATCGCTATCCTGATAGCCACCCCCAGGCCACGTCCAATCCTCAGGACTCTTGGTGTTACCCGTTGTCTGCCCTCGGACACTATCGCGAGTGGCTACAGGACACTTACATCGAAGGCGGTAAGTTCGCTCATTATCTCAAGGGCAAGGTAGCTCGGGGCGAGCTATCCCCTTCAGTAGCGCAGTTAGCCATTAGTATTATCGTTCCGCCGCAAATCGAAGGGCCAACGTGTTAGTTATGCTCAACGCCCTCTACCACGGCGACAATTCCGGCGTGCTGCGATGAGGTTATTTGCGTGACGATTCGCAAACTATACTTTGGCGACAACGCAGTTGTCATGGCGAAGCATGTAGATCACGGCACAGTCGATCTAGTGTATCTTGATCCACCCTTTAATTCCGCGGCTGATTACAATCTTTTATTCAAGGAAGGTGGGTTGAGTCCTGACGAGGCGCAGATGCACGCCTTCAAGGATACGTGGATTTGGGACACGTCGGCAGCCGAGGCCTACCACGACATCCAGAACCTCGATAATGATCGCCTCATCGAGCTGGTCAACGCGCTTAAGACCGCGTTTGGGCAGACGCCCATGATGGCCTACCTTGTCCACATGGCGTTGCGGCTCGCCATGATCCACAAGAAGCTGAAAGCAACCGGGTCCCTGTATTTGCACTGCGATCCGAAGGCGTCGCACTACCTCAAGATGATCCTCGATACGATCTTTGGCCCCACGATGTTCCGGAGCGAGATCATTTGGAGACGAACAGGAGCGCACAACAAGGCGCAACGATGGGCGCCCGTGCATGATGTGATCCTGTTCTACACCAGGTCCGATTCCTACACGTGGAACAAGCCCAAGCAGCCCTACATGTCCGGGCACGTGAAGGAACACTTCAAGCCGGATGGCAAGGGCGGTTGGCGCACCAATTATTACGGCAACGTCCTGACGGGTTCCGGCACCCGCACCGGGTTTTCCGGCAAACCCTGGAAGGGCATCGACCCCACGCCTAAGGGGAGGCATTGGGCCATTCCCGGCGAGATTTGGAATGAGGTCGGAGTCGATCCCGAAGGGATGAACCAGCATGAGAAGTTGGATCTTCTCTTTGAACTCGGCTTCATCAAGATTGAGCCGGGCGCAGCGTGGCCCATCTACGAAATGGCGGTTCGCCCCGGTCAAGGTCCCGCGATGAGCGACATATGGGCTTTCCAGCCTTACACGAACGACACTGTCTTCGGATCGAAGGCGGGCATCGATGAAGATGTGCGGTGGCTCGGCACCCGCGATCAGGAACGGTTGGGCTACCCGACGCAGAAACCCCTAGGCCTGCTCAAGCGGATCATCGCGGCGTCGTCCAACAAGGGGGATGTGGTCATGGACCCGTTTTGCGGGTGCGGGACCACGATCGAGGCAGCGGAAACGCTGGGACGACAGTGGATCGGGATCGACATTTCGCCCTTCGCCATCCAGCTTATCCGGCGCCGCCGGATCGAGGGCGCGTTCCCCTATCTAAAGCTCAACACCGATTATCAAGTCGATGGCTTCCCCACGTCCATGACCGGCGCCAAGGCGCTTGCCGCGCAGGACAAGAAATCCTTCGAGGTGTGGGCGGTATCCGTGATCGACGGCCTTCCGAACCCGAAAAAGGGTGCGGACGGCGGCATAGACGGCAAGTTGAAATTCAAGCCGGACGGCAAGATCGCGAAACACGCCGTCGTCTCGGTGAAGGGCGGGGCGTTGAAGGCCGACGACATACGGTCGCTGATCGCTGTTGCCGACCGCGAGAAGGCGTCATCCATGGGTTTCGGCGTGCTGGTCTGTCTGAACTCGCCGACGGCCAAGATGCGCGCGGATGCCACCGGGGCAGGTATCGTCGAATTGGCCGGGGTCAAATACCAAAAGGTGCAATTCCTCACAGTCGAGGAAATTCTCGCGGGCAAGAAACCCCGCCTGCCCTTCCCGGAGTTGCCTGACATCTTTAAGAAAACCGATGTGGCAGCGGGTGCCGGACTGGACATCTAATCCGCTGGGTCACACTTGTATAAGTGCCGAATTTTGCATAACCAACGCCTGGACTTATGATCGCAATCGCCAAGAACGGGCTTACGATCGGGACGGATTTTTGTACGCTTGCCGGTTGTTCCCACAGCACATCGCATTCACCGGCCTGGGGATCGAGAGCGGGCCGGGAGCGCGGTGTAAATGTCGCAATGACCGATTGGCCGATGCCCATGGGTTAAATCGAGCCTTGGACAGGCGGTCGTGTTGGCCTACCGTAGTGCCATTCCGGGCGCGATCCAGGAAGGGGGAACGGATCGAAGCCTGTTTCCCTCCATTTGCCCCTCGCCGACAGACTTTGTTATGGATGCGGACTTCCCCTGGACGTGATACATTGAAGCGCGATGGAACCTCCTAGTACCTGTCCGCCCGGCTCCGGTGGTTCAACCATCGATGTCGTCGTGGCGGATCCTGCCTGGCATCGATTGATCCCCAACGCCGGAGCGATCGTCCGGCGGGCGGCGCGTGCCGCCGGCATGGCCGGAACGGTCGTCCTGTCGTCCGACCAGGTCGTGCGGTCCCTTAACCTGCGGCACCGCGGCAAGAACAAAGCCACCAATGTCCTGACATACGAACATCCAGCGCCGGAAATTATTCTGGCATACGGTGTTGTCCGGGCCGAAGCCGTCGCGCAAGGCCGGCGCCCGGTTCATCACCTCGCTCATCTGGTTGTCCACGGTGCCCTGCATCTCGGTGGCGAAGATCACGACCGCGCTGGCGATGCCAGGCGTATGGAAATGGCGGAATCCCGTATTTTGCACCGAATCGGCGTGCCGAACCCCTGGAAACGCGCATGAGCGGCCAGCCCGCCACGCTGCTGGGTCGTCTCGGCTATCTGCTCGGACGCAAGCAGGCCGAACATTCGTTGCGCGATTCTATCGCCGAACTGGTGCAGGAAGCCGCCGATGCGCAGCATAATCCGGGCGAGGCACCGGAACTGGACAGGCATGAACGGCTGCTGATCGCCAACGTCTTGCGCCTGCGGGAAACCACGGCCGACGACGTGATGGTGCCCCGAGCCGACATCGTTGCCATGCGGGCGGACGTGACCCTGGCGCAGGCGATCGAACTAATCCGCAACGACGGCCATTCCCGCTTGCCCGTGTATCGTGAGCAGTTGGACGATGTGATCGGCATGATCCATATCAAGGACGTGTTCGCTTATGTCGGCAGGCCGGAAGCATTCGCGCTGGAAGCGATCCTGCGCAAACCCCTGATGGTGGCGCCTCAGTTGCCGGTGCTTGACTTGCTGTTGCAGATGCGGACGCAGCGGATCCATCTGGCGTTGGTGGTCGATGAATATGGAGGTATCGACGGATTGGTCACGATCGAGGATCTCGTCGAAACGATCACCGGCGACATCGCAGACGAGCACGACGATGTCGAGGCACCGATGATCACCGAACGCCCGGATGGAACGATGGACCTGAATGCGCGCATGCCGATCGAGGATTTTGAAACCAAGGTTGGGCAGATCCTGACACCGGATGAACGCGACGCCGATATCGACACGGTTGGCGGGCTTGTCTTCACCCTGGCCGGGCGCGTTCCGACGCGCGGGGAGGTGATCAGTCACCCGTCAGGCATGGAGTTTCGCGTGTTGGACGCGGATGCGCGACGTATTCGCCGCCTGCGGGCCCGGCGCGCCGATGCTCCGGCAGCGGCCGCATAACCGGTCGGCATCGTCGTCCGGCAGGCGGCCGTTCTACCAGCCTGGATGATTCGAACGATCGTTGCCGGGATGGGATTCTGCGGCGATGGCGGCCGGTATCGTCTCGGTTTTGCGCGCCGCCGCCGGCCTACTTCGGGTATCAGGCCCCAACTTAGCCGCTGAGTGCCGTATTGTCCAGTATCGCGACCTTAAGCCGGGGTGCGCCGGGCCCGAGGTCGAAAGTGGACTGGGCGATCGCCAGTGCCGTCCCGCTCTCGCGCCAGCCGTGCTCTTCCAGGCCGGCGCGCCGCAGTCCGTCGGCATAGCGGGCGATATCGGCGGGGCAGGTGAAAGGCGAACGTAACAGCGCTTCTTGCACCGAAAATCCTGGCTCCAGCTCCAGCAACCGCCGCAGTACTTCCTGCGCCTCTCGGTCGCGGCCTTTCAGACCAAGAGCTGAAAGGTAGCATTTATAGGACGAGGAAAACAACGGGTTGATCTCGGTTGCACGTCGTCCGGCCTCGACCGCGTTGGCATAATCGCCCAGCAGCAGGTGCGCGATTGTCAGCGCCTGATCGAAGAAAAAAACATGCGGATCCGAAGGCGACAGCCGGATTGCCTGCAAGATACGTTTCAGTCCCTCCTCGTGACGTCCTGAATACACGCAGGCGAGGCCGGAAAAACACCACGCGATCGCCAGGTTGGGATTGAGTGCGATCGCCCGGTCATGCAGGGCGGTGGCCTCTTCCGGGTGCCTGCCCAAAAAGCCGCGCACATGCCCCGCCAATGTCAGCGCGCGCGCATCCCCTGGGTCCAGTGTCACCGCGCGTTCTGCTAGCCGGATTGCTTCGGCCGACGATTCCGCGGGGTCGGGTGACCAGCCTTGCCCAACATAAAGCAGATTCCAGTAGGCCAGCCATCCATGCGCCAGGGAACTGGCGGGATCGGATCGCAACGACGCTTCCAAAAGCGTCCGTGCGTCTGAAAAGCTGGCGCGTTCGAGCCGATAGATCGCCGGCAGCGCCTGTAGCAGCAGGTCCTGAGCGGTCATGTCGCTCAGCTGCGTGCTGGCGGCTCGCCGGCCTTCGTGCTTCATCAACTCAGGATCGACCTGCGCGACGATCGCCGCCGCCAACTCGTCTTGCATCGATAACGGATCATCGATCGGACGATCGAACCGTCCGGCCCACACAATTTCGCCATCCGTGCGCAAATCGATCAGACGGACGATAATACGGACCCGTCCTGGCCCGTATTGGATCGTGCCATCCAGAACCATATCCGCTTCTGGCGCCGGCGGGGTATCGCCATGAGCCGCGGCCGGATTAGTCGGGCCCGGCGATAGCATGTCGGGCACGCAGGTAATCCAGCGGAAACGCGAAAGCCCGGCATAGATTTCCGATGCGAGCCCAAGGGCCAGACCATCGCCTTTGTCCATGCCGATCGCGCGTAACGCTGCCACACGCAGGCGTAAGGCCGGCTTGTCCCGCCGCGGCGCGGCGACCGCCGCTGCGGGGCTGGCCGGTTCTGGCGGGAAGAGCTGAGCGGGCGCTGTCTGCGCCGAAGGCTTGCCCGCCGAGGCTTGCATCCGGATTCGGCCGATCAGATCCTCGGTCTCGGGCGACGGCCGCGTATCCGCGCTTTCCGCCAGAACGCGCCGACAACGCTCATATGAAGACTCTGCCGCGCCATGGTCGCCGCGTTCCGCGTGGCCGCGCATGATCGCCCGCCAGGCGGCCTCGTGGGTCCGGTCTAGAGCGAGCAATTTCTCGGCGGCCTCGATTGCGGTCGCCGGGCCGTCGCTTTTCGCCAACAGGCCTTCGCCGATCGTCCGCCCGATCCGCCTGAAGCGGGATCGTTCGTCATCCAGCCAGCGATCGAAGGCGGGATCGAGGCCGTTGAGATCCTCCAGTAACGGATATTCGAATCGGTCGAAAAATTGGGGTGAAATCGCGACCGGCTGCGCCATGATGAGGGCGTCGATCTCCAGCCCGGCGCCCCGCAGCGATAACTGGTGCCGGTCGGCAAAGAACAGATGACCCCAGGTGGGGCCCAGTGTGTCCTGAAGTTCGTGGACGCTTTGCCGCAATGAACCGCGCGCTTGTTCCCGTTCCCGCCGGCTCCAGAGCAGATTGGCCAGGTGCTGCCGCAGAACTGGCTTCGGGCTCGCCATTGCCAGGATTGCCAGCAGGGCACGTGCTTTGCGGGTACGCGGCAGAAAACTGCGCCCTTTGGAGTCATCGACGGCCAGATGACCGAACAGCCGCAGCCGGAGGGCGACCGTCCGATCTGGAATCGCCGGTGCATCCTGGGTGTATGAGGCCTGCCGGAAAATGGCGACTGCCTTTTCAGGCGATGGATGAATTCATAGGATTTTACAACCTGAGCGAGAAGAGCGACTTGTTTAGTACCAAATAAAGTATCATTCGGCAATACGTCTCGCGCGGCAACATCACGCAACAGAGAGTGTTGCGCGCCAGAGCCGCTTGCGGCGGAATATCTATCCACGCCGCGCGATGACCGGAGACCGGTTTCCTCTATCGGTGGCCGGTTCGTGACAGGGACAGGTCATCCACCTACGATCCCATGGCACGCATTGATGGAGAGTGACATGCTGGTTCACCGCGGGCTGGTGCCGGCGCAACCCGACAATGCAATGCGGGCATGGATTGGCAATGCCCGCGCGCTTCTTTTGTGTGTCTGTATTGCCGCCGTTGGGGTGGCTGGCGGTTTTCTTCTGCCCCTGATCGGCGCGCCGTTGATCGCAATCGCCCTGGGGGTCGCGATCGCGAACGCCGCACCGCTGTTCGTCAAAGCGCGAGCGACCTCGATATCGCACATCGGCCGGTTTTGCCTGAAAGGCGGCATTGTGCTTCTGGGGGCCAGCCTCGATCTGGGCAATATCGTTCGCACCGGCGCTGGATCGTTGCCGCTGCTTGCGGCGACCATGGTATCGGGCCTTGTTTGCGCCCTGTGGCTGGGCAAAGGACTAGGCATCGACTGGCGTTTGCGCTGCCTGATCGGGATCGGCACCACGATTTGCGGCGGTTCGGCTATCGCCGCGCTCGCGCCGGTCATCCGCGCCAAGGCGGAGGACATCGCCTACTCCATTACAGTGGTCTTCTTTTTCAATATGGCGGCGGTGGTGTCCTTTCCGGCTCTTGGGCACTTGCTGCACCTGAGCGACAACGGTTTCGGGGTTTGGGCCGGAACCGCGGTAAACGATACCTCGGCCGTGGTTGCGGCCGGATTCGCATTCAGCCAGGCCGCCGGAACGATCGCGACCATCGTCAAGCTGACGCGCACCACCTTGATCATTCCTCTGGTGCTTGGTTTTGGCCTTGTTCTGCCCTTCGTGGTCAGGGATGAAATCATCGCGCGCCAGACGCTGGCCAGACGGGTTTACGATGCGGTGCCGGCTTTCATTATCCTGTTCGTGCTCGCCGCGGCCGCGAATACCGCCGGCCTGATGGGTACCCATGCGATGCAGGTGCAGTTGCTGGGGCGGCTGACGATGGTCGTGGCCCTGGCGGGTGTTGGGCTACAGGGGCATTGGCGCGCCTTCGCCGGCGCCGGCGCGCGGCCGCTGGCGCTGGGCCTCGCGACATGGTTCGTGGTCGCACTATCGAGTCTTGCGGTGCAAGCCTTGACACATGTGCTTTAGCACACGCGTTGCCGGGAAATGCCGGCGATCGCCTGGTATCCGGTTCGGAGCCGCGTTCGGTCGAAAAAGATGATATTTACTTTTTTCCTATGTATAGGAAATTATATCTTGACAAAGGTTTATCGTCCGGCTAATTTCTGCCTGTCAACGGGATAAGTATGTCTCGAGACCTGGAGCTTCTGTCCTCCGCCGTAAGTGCGAAGAAGATACGATCTCAAGGTCCGTGTGTATTCAGTCAAAATTATCGGGTTACACTGACCAGGGCAACCTGCCCCCGGCGCTGTCCGGTTCCCGTTGGCGTGTTTTATCGAACAAGGGAAATTCCAATGTTGTTTTGTGCCAATAGCGCGCTCGCTCTCGTTACCCCTGCATCCACCGCCGATACCGGCAAGATCGTTCTGGGCGGCGGCTGCCGCGTGCCGGTCAAGACCGCCGACACCGGCAAGATCGTTCTGGGTGGCGGTTGCCGCCTGCCGGTCAAGACGGCCGACACCGGCAAGATCGTTCTGGGTGGCGGTTGCCGCCTGCCGGTCAAGACGGCCGATACCGGCAAGATCGTTCTGGGCGGCGGTTGCCGCCTGCCGGTTAAAGCCGGCTGATCCACAACACCGACTGTGCACGATTAGCCACCGAAGGCTGGGCCGGCTGGTTGAATGGCCGATCCGATACCGTCTTCCGAGCATTGTTAAGCCTGACATAAAGCAGCGGGTCGAATCCAGTTTCGGTGATCTGGACCATCCGCCGACGCGGATGGCGTTTCAGGCGCCGGAATCGGAGTTCGGTTCTAGATATATGGCTTGGTTGCCGGCCCCGGCCGGCCGCTTCATGCCCCTGATTCCGTCAGTCGTGCCGCCGAATAATGTACGGCCGCGCGGCTGACGGTTGGGCCCACGATCCACTCATTGTTGTTGTAAAGGTACGTCGGTATGTCCGGTCTTCAGGATACGCTCGTTCGCTTTCATCGACTAACCAGCCGGGGCCGGGCGCCGATGCGTGCCGAACGATCCGCGATGGGAACGCTGCCGGTGCGGGCCGTCCGCTATTGCGAGGCGTTGACCAGCGCGACGGCTTTCGGTTGGTGGCTGTTTCCGCCGATCGATCTGGAGGTATTGTGGGATGGCAGCGATGTCTTCTGGCGTTGCGATGAGGCGCCGGACTGGATGCCGCTGCAAACCGCGGCGCAGTTGCCCGGCTACAGCGATGAATTCGACCGGTTCGCGCCTGCCGCGTTGAAGGGGTGCTCGCCCCCGTTCCTGACCGCGCTTCCAGAGCCGGGAACCCTGCAGATATGGACAGGGCTGATCGCCCAGACGGCGCCTGACTGGCACCTTTTGGTTCGCGCACCGGTCAATTTGCCGCAGACTGGCGGAATTTGTCTTTTTGAGGGGATCGTCGAAACGGACCGCTGGTTTGGACCGCTTTTCACGAACCTGCGGTTCACCCGTAGCCACATGCCAATTCGCCTGCGATCCGACTACCCGCTGATCCAAGTCCAACCCGTGCCTCGCGCCATATACAGCAACGACACGCTCGGTCGCATGGACGCCGGGTCGGAGCTGGCCGATCTGACCGCCGCCGATTGGAACGCTTACGATGCCGCGATTGCCGAACCGAACAGCCGTCCGAACCGCGCTTTCGGTGCTTACGCGACAGCCGCACGGAAAAAGCGGCATCAATGTCCGGTCCACCTCGATGCGGGCGACGCGGCCGATAGAGGGGGTACGATATGACGCGCGCTCGTGCCCTGGAACTCGTCGCCTCGCTTTTTGGACTGACCGGCATGTATCTGGGGTCTTCCACGCCATCCGGCGCCTTATGCTATGCGGTGGCCATCCCGTGCCTGATTGGCTGCATGGCGATCCGGCGGGTATGGGGGCTGCTGCCGCTGAACGTCGCACAAGCCGTTGTCATAGCGATCAATCTTATTCGTGCGCTTTAACACGCCTGCACGCAGCCGCGGGTTCGCGTGCTGACCGCGCGGCATGGTCCGACAAGCCGGCACGCGAGACCGGCGGTTGCCGGTGTCAGATCGGCACAAGGCGCATGCACCCGGACCGGCGGCCAGCGCCAAACAGAAACGCGACAAGCTGACCGGCCAGCGGAAAGCCGCTGGTGCGTGCGACCGAGGTCATGCCGCACAAATCCTGTAATGCGTCGGCCGCGCCCATCAGGACCGGGTCGCCATTCGTGAGCAACATCGTGGGCAGATCGCGGTTATACCGGGCAATGATCTTCATGACGTGAAAGCCGTCCTGTTCATCGCCTTCCATGTCGGTAATCACCGCCATCGGGTTATGCGATTGCAAAACCAGCCGGAGATCGGCCGATGCCGATGCCATTTCCATCCGCAGCTCCAGAAATTCGCAAACCGGTGCGAGCTTTTCGATGGTGCATGGATCGTCGCTGACAATAAGGACGATGCCTTGGTCCGCGGCAGTCATGCTGCCCGGAAAGTTCAAATCCCGGCTCAGTATGCTGGATGACATCATATTCATGGCTTTTCTGCCTTCTGGGAACGAGCCCGGCGTTTAGCAAGGCTGACGATCGCAGCGTGTCGAAATGCCGTAAACGATGAAAGCCACGAAACAATTAGTTGCGCGTTTTGTTTCGGGATTTTTCCGTGAAATACCGTTAATGTCTAATGTTGCCTGCTCCGGCGGTCATCGGCGACCCGATCAAGGGGTGATCGCTTCGTCCGGAAACGCCCCCCAGAACTGTCCGCGCCGCAAGTATCCGCGATACGATCCAGCTTGCACGTTGCACCAGCCGGTCCCCGTGGGGCATGAGCGGATGCGCCCGATCACACCGGGCTTGAGGATGGCAATCGCCGCGGCGGTGTCGCTGGGATCGGATCGAAGCGTCGCATCGGTATTCTGGACGATGAAACTACGCCGGCCGGTCAGCGTTGCCTGATTGACCCATCCCTGAATCCCGTCGGCATCGCGTACCCAGCGCCAGACATCGAACTCCCGCTCGATTTCAACCGGCAGGTCGCGTCGCTTATATACCCAGTCGATCCGGTAACGCGTGCCCGGCCCGGCTCGCATGTTGACGTCGTCCGACCGCAGCGAGGCAAAGCGCGGCAGCTTCGCGGCCACGCCCTCGGGCTTTTCCGGATCGGTCAGCTTCTCCGCCTGCGCCGCCTTGGCCTCGGCTGGTGCCCCGGTTTGTGCGGCGATCGGTGGCGTGACAGCCGCGGGCGGTTGAACAGCGGCGGCGACCGGCTTTTGCGGATGGGTCGGGCCATGCGGTGGAACCACCGGCGGCTTGCTGGAACCGGTCTTGTGGACGGCCACCCTAGGCGCTGCGACGGGCGGTTTCACCGGCTGTGCATGCGACGGTGCGGACGGCACTTGCAGCGTCCCGGCCGGTGGGGACGTTTGCGCGCGCGCCACGCCGGCAGCAACCGCGAGACACCACATCAAATTTAGGGAATACCGGGCGGCGGAACGCATCAGTTATCCCTTTCAGGGCCTGCCGAACCGAATGGGGGCTGGCATGCCCATGACTGATACCAACCGGCGGAAAGGATGACCTTTCCATCCTTTCCGCCGGTTGGTATCGCGCGCCGGGTTGGAGGGCGGCGGCGCGCCAAAAAAAGACCGATACCGAGCCGCGCGGACCCATTCTTCATGGGTCCGCCTTTAAGCGGGTTGGTATTAGATCGTGACAATCTGTCCAGCCCCGATCCCGGCAAGAAAGGTTACGATTCCCGCTACCTCCACATCGGGGAGTAGCAGCGAAGCCTCGATCCCCTCGGCCCGAAGGCCGGCCTCGCACGCAATCATCCTGACACTCATCTCCTGACAGGCATCGCGCAGCGTATCCAAGCCGGCAACGCCACGGTCCTGGATCGTCGCGTCCCTTGCCGCACCGGACAAGCCAGTCCAGTCCCGGCATAGCGCGAGGCAGCCCTGGTTGGTGGCGAACAGCACAACACTACGGCCCAGCGCCGCCGCAGCGGACGCAACCACGAACGCGTAATGCGCCCGGTCATGCGATCCCGACAGCAGAAGCACACCCAGCGCCGGATCAGATGGCACAGCCCGGTCCTTCCGGAACGCCATGGGCGCTCAGGTCGTGGATCGTCGCGTCCGGGCCGCACAGCGCACAAGCCGGATCGGGACGCAGCTTAATGGTGCGGAAGCGTGCATCCAGCGCATCCCAGATCAGCACGCGGCCGGACAGCGTTTCGCCGATTTCGAGGATTTCCTTTAGTACCTCGGTTGCCTGCAAGGTTCCCATCACGCCGGTCACGGCGCCCAAAACGCCGGCCTCGCTGCAACTGGGGACAAGACCGGGCGGGGGCGCTTCGGCATACAGGCATCGGTAGCAAGGCCCGCCCCGATGCGGCTTGAACACCGAAAGCTGTCCGTCGAACCGCAACACCGCGGCCGACACCAATGTCCGCTTCGCCAGGGCGCAGGCGTCGGCGATCAAAAAGCGAGTCGCGAAATTGTCGCTGCCATCGCAGACGATGTCGTACCGGCCGATCAGGTCCAACGCGTTGAACGCGGTCAGCCGGGTTTCATATACTTCCACAGTCACGCCGGGGTTAATCGCCTTGGCCGCCAGAGCAGCCGAGGCGACCTTGGCCACGCCAATCCGGCCGGTGGTATGGGCGATCTGCCGTTGCAGGTTGGACAGATCGACGACGTCGTCGTCGATCGCACCGAGTGTTCCGACCCCTGCCGCGGCCAGATACAGCATCAGCGGAGAACCCAGCCCGCCGGCGCCGATGACCAGCACGCGGGCGGCCCGCAATCTGGCCTGGCCGATGCCGCCGACTTCCCGCAACAGGATGTGGCGGGAATACCGTTGGATTTCGTCTTCCGTAAAATCGAGGTCCATGATTGATATGATAAGGTGAAACGCTACCGGATGACAGGGGACCGATGACGCAGCCCGGACAGACCGAGGACGCCGCCCTGGTGCTGTTCTCCGGCGGTCAGGATTCCACCACCTGCCTGGCGTGGGCGCTGGCGCGCTACAGCCGCGTCGAAACCGTTGGCTTTCGCTATGGACAGCGACACGCGGTGGAGATGGACTGCCGTGAGCCTGTTCGCGAGGCGCTGGCGTCCGGGCGTCTTGGCATGGATCACATTGTCGATCTGACCGAAACCATCGCCGGTCTGGGACACACGGCGATGACGGCGGATATCGCGATCGAGACGGATCGCGACGGCCTGCCCACCACGTTCGTACCCGGCCGTAACCTGCTGTTTCTGACCTGCGCCGCCGCTATCGCCTACCGACGCGGCCTGCGTCGCATTGTGGCGGGGGTGTGCGAGACGGATTTTTCCGGTTACCCCGATTGCCGGGACGACACGGTCAAGGCAATGCAACTCGCACTGAACCTGGGAATGCAGCGCCGTTTCATCCTGGAAACGCCGTTGATGTGGCTGGACAAGGCGGCGACCTGGGCGCTGGCGTCCGATCTGGGCGGACAAAAATTTGTAGATGTCATACGCGAGCAGACCCATACCTGTTATCTGGGAAACCGGAGTCTGTGCCATACCTGGGGCTTTGGCTGCGGAACCTGTCCTGCCTGCCAGTTGCGCGCCGGGGGCTGGGAACGCTGGACCGAAGCCGCCGGGTGCGCCGATCCGGAGCGGGTGCTTTGTTGAGGAGATTATCCGATGAAGACGCTTTTCGTTGCCACGATTCTAGCCCTTGCCGCCGTAGCGCCAGGCTTGGCCGCGCAGACGGTTTCGCTGCATGTCCGCACGGCCGGCGACCTCGCCGATCTTTGCGGCGCTAACCCGAGGGAGCCGGCAGCGGACGCAAAGATCAATTTTTGCGACGGCTATTCCCAGGGCGTGGTCAACCTGGAACTTCAGCACAGCGGCGACAAGAAGCCGTTCTGCTTTCCGTCGCCGCCTCCATCGCGGAACTCCACATTGGGCGAGTTCGTCAACTGGGTGCGTGCCATTCCGGATCGTCGCGGACTGCCCGCGGCCGAGGGGCTGTTCAAGTTCCTCGGCGAACGCTTTCCCTGCAAGTACCGCCGCTCGCGGAAATCGGCCGGACTCTGGCCTTGCCCGCCGTCACGAAGGGGGGCGCGAAAGGGCCGCTTGGATATCGGTCGCTTCCGATGGCGGCGCCGGGCATGCCGGCGCGGGTATTGCCGATGCTGCCCTAACCCCAGCCACGCGCGAGCTTTCGCACGGCGGTCGAGGCGTTCCGCTTGCCTTCCCCGGTATAATCTTCGTGCCAGTCCTCGATTTTCGCCGGGTCGTAGAGATAGTTGACCATTAAGGTCGCGCTCTCTTTCGCACCCTTCGCCGACGTGTCGCCGCCCATGTTCAATCGCTCCACCCTGGCGCCATTGGACAGATGGAAATGAGCGACCGGGTCTTTGGCCCGTTTGCCGTTCGCCTCCGCGACCAAATAGCGCGCGGCCAGCCGCACCAGGGCCGGTTCGGCGGCCTTGCGCAGCGCCGCATCGCGCCACCAGTGATGCTTGCCCAGAATCCCCGCCAGCGCCGCATGTCCGGTATCGGCGGGTAACGCAGATGTCAGGCTGGACGATTCCTCATCGCTGAGCAGTTTCGCGTCGTCTTTTGCCAGCAGCGGGTCCAGCCAGCGGCGGAAGCCCGGAATGGGCGACAAGGTGGCGAACGTTTTGAGGTTACGAAACTCCGCCGACAGTTCTTCCACCACGCGCTTGATCAGGAAATTGCCGAAGCTGATCCCCGCAAGCCCCGGCTGGCAGTTGCTGATCGAGTAGAAAATCGCGGTATCCGCGTGTGACGTATCCTGCACCGGCGCTTTTTCGTCCAGCAGATCCTGCACACTGCCGGCCATACCCTTCACCAGCGCGACCTCCACGAAGATCAACGGCTCGCCGGGCATACGCGGATGAAAGAACGCATAGCAGCGGCGGTCGGAATCGAGCCGGTTCTTCAGGTCGCGCCACGACCGGATGGCATGCACCGCCTCATAATCCACCAGTTTTTCCAGCAGCGCGGCGGGGCTGTTCCAGTCGATCCGTTGCAGTTCCAGAAAGCCGATATCGAACCACGCCGCCAGCAGGCCGCGCAGATCGGCGTCCAACGCGGTCAGTAGTTTATCGCTGCCGCGCATCTTCAATAGCGTACCGCGCAGATCGACCAGGAATTTCCGTCCGTCTGGGATAGACGTGAACTGCGTCAGCAGCTTCAGCCGGGGCGGTTCCAGCGCTCGGCGAAGGGCGGCTTTCGCGTTGGCGCGTTCGGCCGGATCGCCGGCGGCCTGCACGGTGGCATAAGCGGCGGCGACTGCATCGAGATCCGAGTCGAAACCCGCCAGGGTCAGCAGAAATGCCTTCCGGCCGGCTTCATCCAGCGACAGGAAGGTCTGTGCCAGCTTAGCCGCCCGGTTGCGGGCGCTGATTTCGCCGCCCCGCCCCGCCAGGCACGCTTGCATCTGCGCTTCCAGGGTTTCGTCGCCCTCGCCGGAAACGCCTGACGCCATGTCGCGCCAGACCCCGGAAATGCGCCGGATGGCACGATCGAACAAACCGGTGGAAACTGAATCGCTCATACGGGCCTCGTTCGGGCTTCGGTGCGGCGATTATAGACCGGATGAGGGAAAAAGGTGCGTGTCATGTTTCGGCGAGGACACGCCGGATGGCCGGCAACAGATCTTCCACGACCAGTCCGGGTCCGGCCAGCGCGGCGGCGCGCCCATGCAAATATGCGCCGGCCGCGGCGGCTTCCCATGGCGGCATGCCCTGCGCCAGAAGGCCGCCGATCATGCCCGACAAAACGTCGCCGGCCCCCGCCGTCGCCAGCCAGGGCGGCGCCGACACATTGATCGCGGCCCGGCCGTCCGGCGCGGCGACGATCGTATCGGCCCCTTTCAGCAGCACCACAGCGCCGGTTCGCGCCGCCGCCGCCCGCGCGGCGGATAACCGGTCCGGTTCGGACGCACCGAAAACACGGGCGAATTCCCCGGCGTGAGGCGTCAGCACGGCGGCGCCCCGCAAGGCGTCCGGTTCGCCGGCAAAGGCCGAAAACACATCGGCATCGCCAACCACGATCCGGTTGGCGGCAATCAGGGCGGGAAACGACGCGCGGGCATCGTCCGTGCCCAGACCGGGTCCGCACACCCAGACCTTGCGCCGGTCGTCGCCTAAAAGCGCACCGATGGACGCTTCGCTGACCAGCACGCCCGGCTCCCCGGTTCGGTACGTTCCGGCCGAACCGCGAGCGGCAATCGTCACCATCCCGGCACCGGTCCGGCGGGCCGCTTCGGCGGCAAGCCGAGCGGCCCCCGTCATGGCGGCACCGCCGATGACCGTAACGTGACCGCGCGTGTATTTATGCGAGTCGGCCGTCACCGTGGGCAAACGCCACAAGCCCGGCAGATTGACAAAGGCCTGGGGGGCGATCGCGTCCAAAACGGCGTCCGGAATACCGATATCGGCCAGTTCGATGTGTCCGCACAGGTCCCGGCCGGGCAGCAACAAATGGCCGGGTTTCAAACGGAAAAATGTCACCGTCAGTTCGGCGGCCGGGGCATATCCGGCGGTCAGGCCGGTGGCACCGTCCAACCCCGACGGAACATCGATCGCGACAATCCGCCTCGCCGCCTTCAGCGTGGCCGCCACCACGCCGTCCAGCGGCCGGGACAAGCCGGCACCGAACACCGCGTCGACAACGACATCGGCGCGGGCCGCTTCGTCCGGCACGAAGGGCACGGTTGGCCCAAACCAAAGACCGGCGGCACCGGCCGCGCCGGAACCGGGCCGGGGCGGCGCCAGCGCGGCAAGCCGCACCGGCCAGCCATCTTGAGCCAGCAGCCGAGCGGCGACATACCCGTCGCCTCCGTTATTGCCGGGACCGGCCAGCACCAGAACCCGGCCCCGCCCCACCCGCCGTCCCATCGCTCGGGCAACAGCCCGTCCCGCCGCGTACATCAGGGCCGGACCGGACTGCCCAAGCTGTGCGGCCGCCATGTCCGCCCGGCCCATTTCGACCGGTGTCAACAAGGCGGAACGACCGCGAAGGCGTCC
This sequence comes from Pseudomonadota bacterium, assembly GCA_021805565.1. Classification (GTDB taxonomy): domain Bacteria; phylum Pseudomonadota; class Alphaproteobacteria; order Acetobacterales; family Acetobacteraceae; genus Rhodopila. Next base: position 30,838 of record JAJZFA010000043.1, read on the forward strand.
GATCGAGCCGGAATCGAAGAATGACGACATCGTTACGATCCTCCGGTCGCCGCCCGGGCAATGCGGTTGGAACCCGCCAATCGCTCGTATAACCTGCGCCTCATGCGCGAACCCGACAAACTCACGCCCTACGTTGTCGAACTCCTCGCCTCGTTCGGCCCCGTTTCCGTTCGGCGGATGTTCAGCGGCTCCGGCCTGTTCCTGAACGGGCTCATGTTCGGCCTGATTATCCGCGACGAGCTTTACCTGAAAGTCGGCGACACGAACCGAGCGGCGTTTCAAGCCGCGGGCGAAGCACCATTTACCTATGAGACAAAGAACGGCACCAACACGATTACTTCATTCTGGCGCTGCCCGCCTGAATTGCTGGACGATGCGGAGACATTCCAATCCTGGGCACGCCAGGCATTCGCCGCGGCGACCGCAGCCGCCCGCGCCAAACCGAAGCCGCCGCGCAAACAACCTCGCGCGCCATAACCGCCGCCGCTACTGGCCTACCGGCACCGGCGGCCAGCCCAGCGATCCCTCGGGGCCGGGCCGGTTACGCAGCCACCACGACCAATCCTGGGGGATCAAGGAAAACGGATCATTGTGCGCCAGTTCGCGCGCGGCCCAGACCGGCCAATGCGGATTTGCCAAAGCCGGGCGGCCCAGAAACACCAGATCGATCAGTTCCTGGCGAATCACCCGGTCGGCCACGGCCGGCAGCCCCAAATTCCAACTGACCGCCACCGGAATCCCCACCTCGCGCCGCACGCGGGCGCCGCGTTCCACCATGAACGCGACATCGTTGAACGGCACGTCCTTCACGTCGTCGGTATTCATGCCCAGGCTTAGATCGGCCAAATCCAGCCCGTGTTCCTTCAAGACCCCGACCGCCCAAACGGCATCGTCGAACTGGACCCCGGCCTCATTGAAATCGTCCGAACCCAAACGCATCGTCAACGGCAGCCGCTCTGGCCACACCGCCCGCACCGCGTCGAGCGCCTCCCGGTGAAACCGCAACCGGTTTTCCAGGCTACCGCCGTATGCGTCCGTGCGCCGGTTAGCCAGCGGCGAGAAGAAACTCGCACCCAGGTAACCGTGCGCGAAATGCATCTCCAGCCACTCGAATCCGGCGTCCAGCGCCCGTTGCGCGGCACTGGCATAGCTGCGATGGATCTCGTGAATTTCGTCCACCGTCAGCGCCTGGACAGGAAATGTATAGCGCCCGCCGTAAGAAATCGCCGACGGGGCGCGAACCTGCCAGCCGTCGGGATGATCGGGCGGCAGTTGGCGCTTGCCCTCCCACGGCTTTAATTCGCTGCCCTTGCGGCCCGTGTGACCCAGCTGAATCGCCGGCACCGCGCCCATATCCTTGATAATCGCGGTCACCCGCGACAGGCCCTCGATCTGCGAATCGTCGTAAATGCCGGCGCAATGCGTGCCGGTGCGGCCATCCGGCGTAATCGCGATCTGTTCGGGAAACACCAGCCCAAAGCCGCCGGCTGCCCGCGACCCCATCAGCATGACATGGAAATCGCCCATTTTCCCATCGGCCGACCGGTACATTGTCATCGGAGACATGGCTATCCGGTTACGCAGCGTGACGCCTTTGAGCGTGTAGGGGCTGAAAAGATCGGGCATCGGGATCCTGAACGTGAGGCCTTCCGGCCTGAAAATACCGAGCAATATCCATGCCGGTCTCGCTGAGATCGTCCGGCGGCCCGTGGCAGGCGAGGCCGGAACGCGCCGATGCGACCGACGCTACCGTGGCCGCGCGTCAGACCGCTGGCGTCAGCGCGTACGCCCGTTCCACCGGTTCGGGGGCATTGGAGATCGCCCGCAGATAGCTACGCGCCGTGGTGTCCGGTTCTCGCTTGCCGGTTTCCCAGTTCCGCAGGGTTTCGACCTCCAGCCCGTAGCGAATGGCGAACTGTTCGCGGGTGAGTCGCAAACGTTCGCGCAGTTCGCGGACATCGATCGTCAGGTCTGGCTGCAGCCGGGTCGCTTCGATCCCGGCTTTCGTCAGGTCGTCGGTCAGCGCCGCGATGTCTTCCACCATCGGCAGTTCGACGAAGATACGGCCTTTTTCCAGCAGCGATTCAACCGTACGTTTAGCGCGCAGCATCGACAGGCCCCGGCGGGCCAGCGCGTGCGTGGCATCGATCGACCGCGGCCGGGTCCCGCCCAGCGCCAGACGCAGCACGAACACGGCGGGCGAACCGGATGTCGCGCGGCCGATGTCCCGGATTGGCCCCAGTCGAGCGAACCGCTCCTTCAATGACGAGTCCATCTAAATCCATTCCTTCCATCATCGCCCGCGCGATGACCATGAGATTACCCGGACCGACAGCGTTGGCGGCGGAGTCCTGCGCATGCAGGCCCGTCAGCACCAGTGTCGTCCCCAGCATCGCCGGCTGCGCCATAAACGTCAGAGAGCCGATCGGCGTAAAAATCCGCATCGTCACGACGGGATCGTCGGTCATGTCGTCCACGAAGTCGAACGACACATCCTCGATCCGCCACAGGGTCATAGAGTGGGCCATTGGCACAGTAATTTCAAGCCTGAAAATTCCATCATGTCAGATGCGCCTGCCCCAACCACTCTTCGCTTTGCATCTCATCCAGGCGCGAGGCCGTCCGCTCGAACATTTTCGCATTTTCGCCGCGCTGGTAAATCCGGTCGGGCGTCGCATCGGCCGAGGCGATCAGTTTCACCCGCTGATCGTACAGCGTATCCACCAGGACAATGAACCGCCGGGCCTGATCGTAGTTGTCGGGGGACAGGCGAGGGATGCCGTCCAGGATCAGCGTATGAAATTGCGTGGCGATCGCCAGATAATCGCCGGCTCCCAGGGCGGTGTTGCACAGGCTGTCGAAGTCGAAGCGGGCGACGCCATCCGCCGCCTGGGGCACCGTCAGGTCGCGGCCCATGATTGTCAGGGTCACCGGCCGGATTGCCGAACCGCCCGTCAGCCGCAGGAATGCCTTGTCCAGTTCTTGCCGGGACATCGCGTCCACCGGCACTTGCCATGTCCGCAGGCCGCGCATTCTTTCGCGCCGGTAATCGCGGCCGCCGTTCATGACCAGCAATTCCAGCCGTTGCTCGATCAGCGCGATGAACGGCAGGAACGCATCGCGGCCCGGCTGGCCTTTGAACAAATCGTCCGGAGCGGTGTTGGACGTGGTCACCACCACGACGCCCCGTTCGAACAGCGCCTGGAACAACCGCCCCAGGATCATCGCGTCGGCGATGTCGTTGACCTGGAATTCGTCGAAGCACAGCAGCGCGGCCTCGGCGGCAACCTGATCGGCCAGCGGCGGGATGGGATCGGCCACGTCCGGATGCGCCTGCTTATAGGCGTGGATGCGCGCGTGGATGGTCTGAATGAAGCGGTGGAAGTGGATGCGCTGCTTGCGCGCGACGGCGGCGGTGTCGAAGAACAGGTCCATCAGCATGGATTTGCCGCGTCCGACCTCCCCAACCAGATACAGGCCGGTCGGCACGTATTCCTCGGCATGGTGCCGGCGCAGCAGGCGCGCAAAGAAGCCGGCGCCGGACTCGGGCATCGGCTTGGGGTCGTAATCGCGCAGCCGTTCCCACAAATCCTGCAGACGCTCGGCCGCCGCCGCCTGCGCCGGGTCGGCCGCCAGCGCGCCGCTGGCGATCATGGCCTGGTAGGCCAGCAGCGGGCCGGTTTGTGGGGGAGGGGCGGGGCTGTCCATGACGTGCATGCGGGAGATAGCGTGTAGCGTGGCCTGCGCCTAGACTTTCCCACATCATGACAACACCGGTCCTTCCCCCGATCCTGCCCGCCGTTATCGGTTTAGTGCGACAGGCCGGCGTTTGGCTTGCCGCCGAGTTCGCCCGTCCGGACGGGCCGCGATTCAGCGACGGCGATACGTCGCCGATCGACACCGAGATCGAACTGTTTCTGCGCGAACATCTGACGGCGCTGCTGCCTGCGCGGTTTGTCGGTGAGGAGGAAGGCGTGCTGGCGGCCGAGGCGAACGGCTATTGCTGGGTCGTCGATCCGCACGACGGCACACGCGCCTTCCTCGAAGGCCGCCGGGGCAGCGCCATATCGGTCGGGTTGCTGCGCCACGGCATTCCGGTGCTGGGTGTCGTCCATGCGCCAACCAGTCCGGATCGCGGCCCCGATATGATCGCCTGGGCCGAGGGGGAGCGCCTTTCCCGCAACGGCGCACCGGTGGACATCGACCTGAGCCGCCGCGCGCTCACCGCCGCCGATACGGTGTTGCTGAATCACGGTGCCGGCCAGCGTCCGGTCTGGAGCGGCACCGCCTGCGCTCCCGCCCGCTTCATGCCGCTGCCGTCCATCGCCTATCGCCTCGCGCGCGTCGCCGTCGGCGACGGCATTGCCACGGTTACGCTGCGGCCGGTCAATGCCCATGACATTGCCGCCGGCCATGCGTTGCTGACCGCCGCGGGCGGCGTGCTGGTAGCGGAAGACGGCCGGCCGGTGACGTATGGCGAGGATGGGGACAGTCGCCCGTCCGCCTGCTTCGGCGGCGCGCCCGCCGCGGTCGCCGCGTTGCGGGGGCGCACATGGCGCGGCAGTACCGAACCGCGCCGCTCCGAACGGGTTTCGTTGACGTGGCCGCGCATCGCGGAAGGCCGGCGGTTAGACCGGGCGCTGGGTTGCATGCTGGGACTGGTTATTGGCGACGCGCTGGGGTCGCAGGTCGAATTCCAGTCCCGGACCGCGATTGCGGCGATCTATCCCGATGGCGTGGGCGATCTGGCGGATAGCCCGGTGTGGAACACACTGGCGGGCCAGCCGACCGACGATTCGGAACTCGGCCTGACCTTGGCGCGCAGCCTGGTGCGAACCGGCCGATACGACAGCGAAGACGCCGCCGCCGCGTATGGGCGGTGGTATGCCGGTGACCCGTTCGACTGCGGGCAAGCGACCGCCCTCGCGTTCGGGGCGGCGGCCGCGGTTCGGACGGGGAAGGCGCGGGCGGCGCACAGCGCGGCGAGCAAGACGACGCAGGCCAACGGATCGTTGATGCGAATAGCACCCATCGGTGTCTGGGCGTCCGGCCCAGACGAAGCCGCCGCGGTTGCCGCCGAGGATTCGGCGCTGTCGCATCCCCATCCGGTTTGCCGCACCGCCTGTGCCGCTTTCGCCGCCGCTATTTCGGTGGCGCTGGCGGGCGCCGACCGGTCCGGCATGATGGAAACCGCGCTGCGTGTCGCCGATGCGGCCGGAGCGGAGGCGTCGCCAGTTGCCGCCTGCCTGCGTCTGGCCGTGGCGGGGACGGCACCGGAGGACTACCAGCATCAAATGGGTTGGGTGCTGATTGCCTTGCAAAATGCCTTCTTCCACCTGGCGGCCGGAACCGCTGTGGAACCGGCACTGATCCAAACCGTGGGGCAGGGCGGGGATACCGACACCAACGCCGCCATCGCCGGGGCGCTGCTGGGGGCGGCGGACGGCCGGGCGTCGCTGCCCGTACGGTGGGTTTTGCCGGTGCTGACCTGCCGTCCCGATCCGGGGGTGCGCGCGGCGCGGCCCAGACCCGATGAATACTGGCCGGACGATATCCTCGACCTGACCGAGGCTTTGCTGCTATGCCGGGCGCCGTCATGATTGCACTCGATTTCCCCAGGCTGGTCGCAACACCGGTCGCGACCGACCCCTTTCCCCACGTGGTGGTGCCGGACTTCGTGCCGCTTGCCAGCCTGGACGCGGTGCTGGCCGATCTGCCCAAACTGGGCAAGCGCGGGTCCTTCCCCGCCGATGCCGTCCGGCTCGGTCCTGCAGCCAAGGCGCTGATGGACGCGATGGAAGGGCCGGAGCTGCGCGGCGCGATCGAACAGATATTCGGCCTGGACCTGACCGGATCGCCCACCATGGTTACGCTGCGGGGCTGGACCAGCGAGCGGGACGGGCGGATCCATTGCGATTCGCTGGCCAAGCGGGTGACGGTGCTGCTGTATCTCAACAGGCAGACCGAGGCATGGACCCGTCAGGAAGGCTGTCTGCGCCTGCTGCGCGGACCGGGCGATCTGGACGATTTTGCCGTTGAAGTGCCGCCGGTGAACGGCACGCTGCTGGTGTTTCCCAACGGCCCAACCACTTGGCACGGACACCGCCAGTTCGTTGGACAGCGTTACGGCGTGCAGCTCAATTACATGACGACCGACGACAAAGCGCGTAGCGAAATGCGCCGCCACCGGATTTCCGCGTTCGTGAAGCGGCTGACGCGGGCGGCCTGAGGCGCGAAAATGACCCGCGCATTGTGTCGGCACCCGAATCCGGCGGCTGGTTGATTCCTGTCAAAGCTCGTTCGACTCTTATCGCCGATGCTGCCCTGAGGACTAGCGGTCGCCCATACTAACGGCAGTGTCGCGGTGCGATCGCTCCGGCCGGAGCGATCGCACCTGACAGTCTAACCGCTCAGACCGAGTAGTACATCTCAAACTCGACCGGGTGCGGCGTGTGTTCGAAACGATACACCTCGGCCCATTTCAGTTCGATATAGCTTTCGATCTGGTCGGAACTGAACACCCCGCCTTCCAGCAGGAAGTCGTGGTCCGCCGCCAGCGCGCCCAAAGCTTCGCGCAGGCTGCCGCACACCGTCGGAATGCCCTTCAGTTCGTCCGGCGGCAGGTCGTACAGATCCTTGTCCATCGGGTCACCCGGATGGATTTTGTTCTTAATCCCGTCCAGCGCCGCCATGGTGATGGCGGAATAAGACAGATACGGGTTGCAGCTTGGGTCGGGGAACCGCACCTCGACGCGCTTCGCCTTCGGGTTGGTCGTGTACGGAATGCGGCAGGACGCCGACCGGTTCCGAGCCGAGTAAGCCAGCAGCACCGGTGCCTCGAACCCTGGGATCAACCGCTTATAGCTGTTGGTCGATGGGTTGGAGAACGCGTTGATCGCCTTGGCATGCTTGATGATGCCGCCGATTGCATACAGGCACATCTCCGACAGATCGGCATACCCGTTGCCGGCAAACAACGGCTTGCCCGCCTTCCAGATCGAGATATGCGTGTGCATGCCCGACCCGTTGTCGCCATAGATCGGCTTCGGCATGAACGTGGCGGTCTTGCCGTAGCTGTGGGCGACGTTATGGACGCAGTATTTGTAGATCTGCATCTGGTCGGCCATGGTGGTCAGGGAACCGAATTTGGTGCCAAGCTCGTGCTGCGACTGCGCCACCTCGTGGTGGTGTTTTTCGATCGGCAGGCCCATTTCGCCCATGGTGGACAGCATTTCGGCGCGCAAATCGCTGTCGCCATCGACCGGCGGCACCGGGAAATACCCGCCCTTGACCGACGGACGGTGGCCCATATTGCCTTCCGGATAGTCCTTCATCGACGAACCCGGCCCCTCGACGCTATCGACCTGGAATGTGCCGAAATTGCCGCCGGTGCCGAATTTCACGCTGTCGAAGATGAAGAATTCCGCCTCCGCCCCGATCGACACCGAATCGCCGATGCCGCTGGATTTGACGTAAGCCTCGCACAACTTGGCGGTCGCCCGCGGATCGCGCGCGTAAAACTGGCCGGTTGACGGTTCGACGATGTCGCAGAACACGATCAGGCTGGGCTTGGCCGAGAACGGATCCATCACCGCTGTCGATGCATCCGGCATCAGGATCATGTCGCTCTCGTTGATCGCCTTCCACCCGGCGATGGACGAACCGTCGAACATGATCCCGTCGCGGAACGCATCCTCGCCCATCGTCGATACGTGCTGGGCGGTGTGCTGCCACTTGCCGCGGGGATCGGTGAACCGGAGGTCCACATATTCCACGGAATTGTCGCTAAGCATCTGGAGCACCTTGCTCACATCGCCGCTCGGTCCTGCTGGTGCTGCTGCCGGCTTCTTCGCCATCCTGTATTCCCCATTGTCTGTCTGATCGCCGCAAAGAACCCGCCCGTCATCGGACGCGGCGGGGCACGGCTGATTATGGCTCCGCACCGCGCGGAACCCCGAAACCCGATCCTCATTTACACGTACGATATGAGGGCCGGAAGCTGCGTGAAGGTGATATGTGAACGGACTGCTGCTGGCTGGCGAAAGGCGCTGGCAGCGGAAGCCCTAGATCGCGTCCTCCCCCCGTTCGCCGGTCCGGATGCGTATCACTTCCTCTACCGAGGAGATGAAGATCTTACCGTCGCCGATACGTCCGGTACGGGCGGCGTTGACGATCGCCTCCACGGCGCGTTCGACGACGGAGTCCTCGCAAATGACCTCGATTTTTACCTTGGGCAAGAAATCGACAACGTATTCCGCACCCCGGTACAGTTCGGTGTGGCCCTTCTGACGGCCGAACCCCTTGGCCTCCACCACGGTAATGCCTTGCAGTCCAACCTCGTGCAGGGCTTCCTTGACCTCATCGAGTTTGAACGGCTTGATGACTGCTTCGATCTTTTTCATGTTCATCAAGCCCGGTTTAGCCGGGCCTCCCACAAAGTTCAGGCTGCCCGTTTCGCCTCGAAGATGTCAGCGGCATGAACAGCGCCATAGGTTTGCATGTGCCGTGCCAAGCGGCAACGGCCAAGGTTGCGTCCAGTTCATCTTATCCACGTTCGCGGCGCCCGTGGCAAAAAGCCCTACCGGGCGGGGCATCGGTATGGCGACTGCCGCGTATTTGCACAGGCGGAACGGAAGCAAATAGCCTATTTTTTGTGCATTGAATGGGGTAAAACTATACGGGTGGTTTGCTGCGATGGATCGCCCTGGGATCAGGCCGTTTCCCGCCGCAATCCGCGGCCCGTCCAGGCTGCCGTCGCCGTGGGACAACCAAGTGCGCAATTGCCCTGGCGGAACCCCTTGACGCTGCTGCCTGGGTACGCCATTTCCCGATCAATCAGGACCGCAGTGGTCCGGATAACCGGATGCGCCGGAAGCGGGGGTTGGCATACCATGCTCAGGCTGTCGAAACTGACGGATTATGCTGTCGTGGTGCTGGTGCGTCTGGCTGGCACGGGCGATGTGCAGACGTCCCCTGGCATTGCCGCCGCCACGGGCATTCCGGAGCCCACCGTCGCCAAAGTTCTCAAGACACTCACCCTCGGCGATCTCGTATCGTCGCAGCGGGGGGCCAGAGGCGGCTACCGGCTAAACCGAGCGCTGGAGGACATTCCGATCGCGGATGTGATCGCGGCGATCGATGGGCCGATCGCTCTGACCGCTTGCGTGGACGGGTCTTCCCTGGGATGCGAATCGCAGGGGTTGTGCGCGATGCGCGGCCGCTGGGATCCGGTGAACGATGCCATTCGCAGGGCACTGACGGCGATCACGCTCGCCGACATGCAAAAAGGGCTGCTACCGGCATTCCGCACGCCCTCGCCCGCCGCTCGTCTTCTGTCCGCCGCCGAATAGGATTCTTGAATGGCCGCTGTTACCGAAACACTTGATACCGTTCAGTCCGTCACGCAGTCCGGCTATAAATGGGGCTTCGAGACGAAGATCGAGATGGACTTCGCGCCGAAAGGGCTGAACGAAGACATTATTCGGCTGATTTCCGCGCGGAAGGAAGAACCCGCGTGGATGCTGGACTGGCGGCTGAAGGCCTATGCGGCATGGCTGAAAATGGAAGAACCCGACTGGGCCCGCGTCGATCATCCACCGATCGATTATCAGGATTTGCATTATTACGCCGCGCCGAAAAAGAAACCCGGCCCGAAAAGCCTCGACGAGGTCGATCCCGAACTGTTGAAAATGTATGAAAAGCTGGGGATACCGTTGAAAGAACGGGCGATCCTGGCCGGTGTCGATCCCGATACGGTGGAAAACACCCAAATCGCGGTGGACGCGGTGTTCGACAGCGTTTCGGTCGCCACCACGTTTCAGGCCACATTGCGCAAGGCGGGTGTGATCTTCTGCCCGATCAGCGAGGCGGTGCGGGAACATCCCGATCTGGTGCGGCAGTATATCGGTACGGTTGTTCCGGTGGCCGACAACTATTTCGCCGCGCTCAACAGCGCCGTGTTTACCGATGGCAGCTTCGTGTTCATCCCCAAGGGCGTCCGCTGCCCGATGGAGCTATCGACGTATTTCCGCATCAACGCCCGCAACACCGGTCAGTTCGAACGGACCCTGATTATCGCCGAGGCCGGCAGTCATGTCAGCTATTTGGAAGGCTGCACCGCGCCGCAACGCGATGAGAACCAGTTGCACGCCGCGGTCGTCGAACTCGTCGCGATGGACGATGCGCGCATCAAATACTCCACGGTGCAGAACTGGTATCCGGGCGATGCCAACGGCAAGGGCGGCATCTACAATTTCGTCACCAAGCGCGGCGCGTGTCGGGGCGCCCGGTCGCAAATATCGTGGACGCAGGTGGAAACCGGGTCTGCCATTACCTGGAAATATCCGTCTTGCGTCTTGCTGGGCGAGGACAGCGTCGGCGAATTCTACTCTGTCGCGGTGACCAACAACCATCAGCAAGCCGATACCGGTACGAAGATGATCCATATCGGCAAGGGATCGCGCAGCACCATTATCGCCAAGGGCATCAGCGCGGGGCAGTCCAGCAATACTTATCGCGGGCTCGTAAGAATGCTGCCCGGTGCGACGAACGCCCGGAACTTCACGCAATGCGACAGCCTGCTGATCGGCGACCGCTGCGGCGCGCATACGGTGCCCTATATCGAAAGCCGCAACCCGACGGCGAAGGTGGAGCATGAGGCGACAACGTCGAAACTCGCCGACGATCAGTTGTTCTATTGCCGTCAGCGCGGGCTGTCGGAAGAAGACGCGGTTAGCCTGCTGGTCAATGGATTTTGCAAGGATGTGTTGAAGCAACTGCCGATGGAGTTCGCCGTGGAGGCGCAAAAACTTCTGGCGGTGTCACTCGAAGGATCGGTGGGATAAATCGGATGCTGGATATTCGCGGCCTGGCCGCTTCGATCGCGGATAAACCGATCCTGAACGGGATCGATCTTGTTGTGCCGGACGGCGAGGTTCACGCCGTGATGGGTCCGAACGGGGCGGGTAAATCCACCCTGGGTTATGTGCTGTCGGGGCGGGAGGATTATCTTGTCACCGCTGGAACGGCCACGTTTGGCGGTGCCGACCTGCTGGCAATGGAACCGGAACAACGCGCCGCGGCCGGCGTGTTCCTGGCGTTTCAGGCGCCGGTCGAACTGCCCGGCGTGAACAATGCCAATTTCCTGCGCACCGCGCTGAATGCGATTCGCCGCGCGCATGGCGAACCGGAACTCGACGCGGTGCAGTTCCTGAAACTGGCCAGGGCCGAGTCCAAACGGCTTTCGATGCCCGAGGACATGCTGAAACGTAACGTCAATGTCGGCTTTTCCGGCGGCGAGAAAAAGCGCAACGAAGTGCTGCAAATGGCGATCCTGCGGCCGAAGCTGGCGATCCTGGATGAAACCGATAGCGGCCTGGACATCGACGCGCTGAAAATCGTCGCGGACGGCGTGAACGCGCTGCGCGGCCCCGCTTTCTCCGCGTTGGTCATTACCCATCACCAGCGGCTGCTGGATTATCTGGTGCCCAACCGGGTGCATGTGCTGTTGAACGGCCGCATCGTTCGCAGCGGTGGTCCCGATCTCGCCAGGGACCTGGAAAAAAGCGGCTATGCCGAGCTGATCGCGGAGGCCGCGTGAATACCGGCGCCGAGGGGTTTCTGGAACGCTATGAGGGGCTGGCCGGACGACTGCCCGGCGATTCGGCGATGCGCGCCGCCGCCGCCGATGCGTTTCGTCTTGCCGGACTTCCGGGAGGCACACAAAAGCGGCGGATCGAGGCCTGGAAATACACCAGCCTGCGTCCGGTCGCCGAAGCCGTGTTCCGGCGGGATTCCTACCCCCGGCACGAAGCCGAAACCATCTTGGCTGGTCTGTCCTTGTTGGATTCCCCCCGGGCGGTTTTTGTGGACGGGGTGTTTCGCGCCGATGTTTCGGGTGGGCTTGCCGGCGGTTTCGCCCGGTTCGCGGACCAACCGGATTTCGGTACGCTGTCCTGGCCGGATCGCGAACCGATGGTGGCATTGAACACCATGCTCGCCGCGGACGGCGCCGCGTTTCACGTGCATGCGGGGCATGACGGCGGCGTGGTCCAACTTGTCAGCATCATGGCCGGCGAGTCCGACGCGCATCCGCGGCACAGTGTCCGCCTGGACGCGGGCGCCAGCCTGACTTTGGTGGAAATTTCGGCCGGGCAGGGCGCCTATCTACTGAACACGGTCGCCGAACTTCATCTCGCACCCGGCGCTCGGTTGACCCACATCCGGCTACAGGACGAAGCCGCCACCGCGTTTCACGTGTCCACCACGTATGCGGATATCGGCGCCGGGGCTATATACGACAGCTTCACGCTGACTCTTGGCGGTCGATTGTCGCGGACCGAGGTACACGCGCACCTGACCGGCGCCGGAGCGACCGCCCATCTGAACGCGGCGCAACTGCTCGGTGGATCGCAGCATGCCGATTTCACCTCGGTCGTCGGCCACACCGCGCCGGGATGCAGTTCTCGCCAGACCGTGAAGACGGTGCTGGCCGGACGGTCGCGCGGCGTATTCCAGGGCAAGATCGCGGTCGCTCGCGACGCTCAAAAGACCGACGGGTATCAGATGAATCAGGCCCTGCTGCTGTCGCCGGACGCCGAGATCGATTCCAAGCCGGAACTGGAGATTTTCGCCGACGACGTGAAATGCAGCCACGGCGCCACGGTCGGGGCGCTGGATGCGGAACAGCTGTTTTACCTCCGCAGCCGTGGCATTCCCGATGCGGAAGCGCGGGCCATCCTGGTGCGGGCGTTCCTGGCGGAAGCCCTGGACGCGGTGGCCAACGAAACGATTCGCGGTCGGCTGGAAACCGCTGTTGCGCACTGGTGGATGAGGCAGGCAGCATGAACATCATGACCAATCCAGCCGCCCTGGATGTGGAACGCATCCGGGGGGATTTCCCCATCCTGACGCAAACGATCCGCGGCAAGCCGCTGGTTTTTCTCGACAGCGCCGCGTCCGCGCAGAAGCCGCGCGCGGTGATCGACGCGATGGTCCAGGCGATGGAAACGCAATACGCCAACATCCATCGCGGCCTGCACTGGATGAGCGAACGGACCACCGAGGCCTATGAAGCCGCCCGCGACGCGGCCGCGACGCTGATGAACGCCAACGACCGCTCCGAAATCGTCTTCACAGGCAACAGCACCGGCGCGATCAACCTGCTGGCGCACAGCTATGGGCGCGGCGTGCTAAAACCCGGTCAAGCGGTGCTGATTTCGGGCATGGAGCACCATTCCAACATCGTTCCGTGGCAGATGCTGCGCGACGCCAATGGGATCGAACTGCGCATCGCGCCGGTCACCGATGCCGGAGAACTCGACATCGCCGGGTATGAGGCTTTGCTGGAGGACGGCAAGGTCGGGCTGGTGGCGATAACACACATGTCCAACGTGCTGGGCACCGTCGTACCGGCCGAACGAGTCGTTCAGATCGCTCACGCGCACGGCGCCAAGGTCATGTTCGACGGGTCGCAGGCCATCGTGCATCGCAAGGTCGATGTCCAGGCGCTTGATTGCGACTTCTATGTCTGGACTGGGCACAAACTGTACGGCCCGACCGGGATCGGCGTGCTGTGGGGCAGGCGCGATTTGCTGGAGCGGATGCCGCCGTTCATGGGGGGCGGCGACATGATTTCGTCGGTCGCCTTCGAACAATCCACCTGGGCCGCCGTGCCGCACAAGTTTGAGGCCGGAACCCCGGCGATCCTGGAAGGCATCGGGCTGAAGGCCGCAATCGATTATGTGCAAACCATCGGCTACGATGCCATGACCGCGCACGAGGCGTCGTTGACCGAACACGCGCTGGCGCGCCTGGCGGCGGTCGAGGGATTGCGGGTTGTCGGGCAGGCGCAGGATCGTGGCGGGGTGATTTCGTTTACGCTCGATAAGGCGCATTCGCACGATGTGGCGACGTTGCTGGATCGGCAGGGCATCGCGGTGCGGGCCGGCCACCACTGCGCCGAACCATTGATGCGTCGCTTCGGCCTGGACAGTACCGCTCGGGCCAGTTTTGGGATTTACACCACCCGTGGCGAAATCGATGCGCTGGCGGACGGGCTGCTCCGGGTGCGGGAGTTCTTTCAGTGACGGACTCCGACAGCTTCGACGATCTGCGCGACCTGTATCAGGAGGTCATTCTGGATCGCGGGCGCAAGCCGCGTCATGCGCGGCGGCTGGAAACCTTCGACGCCACCGCCAAGGGCGACAACCCGATGTGCGGCGACCGGGTTCAGGTCTGGATCGCGCTGGATACCGGTTCTATCGCTCGGGTTGGCTTCGAGGCGCGCGGCTGCGCGATCAGTGTCGCGTCCGCCGACCTGATGGCCGAAACCGTGCAACACCGCACCGTGGCCGATACGAAGTCGCTGTTCGAGGCGTTCCGGACCCTGGCCCGCACCGGGGCTTGTCCGGACTGCGCGCCCGGCCTGGCCGAACCGATGGAACAGTTGGCTCCGCTGGCCGGGGTGCATGAATATCCGTCCCGGGTGAAGTGCGCGACGCTTCCCTGGCATGCCTTGATGGCTGCGCTGGATGGCGCCAAGGAGGCTAGCAGTGAACGATAGTACGCCGCCGACCGCTTGGACTCCCGATGGCGAGATGCCAATGGGCACGCCCGGCGAACTGCCCAGCGAAGACACGCTGATCGAGGCGATCGCCACGGTGTACGATCCGGAAATTCCGGTGAATATCTATGAACTCGGGCTGATTTATGTAGTTGAGATCGACGACGGCGGCGGCGTGAAAGTGGAAATGACATTGACCGCGCCGGCGTGTCCAAGCGCTCAGGAACTGCCGGAACAGGTGCAGAGCGCGGTATTGGCGGTGCCCGGCGTCACGTCTTGTCACGTCGAAACCGTGTGGGATCCGCCCTGGGATCCGTCTCGCATGACCGAAGAAGCCCGGCTTCAGTTGAATATGTTCTAATTGATCACGAGATAGGTTGGACCATGAGCACCACGACGGCCATCCCCCGCAAGATACGTGCCCTGCCGCCCCTGATGACGCTGACCGATGCCGCCGCCGACCGGCTGCGCGGGCTTTACGAACGGGGCGAACAAGGCAAATTGTTGCGGATCGGGGTCAAGACCAAGGGGTGTTCGGGCATGTCCTACGACATGTCCTGGACCGAGGCTCCCGCACAGACCGATGAGGTTGTGAAGGACAAGGATCTGACGGTGTTGGTGGACCGTAAGGCGTCGCTGTTTCTGATCGGTACCGTGATGGATTACGAGGTGAAGAACCTGACGGCTGGGTTTACGTTCACCAATCCCAACGAAAAGGGCCGCTGCGGCTGCGGCGAAAGCTTTCACGTCTGAGCGTGCGGCACCGCGGCCTGTCGTCGCGCCAAACGACGTTTCCGGATCGGGATGTTTCAGCACTCTGGTCTGAAGCCTGAAACCGGGCATACTTCCGAACTTGCGAAAATCCCGGAGGCCGCTTATCGCCCGTGAGACGAAAGCGAGGCTGACCGATGATCCGTATACTCAAACACGGCGCGACCGAGGCCGAGAAAACCGAAGCCGACCGTAAGGTCCGCCACACAGTGGAAACCATCCTGGAGGATATTGGCGCACGCGGCGATACAGCCGTGCGCGAACTGTCAGCGCGGTTCGACAGGTGGGAACCCGCCGCGTTCCGCCTGCGTCCCGACGAAATTCAGTCCCTGATGGACAGCCTGCCGCGACAGGTCATCGCGGACATAGAATTTGCCCAGGCGCAAATCCGCCGGTTCGCGCAGGCGCAGAGAGACGCGCTGCGGGATATCGAGATCGAAACGCTGCCTGGCATCCGGCTGGGGCAC
This sequence comes from Pseudomonadota bacterium, assembly GCA_021805565.1. Lineage (GTDB taxonomy): Bacteria > Pseudomonadota > Alphaproteobacteria > Acetobacterales > Acetobacteraceae > Rhodopila. Next base: position 46,639 of record JAJZFA010000043.1, read on the forward strand.
AAGAATATTCCGGTCAACAGCGTCGGCTGTTACGTGCCGGGCGGCCGGTATCCGATGGTTGCATCCGCACACATGTCGGTACTGACCGCCAAGGTCGCCGGGGTAAAGCGGGTCGCTGCCTGCACACCGCCGCTGAACGGCGTTCCGCCCGCCGCCACGGTCGCCGCCATGGCGCTCGCCGGCGCCGACGAAATTTACCTGCTGGGTGGCATTCAGGCGGTGGCGGCGATGGGGTTGGGAACCGAAACGATCGCCCAGGTCGATATGCTGGTCGGCCCTGGCAACGCCTTTGTCGCCGAAGCCAAGCGGCAACTGTTCGGCCGGGTCGGGATCGATCTTCTGGCCGGCCCGACCGAGACGCTGATTGTCGCCGACGACACCGCCGACGTGGAAATGTGCGCCACCGACCTGCTGGGTCAGGCGGAACACGGCCCGACATCGCCGGCGGTGCTGTTGACCACATCGAAAAAGATCGCCGCCGGAATCCCGGCGGAGATCGAACGCCAGCTTGCCGTGCTGCCCACCGCCGACATCGCCTCCGTCGCATGGCGCGATCATGGCCAGATCATTTTGTGCGACACCGACGACGAACTGCTTTCCGAGGCCGACCGCATCGCGTCCGAACATGTGCAGGTGCTGACGCGCGACCCGCGCTGGTTCCTGGATCGCATGACCAATTATGGCGCACTGTTTCTGGGCAAGGAAACCAACGTCGCGTATGGCGACAAGGTGATCGGCACGAACCACACGCTGCCGACGAAGAAGGCCGCCCGTTACACAGGCGGGCTGTGGGTTGGTAAGTTCCTCAAGACCGTGACGTATCAACAGGTCAGCCCCGAGGCGACAGCGATGATCGGCGCGTATTGTTCGCGCCTGTGTGCGATTGAGAACTTCGCGGGGCACAAAGAGCAGGCCGACCTGCGCGTGCGCCGTTACGGCGGCAAGAACGCATAACCGCGGTTCGCTTCGCCGAACGGCGGTGTTACGATACTCAAGGATGAACGGAGAACACGGCAAGATGGATGGTTCGATGACCCCGGCGGCCGGCGGCAAGGGGCTTGCACAGACGGCAGGGGCGCTTTCCGGGATCAAGGTGATCGATCTGACCCGCGTTCTGGGTGGTCCGTACTGCACCATGATCCTGTCCGACCACGGCGCCGATGTTATCAAGATTGAGCCGCCGCAGGGCGATGAGGTGCGCGACTGGGGCCCCCCGTTCCACGAAGGCGACGCCAGTTATTTCATCGGCGTCAACCGCAACAAGCGGTCCATCGCGCTCGATCTGAGCAAGCCGGAAGGCAAGGCCGTGCTGCTGCGCCTGTTGGACGGCGCGGATGTCTTGATCGAGAACTTCAAGCCTGGATCGATGGAAAAATGGGGGCTGGGGTATCGGGAGGTTCTGTCCAACCGGTTTCCCGGCCTGATCCATTGCCGCGTGTCCGGCTTCGGCGGCGACGGGCCGCTGGGCGGGTTGCCCGGTTACGATGCCATCCTGCAAGCCATGACCGGCCTGATGAGCGTCAATGGCGACGCCGCCACCGGCCCGATGCGGCTTGGTACCGCGATGGTCGATATGGGCACCGGCCTGTATTCCGCCGTCGGTATTCTGATGGCGCTGCATGAACGCGGACATTCGGGCCTGGGCCAGTACCTGGACATGACGCTGTACGACTGCGGGATGGCGCTGCTGCATCCGCAGGCGGCGAATTACTTCCTGAATGGCAAGCGCCCCACGGGCACCGGCAATCCGCACCCCAATCTGGTTCCGTACGATAAATACCCAACCAGAACCTGCGAAATTTTCATCGCCAGCGGCAATAACGGGCAATTCCGCAAGTTGTGCGAACTGATCGGCCGGCCGGATATGGCCGATGATCCGCGCTTCGCCAACAATGGCGAACGCAACATCAACCGTGTCGCCCTGACCCTGGCGTTGGCCGCGGCGTTCGCGGATCAGGATGGCAAGGATTTATCGCTGCGGCTGATCCGGGCGGGCGTGCCGGCCGGGCCGGTGCTTTCGGTGGACGAGGCGACGGCGGCGCCGCATACCGAACACCGGGAAATGGTGACCGAACTCAGCTGGTACAAGGGCATCGGCACGCCGATCAAATTCAGCCGTACCAAGGGCGGCACACGCCGTCCGCCACCGCGGTTCAACGAACATGGCACCGAGGTGCTCGCCGGCGCTGGATACAGCGAATCGGAGATCGGCGCCTTGACCGAATCCGGCGTTGTGCATGTGAAACGGCGGTTGTAATCGCTTTGCCCATGTGGCCGCTCGATCTGCCTGCCCGCGAGGTACTGACACTGCCTGGGGAAACCGTCATTCCCTGGGCGGTGTTCGACTGGCAGTGGTACCTGCGCACGTATCCGGGCGTGGCCGGACATGGCGCGGAACCGCAGGCCGTTCTCGATTACTATCTGGATGCGGGCCAGACACAGGGGCATTCGCCCAACCGGCTGTTCGACGAGCAATGGCACCGGCGGATGTATCCGCGCATCGCCGAACGGGTTCTGGCGGGCGAATGGGCGTCGGCCTTCGATGCTTATTGCCGGCGCGGGGCGCTGGATCGTTCGCCACACTGGTTGTTCGACGAACTGGCCTACCGCGACCGGTATCCAGACCTGACGAACGGGGTTCTCGCGGAATTCGCCCTTTTCAACGCCTACGACCATTACCTGCGGCATGGTCAGCAGGAAGATCGCGTCGGGCATCCGTTGTTCGATCCCAGACTATATCTGTCGCACTTCGACCCAGCCGACGTTGCCGCCATCCGGGGGCAGGGCGTGTTCCAGCATTACCTCAATCGTATCGAATCGGGAGAACCCGAGCTGCGGACGTCGATTTATTTCGATCCGGTATGGTATCTGTCCCGCTATCGCGAAGTCGCCCGATCCGTCGAAGCCGGGCGATGGAAAAGCGCGCTGCACCATTATCTATGTAACGATACGCCGACCGCGTTCGACCCGCTGGATGGGTTTTCCGAATCCTGGTACCTGCGTCGCGATCCCGGTCTGTGCGATGTCATCGCCGCCGGTGCATTCCGTAATGGATACATGCATTTTCTGCGGTTCGGCGCGGCGGAACTGCGCGCACCGTCGGCGATTGTCGATCTCGGCCGTTATGCGGTTCGGCCGACGGTCCGGTTCGATCTGGAACAGGCGCGCGCGCCCGATGCCTTCGCGCACTGGCTGATGGCCGGCGCACCCGAGGAACTGTCCGGCCAAGCGCCGGAGATCGAAACGATGTCGGCTCGGCATGGAGAAATTCTCGCGGATTGGTTGGCTATCGCGCTGCTGCCGGTCGCCGGGCGCTTCGGCTATCGTTTCGAGTGCCCTGGCGAGCCGGCGGTCAGCGTGGTGATGGCGGTGCGGAATGGATTCGCGGCGACGATGGCAACGATCGAATCGTTGCGATCGGGCACCGCATTGGCGATTGAACTGATTATCGTCGATCGCGGATCGGGCGATGAAACAAGGTCGATCGGCCAGTACGTGCCGGACGCGCGCATTCTCCGGTTCGAGAGCGACATCGGGTGGTCCCGAGCGGCCGATGCGGGGCGCCAGCTTGCAACCGCGCCGATGGTTCTGTTTCTGTCGGCCAATGCCCGTATCGCACCTGGATCGGTGGAACGGGCACGTAGCCGGCTCATCGCGGATGCGTCGGTTGGTGCGGTGGGCGGGCTGATCCTGCAGCCGCACGGCGTCATCGCCGCGGCCGGCGGCATTGTTTGGAACGATGGCGCCATCCATGCATATATGCATGGCGCATCTCCGCTGGCGCCGGAGGCGAACTTTGTCCGCGCCACCGATTTTTGCCCGCTGGATTTGCTGTTGGTCCGTTCGGCGTTGCTGACGGATATCGATGGCCTGGACCACGATTGCGCCGCCGGATACCAAGCGGCCGACCTGTGCCTGCGGATCGCCCAGGCCGGTTTCACCGTGATGTACGATCCGTCCGCGATGCTGATCCTCGGCGAAACCCCGGAATCCGGCGTTGGCCCCGGAGAGCATTTTCCGCGCAAACATGCCGCGGCCCTGGCCAACCGCTTCGCGCCCGGCGGTCCGGTGCAAGCGTTCGCTCGTCACGCCGGGGCAAAGCCGCATCGTGTGCTGGTTATCGAAGACACCGTGCCGCTGCGGCGTTCCGGTTCCGGCTTCGTCCGGTCCAACGACCTGCTCCATATCATGGCAGCCCTGGGTTACGCGGTGACGGTGTTTCCGGTGAACAGGTGCGAACACGACCCGGCCGCCGTATTCGCCGATATGCCGGACACAGCCGAAGCGATGCACACACTCTCGTTCGGCCAGCTCGCGGCTTTTCTGTCGGGGCGACCCGGATACTACGATACGCTTTGGATCGCCCGGACCCACAATCTGGCGCGGGTGCATCCGATTCTGTCGCGGCTGATCGAACAGGGCACCCTGACCGCACGCATTATTTTCGATACCGAAGCGGTCACACCCGGCCGGGAGGCGATGCAGGCCACCCTGTCCGGCGCATCGTTCGACGTAACGGCCGCCATGCGGGCCATCGCGGACGACGCCCGGATATGCCAACTCGCGGTCGCGGTAACCCAATCCGAGGCGGAGATGCTGCGACAGCATGGCCTTGCGCACATCGCGGTCATCGGCCACGCGATCGAACCGGCACCCACGGTCCGGCCGTTCGCGCAACGGGCCGGGATGCTGTTCGTCGGGGCGATCCATACGGCGGATAGCCCTAACCTCGATAGCCTGATCTGGTTCGCCGATGCGGTGCTGCCCCTGATCGAGGCCGAACTCCGGTGGGAGACAAGGCTGACGATCGCCGGCTATGTTGCCCCGGGCATCGATTTAAGCCGCTTTGCGCATCACCCCCGGATCACCCTGCGCGGATCGATTCCCGACCTGACCCCACTGTATAACGCCCATCGCGTGTTCGTCGCCCCGACGCGATATGCGGCCGGCGCCCCCTATAAGGTGTTGGAGGCGGCGTCCCGCGGATTGCCCGTCGTGGCCACCGAGGTGTTGCGCGGGCAATTGGACTGGATGCAGGGCCGGGACATCCTGAGTGCCAGTGCGGACGATCCGGAGCGGTTCGCGGCCGGGGTGTTGTCGCTGTATCGCGATGAGGCGCTTTGGGGCGCGATTCGTCAGGCTGCTATCGTCCGGCTAGAACAGGATCATGGCCTGCCGGCGTTGACCCAGGCCGTGGCCGCTGCCGTTAAACCGGCGGAACGGGCCAAGGTGACGCGAATTTCGCCGAGGCGCGGCAAGATGTGACACTCGGTTAATCGCATTGAATGATAAATAAATAATCCAGTTCTCTATCCAATTTGGAATTATAATAAGTCGGCAGCCCGCTTCCCCAGCGGAACTGTTTTCTTCGGCGACCGGCCTCGCATCCCCCCCGGCGGGGCCGGTCGCCGGAGCCCCAGAGAGCTATGGGTCCAACAATTCCATTGCATCGCCGATCGCCAGATGGCCACCGCTGGTGACTTCGGCATGCACCCCTAAATCGACATGGCCATACAGCGACCGCAGTTCCGCCACCGGGTCGGCATCCCGCTCGCCCGTGTCGGGATTAACCTCGGTCGCCGGACAGCGGGTTGTTCCCTTGATCACACGGACCACCGCTCCGCCGATCTGTAGTTCCCGACCGATCCAGTCGCGCTCCGCCCAGGGCCTGGCGCCACTGAACCAGACGTTCGCCCGAAACCGGCGGCGGTGGCGGCGCGCACCGGCCTTGGTTTCGTAATCGCGCAGGCTGGCCAGATTGTTCAGGCTGATAACCTTGGTCTTCTGATCGGCGAAGACATGGCCGGGTACGTGGTGAAACCGCGGCTGGCCGCGGGCTTCCTCGCCCATGTAATCGGCCAGGAACGCCGCCAGCCGAACTTGTCCGTCTGGCGTCATGGCGTTTGCTTCGATGGTGCTGCCGTCCGGCGCCCGGATGCGCAGCATTCTGGACCCCGGATCGAACACGCTGAACAGCAACGCCGCTCGGGCGTGCTTCATCTGGCAGAAGAAATTCCATTTCGGCAGCCATGCAGGGTTAGCCGGATCGAAGCCCGAATCGCCGTGGGCCAGCGCGAACGCCCGGTCCCACGGGATGGCGCCGCCAGTTTCGACATCCGCCTGCTCCAGTGCTTCGGCGGTCAAACCCTTGACCGGATAGCGATACAGATATTCGATTCGCATCGTTCGATCCTCTTGAGCGGCCGCCCCCACGGCCCCACCTTGGGGGAAAGGCCAGGATTGCCGCCTATCGCAGGGGCAGGACAGGGCTGTCGCCCGATGAAAGGGACATATCATGGATATTCAGAAATTCACCGAACGGTGCCAAGGGTTTCTTCAGGCCGCCAGCACCATCGCCATACGGGAATTCCATCAGCGGATTACCCCGGAACATCTGCTGAAAGCGCTGCTGGACGATGACGAAGGGGCAGCGGCCGGTCTGATCAAGGCCGCTGGCGGCGATCCGAAAGCCGCCGCCGCCGCCAACGACGCGGAGGTGGCGCGTCAACCCAAGGTCAGCGGCGGTGGCGCCGGCCAGCCGCAACTGACGCCCGAATTGGTGCGGGTGCTGGCCGCGGCGGAGCAGACATCGACGCGCGCCGGCGACGAATACGTCGCTCAGGATAGGCTGCTGGTGGCATTGGCGGAGTCTAACACGCCGGCCGGCCGGGCCTTGAAGGCGGGCGGCATTACGCCGCAATCGCTGGAAAAGACGGTCAACGACGTGCGCAAGGGCCGCAGAGTGACCAGTCCGAACGCGGAGTCCAACTTCGACGCGCTGAAAAAATACGCCCGCGACGTGACCGCGGTCGCCCGCGAAGGCAAGCTGGACCCGGTGATCGGGCGCGACGAGGAAATTCGCCGCACCATCCAGGTGCTGGCGCGCCGGACCAAAAACAACCCGGTGCTGATCGGCGAGCCCGGCGTCGGCAAGACCGCCATCGTGGAGGGGCTGGCCCTGCGCATCGTCAACGGCGACGTGCCGGAGGCGCTGAAAGGCAAACAGCTTTTGTCGCTGGATCTAGGGGCGATGGTCGCCGGATCGAAATACCGCGGCGAATTCGAGGAGCGGCTGAAAGCCGTGCTGAAAGAGATCGAGGACGCACAAGGTCAGGTGATCCTGTTCATCGACGAGATGCATACGCTGATCGGCGCGGGCAGGGGGGATGGCGCGATGGATGCGTCCAACCTGATCAAGCCGGAACTGGCGCGCGGCACGCTGCACTGCATCGGCGCCACGACATTGACCGAATACCGCAAGCATGTGGAGAAAGACGCGGCGCTGGCTCGCCGGTTTCAGCCGGTGTTCGTGGGCGAACCCACGGTCGAGGATACGATCAGCATTCTGCGCGGTATCAAGGAAAAATACGAACTTCACCACGGCGTGCGCATCGCCGATGCGGCGCTGGTGGCGGCGGCAAGCTTGTCGAAGCGGTATATTACCGACCGGTTTCTGCCGGACAAGGCGATCGATCTGATCGACGAGGCGGCGAGCCGGCTGCGCATGCAGGTGGATTCCAAGCCGGAGGCGCTGGACGAACTCGACCGCCGCGTCATTCAGTTGAAGATCGAGCGCGAGGCGCTGAAGAAGGAAAGCGATCCCGCGTCGAAGGATCGCCTGGTCAAGCTGGAGAAGGAACTGGCCGATCTGGAAGACCGGTCCAACGCCATGACCGCGGTCTGGAAAAACGAGAAGCACCAGGTGCAGGAGACGCAGAAGCTGAAGGAACGGCTGGATCAGGCCCGCAGCGAAATGGACGTGGCGGAGCGGCGCGGCGATCTGGGACGCGCGTCGGAGCTGAAATATGGCGTGATTCCGGGCATCGAGCGCCAGTTGGAACAATCCTCCGACGGCAAGCTGGTGAACGAAGCGGTGACCGAGGAAGCCATCGCCGGCGTGGTTTCGCGCTGGACCGGCGTGCCGATGGAAAAGATGCTGGAAGGCGAGCGGTCCAAGCTGTTGCACATGGAGGACACGCTGCGCCAGCGGGTCATCGGCCAGGAAGAAGCCCTGCGCGCGGTTGCCCACGCGGTACGCCGAGCGAGGGCGGGGTTGCAGGATCCGAACCGGCCGATCGGGAGTTTTCTGTTTCTTGGACCGACCGGCGTCGGCAAGACCGAACTGACCAAGGCGCTGGCGTCGTTTCTGTTCGACGACGACAAGGCGATGGTGCGCATCGACATGAGCGAGTTCATGGAGAAACATGCCGTGTCCCGCCTGATCGGTGCGCCGCCGGGCTATGTCGGCTACGATGAGGGTGGCGTTCTGACGGAAGCGGTGCGGCGGCGACCGTATCAGGTGATCCTGTTCGACGAGGTGGAGAAGGCGCATGAGGATGTGTTCAACATCCTGCTGCAAGTGCTGGACGACGGGCGGCTGACCGACGGCCAGGGCCGGACGGTGGATTTCAAGAACACGATTATTGTGCTGACGTCCAACCTGGGCAGCGATGTGCTGGCGCATCAGAAGGACGGCGAACCGACGGCGATGGTGCAGGGCGAGGTGATGGCGGTGGTGCGCCAGCATTTCCGGCCGGAGTTTTTGAACCGGCTGGATGAGATTGTGCTGTTCCGGCGCTTGCAGCGGAGCGACATGGCCGCAATCGTCGATATTCAGTTGGCTGGGCTGTTGGGTTTGCTGGCGGCGCGGAAGATCGGGCTGGATCTTGACCGGAGTGCCAGGGACTGGCTGGCGGCCGAGGGATACGACAGCACGTATGGCGCGAGGCCGTTGAAGCGGGTGATCCAGCGGTCGTTGCAGAACCCGCTGGCCGGGTTGATTCTGGAAGGCGGGATCAAGGAGGGTGAGACGGTTCGGATATCGGCTGGTGCCGGCGGGCTGGCGATCAATGGGCGGCTGGCCGAAGCGGCTTGATCGGGGCGGGGGACGCGGGGTTAAAACCCCGCGTTTCCGTGATCGCTCAGCAAATGAAGCAGCAATGGCACTGTTAGCCTGGGGAACGGTAGGCAGGCCACTCAGTGATTGGAGAGGTGCTTTAAAACTGCTGCTGTGAATCGTGCATCGGCTGAAACTCGCTACGGAGATTAACCCCGCTTGGCTTTCTTACCTCTAAAATATCCCAGGCCAGCGAGGCCCCCGCCAAGAATCGCTAACGTTGCCGGCTCCGGTGCCGGCGAATTTGGCGCGTTTGTGTTGATCATGAGTTCGTATGCGCCAGGATTTAGTGTACCATTTGAAGCAAATCCACCCACGGCGAATGGCGCCACGCTACCGATTGAATTGAAATCCTTCGTGGTTGGAACGGACGCACCGGGTTGCGACCACCACCACTGCGCACTTCCGTAATTACCGGTGATCGGGTTGGTGTTACCAGCCGTGGGGAGGAGCGATGTTTGCGTTCCTATCCAATAGGAACCCGCGGATAACGATATATTGGTCTTAATAGTGATCAACGAAGACGACAATGATAACGCTGAATCCTGTATGGTTCCAAGCACTGTGTAATTGGTAAAAGTAGCTAGTTTCCCAGAGGACGTTGATGGATCAGGTATTGTCGAATACGATGGCGATCCGTTAACGTCATGCATCAACACAACCATAAGAGAGCCCCCATCTAGAGGCGTAGCAGCACTCAGTTGTAAAGAAACAGAATTCAATGTTTGAGCAAAAGATACGGAAAACTGCGAAGCGTTTGGTCCGTTAGCTGTCGGATCGACCCAATCCCAGCTTGTGTTGGCTGATTGCAGCCCGCCGTTGAAGATGCCCGTTCCCACATTGACGCTGTCGAAAATCGTCGTCGCGTGTGCCAGTTCAGGGCCCAGTAAGGCAGACACACCTAGGATCAGTGGCAGAAACCTCATCGCAACACGCCTTCCGAACGCTAAATTTAACAAAATCGACAGCCTTGATTAGACTATAAGCAAACCGCATGCCATGAAATTTTTATCAGTTATATCATAATGTTAAAAATTCTTCGCAATGACCGAGGTACACATGTGTAAAATTTTCCGACACACTCGCCAACGTAATTCATCGGCTATCGGTTTCGGCAGGTATTCCGGGGACCGCGAGTGAGACGCTACTCGTATCCAACATCTACCCGCGGCGGATTGCGAATTCGCAATTTTGTTGACGGGATGCGCCCTGCCATAAAAGAAGCAGGTTGCGTTTATTTTGTCGTGCGGCTTATAGTATGGCAACGATGCCCCAAATTAGGATGGTGTGAGTTATGCGATGTGTAGCTGCTGGTACGAGAATACGCACGCCTTCTGGTGCTGTTTTGGTGGAGGCTGTGCGCGACAGCGCTGAGATCGTGATCCTGAGAAATGGGGTCCAGGTCGTTGAGTCCGTCAAATGGGTTGGACATCGCGAAGTAGATATCAAGCGCCACGCCCGTCCAGAGCAAGCGGCACCTGTAAAAATCCGTGCCGGCGCTATCGCCGAGGGCCAGCCCTCGCGAGACCTGCAGCTTTCTCCTGAACACGCCATTTTTATCGATGGTGCGCTGATTCAGGCTCGTTCGTTGGTCAACGGCGGGTCAATCACGCAAGAGCGCGGCACCGACAGTGTCACGTATTACCACATCGAACTGGACATGCACGGGGCCTTTTTCGCTGAGGACCTGGCCGTTGAAAGCTATCTCGACAACGGGGATCGGTCTTTTTTCGAGACCGAGGATGGCCCGCTCATGCTTCATCCCCAGATCGCGTCACGGGCCGAATTCGACGTGCGCAAAACCGGGGTGACCTTTGCGCCATTCCTGACCGAGCCTGAAGCAGTCGAACCAACTTGGCGTCGCTTGTCTGAGCGGTCGAAGCAATTGGGGTATGTGGCGCCTGGTCTGGTCACAACGAATGAGGCGGACCTCCATATCGTGGCGGACGGCCGCATCCTGCGTCCCACAGCGGATGGTGACCGGCGCTTCGTGTTTGTATTGCCGGCAGGGGTTGCTTCGGCAACCTTGGTTTCGCGATTTGCCATCCCGCTCGATTTGGCGGCCTACGCGGACGATGCCCGCCGGATCGGAATCGCGGTCAGCTCGATCTCGATCGGCAGCCGCAGCCAGGACGTTGTGATTCCGTTCGATTTTCCCACGGATGCAAACGGTTGGCACGAAGCGGAAACGCTCGGTTCATCCGCATGGCGCTGGACTGACGGTTCGGCGGAACTTCCGCTCGGAGACGTTGATGGAACCGCGGTTGTTACCGTTGTATGCAGAGGGTCGGATCAATATCCTGTTTACGACGATCGTGCGCGACCATTGCAAAAAGTCGCCTGATTTTTCCGAAAATTGGTTTGATCGGTAGGTGGATAAAGCGATCCGGACAATGGCCGGATCGTTTTTTTTGGGGAATGCGGAATGGAGAACGCAGTACCAATTACTTTCTGGTGCGTTGGTCTCTATGCGAGCGGTTCGACCTGGATTTTCAACGCTGCAAAAAAAATAGCCGTGGCGGCTGGAATGAACCCTGGGTTGGTATCTTGCTTTGCAACTAACCGGCAGGACCTGGTTTTTCCGCGCGGCTCTCGAACCGCCATTGTGAAAACACATGGGTTGCCCGGCGACGTTATCGATTTTCTTGCCGGACAAAGCCGCGCGATTTGGCTGTCGGTTCGAGATCCTCGCGATTGCATCGCCTCCTTGATGACCTACCAGGATTGCTCCTTCGATGAAGCCCTGGAAATGACCGAAGATGCGGCAAAGACCAGTTTGTCGATTATCGAACTTTCGCAAACGATAATATTCCGGTATGAAGACAATTTTTTCGACAAGTCCTCGACCTTGGACGCGATCGCAGCCAGCATTGGTTGTGGCGTCGCTCCGAACGACAGAGTCAGGATTTTCGCTGAAACGCGGAGATCTGCGATTGAAGCTTTTATCGGTACATTCCCGACGCTTTCCAGCGTGGTCACCCAACCGGAACCTGGCCATTTGGTGGATACCGACAGCCAATGGCACACTCATCATATAGGGCGAACCGGGGAAGTCGGACGTTGGCGGAAACTGCTGAGCACCAGCCAAACCCAGATCGTTAATAGGAAATTCGAAGAAACGATGAAAAGATTTAATTACGACATTTTATCATAAATGTAAAATGACCACTGCTCCGGAAGAAGGAAATAACAATTGTCAATCCCAGAGCCATTTTATTTAACTTCGGATGTTAAGCAGACACTTGTCGAGGCCGTTGATGCTCTGGGTCGTGTAGGTCCGCTGCCTGTCGTGGTCGCGTCGAACGACTACGCGCTGTTGCTTGAAAACTGGATAGCCCACATGAAGGCGCTGGGAATCGTCCGGTTCCTGGTGGTCGCGATGGACGCGGCAATCGCTCATCGGCTGTCGGGGAAAGGGCTCGTATTGGCGCGCGGCCATTTCGATGGCTCCGCGACGGATTTTTGGCTTCGCCGGATGCTGATTTGGCAATATTTAGTGGAAATCGGAGTCGACATCGTCCAATCCGATATCGACGCAATATGGCTGAAAAATCCGATACCCGAGTTTTTGGCGAATCAATCTCACGATCTTATATGCAGTCAGGGAACGTTACATCCTTTCGATACCGCCCAATCCTGGGGTTTCGTGATTTGTACTGGTTTCATGGCCATCCGTTCGACACCTCCCGCGATCCGGTTTCTCAGCGAATTCCAGGATCGTGCGGCGCAGGTGCTAGAGACCGACGACCAGGATGTCATGAATCATATTTTGTTCGATGCCGGCCTGATATGGGACGCAGCAGGTGCGGAGCCTGAGGTCAATTATATCGACGGATTGAAATTCCACTCATTTCCAACGCCGATCGCTGGTTTCAGTGCAAGCCTCGGCCTGACGGTCTCTCTGCTTCCACATTCATTGTTTCCCCGGCTTCCGGCATCCGGTCCGGAAGCCTACGTGAAGCACACACTTCGACCGGTGGACGATAGTCTTAGGATAACGGAATTGAAGTCGGTCGGATGTTGGATGCTCGATGAATAGCACGTCCAGTGGTCTGGCGCCCGGAAAGCGATAACGCCCGCACTTTCGGTTTCCAGTTGAATCCAACCCGCGGGCGATGATACCCACCTGCCGCACCGTACAATAGGGCATCTATGACAGACCTCCATTGGCTGCCGTCCGGCCCCGCCGACTGGCGCGCGCGCCTCAAGGCCCTGCCCGCCGACCCGTCCACCGCCTGGGACAATGCCGTCGCCCTGGCCAACGCCCGGCTCAACTTCGTGCTCACCAACGCCCTCGATGAAACCATCCGCCGCATCCTGCCTGCCGGTCCGGAAACCCTACCTACACAGAAAGTGCGCCTCGCCGTCCTCGGATCCTCCACCCTGACCCACCTTCTGCCGGGCATTCGCGCAGCCGGCCTGCGCCGGGGCATCTGGATCGACACCTATGAAAACGACTACGGCCAGTATCTGCAGGAACTGACCGACCCGGACTCCGGCCTGCATGCGTTCAGGCCAACCGCCGTCCTGGTCGCCCTGGATGCGTATCATCTGACAGCCGGCGTCACCGCCGCCATGGACGCCGAAACCGCCGCCGCCGCCCTGGCCGAACGGCTGGACAGCATCAGGGACGTCTGGCGCCTCGCCCGCGACGCCTTCCGCTGCCCCGTTCTGCAACAGGCCGTTCTGCCGCTGCACCTGCCCGTCCTCGGCAACAACGAACACCGCCTGTCCGGCTCCAAAGCCGCCTTCGTCGCCCGGCTGAACACGGCGATCCGGACCATGGCCGAACAGGACGGAGTCGATATCCTGGCGATCGACGACCGCGCCGCGCGCGACGGCATCGCCAAATGGCATGACACGGCGTTATGGCACCGCTCCAAGCAGGAAGTTTCGCCCACCGCTGGCCCGTTATACGGCGATCTGGTGGGCCGCTGGCTGGCGGCGAAACAAGGCCGGTCGTTCAAATGCCTGGTGCTGGACCTGGACAACACGATCTGGGGCGGCGTCATCGGCGACGACGGCCTCGAAGGAATCGCCCTCGGCCAGGGCAGCCCCCTCGGGGAAGCCTACACCGCATTCCAGGACTACGTGCGCGAACTCAGCCGCCGCGGCGTCATACTGGCCGTCTGTTCCAAAAACGACGAAGCCAACGCGCTGGAGCCATTCGAAAAACACCCCGACATGGTGCTGCGGCGCGGCGATATCGCCAGCTTCGTCGCCAACTGGCAGAATAAGGCCGACAATATCCGAACCATCGCGCGGGACCTGAATATCGGCCTGGATGCGCTGTGCTTCATCGACGACAACCCGTTCGAACGCAATCTGGTGCGCCAGGAACTGCCCATGGTGGCGGTGCCGGAAGTGTCCGACGATCCGACCGGATATCCGGTCGCACTGGCCGACGGGGGCTATTTCGAGGGCCTGTCCGTCACCGACGAAGATCGCGAGCGTACTTCGCAGTATCAGGGCAACAAGGCCCGCGACGCACTGAAGGCGGCGGTCACCGACCTGCCGTCCTACCTGCGCGGCCTGGACATGCGGTTGGTATGGAAGCGGTTCGACAAGATCGGATTGCAACGCATCGTGCAACTGATCAACAAATCCAACCAGTTCAACCTGACGACCCGACGCTATACCGACGAAGACATCCTCGCGGTCATGGCCGACCCCGACGCGTTCGGACTACAGCTTCGCCTGACCGATCGCTTCGGCGATAATGGCATCATCGCCATCGTCATCGGGCGCCTGCTGCCGGACAAAGACCTGTACGTCGATACCTGGCTCATGAGCTGCCGCGTCCTCGGCCGTCAGGTCGAACCCACCACCCTCAACCTCATCGCCCAGGAAGCCGCCATGCTCGGGGCAAGGCGGATCGTGGGCGACTATATCCCCACGAAAAAGAACGCGATGGTGAAGGATCACTATGCCCGTCTGGGCTTTACGGTTATGGAAACCGATGAGGCGGGCGGAAACCGCAACCTGCTGGATCTGGCGGGTTTCGCGCCCGCCGAAACATTCATTCATGTGATCGAGGGTTAGGCGGATGGCGACGGAAGCGGAAATCTACAGCGCGCTGACGGAAATTTTCCACGACGTGTTCATGCGCGACGATATCGCGCTGTCGCCCGCACTGACCGCGAAAGGGGTGCAGGGCTGGGACAGCTTCAAGCAGATCGAGATTATCATGGCCTGTGAGGAAAAGTGGGGTATCAAGTTCAATACCCGCGAACTCGATGCGCTGCGGTGCGTCGGCGATCTGGCGACGATGCTGGAAAAAAAGGTCGCCTGACCGCGCTAAGCGGTTACTCGACAATAACCGTTACAAACGGCAGCGCCGAGCAACCCCTTCGCTCATGTTTTGCCCGGCAACTGTGCTGGCGTGCTGACGCACTTATCTGCCAGCGTTGCCTAACCTTCCAGCAGATGCCCAAAGGCGCGTAGCGGCCGTAGATCGTCGCAGACAATCTTGGTGATCGCCAGCAGCGGCACGGCCAGGATCGCGCCCGGAATCCCCCACATCCAGTACCAGAAAATCAGCGCTAGGATCAGCGCTACCGGATTCAAGGTGAAGCGCCGGGCCAATAGCATGGGGGTGACGAACTCGCCTTCGATCAGGTGGATGCCGAAATACAGCCCGACCGGCAGAACCGCCCACCAGGTGACACCCAGCGACAGCACGCTCACCAACAGGAAGATAACGACCCCGGCCATCGCGCCCAGGATCGGGACGAAGTTCAGCACAAGGGCGACCGCACCCCACAGCACGGGGTTGGCGACGCCGCATGCCCACATCGCGCAGCCCGTGGCGATGCCCACCACCGCGTTGATGCACGACACCGTCACCAAATAGGCCGATACATCGCGTTCGATATGCAGCGACAACTCGACGGCCTGACGCTTGTCGCGGAAGCGCGGCAGGATTTCCACCATGCGGCGCAGAAAGGTTTCGCCGGAAACCAGCAGGTAGAACAGCACCAGCAAAGTCGATAAAATGCCGGACGTGACGGTCGCCGAACTGGACAATACAGCGCCGACCATGCTCATCGGCCGGATCGCCGGTCCCGCGGCCGCGGGTTCGGCATCGCCGGTCAGGCCCTCGACCTGTTTCAGCATGTGCTGCATCGCGTCGATGGGCGCGTGCAGGAAGCCGAGACCGTCCTTCAGTTTCGCGAACGCTTCCGGCAATTTGCCCGCCCATGCGGCGGCGGGACCGGCCAACAGGCTGATGGTGCCCCCGAAGGCCGCCAGCACCAGCAGCACCGAAAGCAAGGCGCCGATGCCGCGCGGTATGCGAATATCTTCTAGCAAACGGACCAGCGGTTGCAGCAGCAGCTTCAGGACGATGGCAAGCACCACGGGCAATACGATTTCGGCGGCGACATACAGCACGGCCATGAAGGCGATCAGGAACAGGCCGCCCAGGAAGATCGTTTTAGGATCGGACGGCAACGGCATCTCGTCGGCTTCCTCGGCGGCGGGACGGAAGGTTTTCTTCTCCGTCACCGAACCGGAGGTTTGCTCGCGGGTGATGTCGTCCTTGGTTTCGCTCACCGCGACGAATTCCTGACGGGTTTCCATGGCGATCAGGCGGTCTTCGCTGGTTTCTGCTGGCGTGTCGGTCAGACGATCGGTCCCTTGATCTCGCGTGTCAGTTTCTGCCGCATGGCTTCGGTGAAATCCTTATAGTCGCGACACGTTACAGCGAAGGCGCCGGCTCCGCCGATCACTTCCCTGGTATAAAATGCCAGCAGGTCCGGTTCCTCATGCAGGATGCACAGGCCGTTGATGGTAATATCCGCCGCCACCATCCGGTCGCGCACCGGACCGGGTGCGATGCCGTCGTTGGACCTGCCGTCGCCGATCACGTTGACGATGTTTCGCCGGGGGATGGCGGGAACCTTGGCGAGCAGGGTCAAGGACGCCAGCAACGCTTCGCCGATCGCGGTTTGGCCGGCCTTGACGGTGCGCGGCATGTTGTCCAGCCCGTCCGCGAAGTCAGCCAGATCCGCCGCCGTGGCGATCATGGTCCACCCGGTAACGATGTCCTGCTGGCCGGCTCCGGACCACAGCAGCAGCGACAGGATACTGGCCCCGGTCAGCCCGGCTGCAACCGTTGGGTCGCGCAAGGCGGCCGCCATGCCGCCCGCGATCAGCCCGAATTCCTCATACGTGACGCTGGCCGATCCATCCACCGCCAGTACCATCGCCAGGTCCACATGATCCATTGGTTTGCGCGCCATCCGGTTTACCGCAACCGACTATGCCGGAACCCACGCGGTTCGTGGTAGTCCCGGTGCCAGACCGATACTCTGGCGAAAGTCCCACAGCCCATGCGGAACGACCCCGATCGCCGCGGCGACGCTGAACGCGCACGGGATCGCTGCTGCCGAGACCCTGGTCTCGAACCTGGTAGCGCGGCCAAGCCGAACCATGACGTCCCGCGGCCCGATTGCAAGCCCGCGTTACACTGGATTCGGCGGCACGCCGTGCCGGTGTGCGGCCAGCGGATCGATTGGCACCCCGAATGACGTCGCGCGGTGCTGCTCTGGTTCAATCGTCCCCGCTTCGGGCCGCCATCCGTCATGCCGCGGGATGGCCCGCGACGAGCGGCCTGTGCGTCATACTGCTGGCGCCGCTGCTTGTCGTCGATGTGCCGCCGCTGCTGGATTATCCCAACCACCTGGCCCGAGCCTTCATCCTGGCGTCGTTGCCGGGCGATGCGGTCCTGGCTCGGTTCTATGCGCCGCACTGGACAATTATTCCGAATCTGGCGCTCGATCTGCTTGCGCTGCCGCTTATGCGCGTTCTGCCGGTCCACGTTGCCGGGCGCCTGCTGATCGCGCTGGCCGTCCTGCTGCCGGTGCTTGGCGCCGTCGCCTACAACGCAGTCCTGACAGCGCGAAAGCCTGTTCGCTGGTGGGTGCTGGCGTCCGGTATCGTCGCGTACAATGGCTGCGTCCTGTACGGCTTTCTTAATTTCGAGATATCGTTGGGCCTGGCCCTGTTGCTGGCCGCTGCCTGGCTTCGCTGGCGGGATGCAAGGCCCGTGGCGTCGGTCGCCCTGGCGGTCGCCGGCGCCCTGGCCTTGTTCGCCTGCCACCTGATGGGCCTGGTGTTCTACTTCATGCTGATTGGCGGTGCGGAACTGGCGCATCTTTACCCGCTTCGCAACGGCCGGTGCGTGGGGGCGGTGTTGGCGCGCGGGCTGGTGCTGGCAGCGGTCGCCGTCCCGCCCGTCGCGCTGTATGCCGCGTCCGATCTGCGGCACCTGGGCGGCGATGCGCGATATTTGGCCTTGGGTCCGAAGCTGGCGCAAATCATGCTGAATTTCACCAACTACGACCGGCCCTTGGACATGGCGGCGGCCATGCTTGTCATGGCTGTCCCGCTGTCCGGGCTGGCGCTGCGGTGGTGCCGGGTGCCGGGTCCCGCCGCCTGGACGATAGGGATGCTGTCGATTGCATTCATCGCGGTTCCATCTTCCTGGAAGGGCACTTTTTTCATCGATGCCCGTTTTGCCATCATGCTGG
Organism: Pseudomonadota bacterium; assembly: GCA_021805565.1. GTDB lineage: Bacteria > Pseudomonadota > Alphaproteobacteria > Acetobacterales > Acetobacteraceae > Rhodopila. The sequence continues at coordinate 65,068 of JAJZFA010000043.1, forward strand.
GGTTCATGCTGTTCGCCGGCGTCGTCCCGGATACCTTTCCAGACCGGATACGGCGCCCCGTCATCGCTGTTCTCACCCTGATTTTCGTTGCGCGCATGACGGTGCTGACCACCGCGTTTGTGTCCCACCGAACCGACCTCGCGGACCTGCGCGCGGTTTTGGCGCCGGTTCAACCAGGACAGGCAATCTATTTCGCCAGTGTCAGCAAACAAGAGGCCCCGGCATACTGGGACGCCAACCCGCACTGGCGCGAAATCGCCAATGGTCAGCGGGTCGATCTTCATCTGGGCGCGCTGGCCCTGATCGAGCATCGCGCCTTCTGGCCGTTCGAATTCGACAATCCATCCCAGCAGCCGATCGAAACGCGGCAACCCTATCGCGACCTGGCCGAACGCGTCGGCGAGGTGCCGGATCGGCAGCGGACCATTGCCGCCAATCTCTGCGGGTTCGACGATGTTCTGCTGCTGGAAGCCGACGCTTTGCCTGGCCTGCCGGACGGACGGTTCCGGCTGCTGGCGCAATCGGGATTTGCCGCGCTCTACGCCGTTACGCAGTGTCAACCAGGCCCGTCAACCGGCGGATAGTTCAGCCGCGGGTGCGCCGTCAGCCCTTCGCCAGGATCGCCGCCGCCGCGTCGGCGAACACCTGACACCCCAGAACGATATCCTCGTCGCGGGTGTTTTCGCTGTAATGGTGGCTGATACCGCCGATGCTGGGAACGAACAGCATGGCCGACGGCAGCATTTGCGACAAAATTTGCGCGTCGTGGCCGGCCCCGGATGGCATGGGTTGATGCAGCCCCGGCGCATGCGATTGCGCCGCCGCCGTCAGCGCATGCTGAAATCCCGAATCCATCGCGCTCGGCGCCGTTGTGCTGCGGTACGCGACGCTGACCTCGCACGGGCCTTTCGCGGCCTCGGCCAGCAACTCGTTGAGTGTGGCATCCAGGGCGTCCAGGGTCGCCGGATCGGTGTCGCGGAACTGGAACACCAGTTCGGCACCGCCGGGAACGATGCTGGCCGCGCCCGGATCGAGCCGGATGTCGCCGGTCGTCCAGACCGTGCGCGGGCCGGCGATGGCCGGGAAGCGGTCCTCGATCCCGGCAACCAGCTTCACCAGCGCGACCCCGGCATCCTTGCGCGCCGCCATGCGGGTGGTGCCGGCATGATTTTGCTGACCCTTAAACTGAATGCGATACCGGCGGCTGCCGACGATCGCGGTGACGATGCCCAGGCGCAAATGATGGTCTTCCAGGTCTGAACCTTGTTCGATATGTGCCTCCAGGTAGCCGCGATAGCGCGCGGTATCCACCTTCTGGCGCGGCCGGCCGGAAAACCCGGCCTGACGCAGTGCGTCGCGCAGGGACGTGCCGGTTTCGCGGTTGGCGCAAACGTCGATTTCCTGTTCGGTCAGCAGCCCGCAAAACGACCGGCTGCCGATGAAGGACCCGAAATGGCCTTCTTCGTCCGCCCATGTGGCGACATCGATCCCGCGGCCGAGGGTGCGGGCGGTTTCCAGGCCATAGATGACGCCCATCGCGCCATCCAGCCACCCGGCGTGGTTCTGCGTTTCCATGTGGCTACCGGTGAGCAGCTTGCGCCCCGGCGTCGGATCCCGGCCATAGACGTTGCCGATGCCATCGATCGATGTGTCCAACCGAGCTTCGGTGAGCCGCCCGGCGAGCCAGTGACGGGCCTCGATGTCCTGGGGCGAGAAGGTCGGCCGGTGAACACCGGTTTTGTATTTGCCAATCTCGCGCGCCGCGTAGAGGTCTTTCAGCAAACGGTCGCCGTCGATCGCGGGCATGCACGAGCTCCTTGGTCACGGCCGCAGTGCACCATATTTAGGCCGGGTCCGTCCAGCCACGCGAAACCGGGGCGATGGCGCCCCGATGGCGCGGATGTGCTACTGAACGGCGGAATAAGGGGTCGGACCGAGGATGTAATTCGTCACCTTGGCGACGATCGGGCCGTTTTCCTCGGTTTTGGCGCGGGCGGCGTGCCATTCCGGGTCCGCCGCGAAGGCGTTCCACTTCGTCTCCCGGTCGGCGAGGGACTCCCATGCCAGCATATAATAGAGTGTCATGTTCGACTCGCCGATCAGCGTGGTCCAGAAACCGGCCTGCTTGATGCCGTGCCGCTCCCAGATTTTCAGCGTGGTGGTGCTGAAACGCTTGTTCAGGTCCGGCAGGCGGCCGGGGACACATTCGTAAATGCGCAGTTCGTAGATCATGGTTTCCCTCCCATGGGTTACACCGCCATACTGTGCGGCGATCGCGGCTGGGCGACAAGATGCGCGGCGCTTTCGCGCGTCCATTTGGTTGCCGCCGCCGTCGCCGCGCTTTACAACCCGCCGCCTGTTTCAAAAATCCGTCTCCTGCCGGGAACCGTCATGTCTCTCACCGCCGAACGCCTCGACCGAATCCAGCCCAGCCTGACCATCGCGATTTCCACGGTCGCCCGCCGGATGATCGCCGAGGGCAAGAACGTCATCAGCCTGTCGCAGGGGGAGCCGGATTTCGATACCCCCCGCAACATCAAGGACGCCGCGATCCGGGCGCTGGAAAATGGCGAGACAAAATACACCGATGTGTCGGGCACCCAAACGCTGCGCAAGGCGGTCGCTGAGAAATTCCGCCGCGATTCCGGCATCGACTACAAGCCGGAGGAAATCATCGTTTCCACCGGCGCCAAGCAGGTGTTGTTCAACTGCATGGTCGCCACGCTGAACCCCGGCGATGAGGTCGTCATTCCCAGCCCCTGCTGGGTCAGTTATCCGGATATCGTCACCCTGGCCGACGGCAAGCCTGTCCTGGTGCCCTGCGGCCAGAACAACGGCTTCCGGCTGCGCGCCGAAGACCTGGAAGCGGCGATTACGCCGAAAACGCGCTGGTTCATGCTGAACAATCCCTGCAACCCCACTGGCGCGGCCTATAGCGCGGACGACCTCAAGCCGATTTGCGAGGTGCTGATGCGCCATCCGCATGTCTGGGTGCTGACCGACGATATATACGACAAGCTGGCCTATAACGGCTTCAAGCCCGGCACGATCGTGGCCGTGGAACCTCGCCTGAAAGACCGCACGCTGACAGTGCATGGCGTGTCCAAATCCTATGCCATGACCGGCTGGCGCATCGGTTTCGCCGGCGGCCCCGTCGCCTTGATCAAGGCGATGGACAAGCTGCAAAGCCAGTCCACGTCCAACCCCAACTCCATCGCCCAGGCCGCCGCCGCCGAAGCCCTGCTCGGTCCGCAAGACACGGTCGAGGCAATGCGCGCGGTGTTCGAACAGCGCCGCGACATGGTGGTGGAAATGCTCAACCGGGCGCCGGGAATGCAGTGCGGCACGCCGGACGGGGCGTTCTACGTCTATCCGTCGATCCATGGCTGCATCGGCAAAACCAGCAAGGGCGGCGTGGCGATCAAGGACGATGAGGCGTTCGCGCTGACGCTGCTGGCCGAGGAAGGCGTCGCCACCGTCCATGGCGCGGCGTTCTGCTACCCCGGCTATATCCGCATCAGCTATGCCAACGCGACGGAGGAACTGAAGGAAGCCTGCATCCGTATTCAACGCTTCTGCCAGGGCCTGCACTGACATGCCCGGTTTCGCCAAGCGCCTGAGCGGTGTTTCGCTGGCCGCCAGCGTCCAGATGACGATCAAGGCGCGCGCGCTGAAGGATGCCGGCAAGCCGGTGATCACCCTGACGACGGGCGAACCCAATTTCGACAGCCCGCCGCATGCGATCGAGGCCGCACACCGGGCGGCGCTGGCCGGCGACACAAAATACCCGCCGCAGGATGGCACGCGGGCACTGAAGGAAGCGATCCAGCGGAAATTCAGGCGCGATTCGGGGCTGGATTATGCTCTGGACGAAATCAGCGTCGGCAACGGCGGCAAACAAAGCCTGTTCAACGCCATCATGGCCACGGTCGATCCGGGCGACGAGGTGGTCATCCCGGTGCCGTCGTGGATCGCCTACGCGCAAATGGTGGAACTGTGCGAGGGCGTGCCGATCCTGGTGAATTGCCCGCAGAATAACGGCTTCAAACCGCGCGCCGAGGATATCGACGCGGCGATCGGGCCGCGCACGAAATGGCTGATCCTGAACAACCCGAACAATCCGACGGGTGCGTGCTGTTCGGCCGCCGAGATCGCTGACATCGCCGCCGTCATGCGAAAGCATCCGCATGTCTGGATTCTGTCGGACGATATGTATGAACATCTGGTGTTCGACGGCTTCCAGCATGCGACATTCGCTCAGGTGGCGCCGGATCTGAAGGACCGGACGTTGACGGTGACGGGCGTGTCGAAGACCTATGCGATGACGGGCTGGCGCGTTGGTTTCGCGGGCGGACCGAAGGCTCTGATCAAGGCGATGACCGTCATGCAGGGGCAGGCAACGGCTGGAATTTCCACCGTTGGTCAGGCCGCGGCGGCGGCGGCTCTGGACGGACCGCGCGACGGCGTCGATGCACAGATCGTCGCCTACAAGCGGCGCCGCGATCTGGCGGTGGATATGCTGAACGCGGCGAAAGGCATCAGTTGCCACAAGCCGGAAGGCGCCTTCTACGTGTTTCCCAATGTGGCCGGGTGTCTGGGCAAGACCACCACGGGTGGCCGCGTGCTGCACACGGATGAGGATGTCTGTCTGGCATTGCTGGAGGAACATTACGTCGCCACCGTGCACGGGGCGGCTTATCACATGAGCCCGTTCCTGCGTATCAGCACCGCCACGGCGGACGATGAATTGCTGGAAGGGCTGCGGCGCATCCAGACATTTTGCGAGGGATTGCGCTGAGGACAGCTTGTGCCCATTCCCACCGCGACCGCCCATTGAACCGAGGTTATAGGGTATGGATGACAAGGTTGCATTCCCGGCCGCCGGTAGCGCTACCGTCCGGGTTACCAAGACCGTTGTCGCCGCCACTGTCGCGGGCAATGCGCTCGAATTCTACGATTTCGTCACATACGCGTTTTTCGCGGTCTATATCGGCCAGGCCTTTTTCCCCGCTTCCACACCTTTTGCCAGCCTGCTGCTGTCGCTGGCGGTGTTCGGCGTCGGCTTTATCTTCCGCCCGCTCGGAGCCGTGGTGATCGGAGCTTACGCCGATCGCGCCGGACGCCGCCCGGCGATGATCCTGACCATTGGGCTGATCACGATCGCTACCATGGGGCTGGCGCTAACGCCGTCCTACGCATCGATCGGCCTTGCCGCCCCTGCGATCGTCGTTGCCTGCCGGCTGATTCAGGGTCTTGCCCTGGGCGGGGAGGTCGGGCCCGCCAGTGCCTTTCTGATCGAGATCGCGCCGCCGCACAGCCGCGGACTCTATGCAAGCTGGCAACTGGCCAGCCAGGGCATGGCCGCCTTTGCCGCCGGTGTCCTGGGCCTGCTGCTGTCGCTGATCCTCACCAAACCGGAACTGGCGGACTGGGGCTGGCGGGTGCCATTTATTGTCAGTCTCGCGCTCATTCCGCTTGCGTTCTTTCTCCGCCGGGCCATGCCCGAAACCCTGGAAGGCTCCCACACCGGCGATCCGCGTCCCCTGGATCGGGCCACGGCCCATCCGCGCGACCACCTGCGCGATCACGCCCGCCTGATCGTGCTGGCTGTTCTCATCGTCCTCGGCGGAACCGTATCCACCTACGTCGGCAACTATATGACGACCTACGCCATCGCGACGCTTCGGATGTCGCCTGCCCTGGCGCTTTCGGCAACCGTCGTTGGCGGTCTTTCAACGGGTATCTTCGCGCTGTCCGGAGGATGGCTCAGCGACCGGTTCGGGCGGCGGCCGGTGATGCTGGTGCCGCGCATCGCACTGGCCATTGTCACATGGCCGCTGTTTCTTCTGCTCAGTCGATGGCCCGATGCCGCTACCCTCTATGTGGCAACCTGTGCGGTGACCGCCCTGACCGCGATAAGTGCGGCGCCTTCGCTGACAATTATTTCTGAACTGCTACCCAGGCAAATCCGGGCCAGCGGACTGGCCATTTCCTACGCCATCGGTGTGTCGCTGTTCGGCGGAACCACCCAGTTTGTCATCGCCTATCTTATAGCGGTAACTGGCGATGCCACAGCCCCGGCCTGGTATGTCACCGTTACCAGCGTCGTTACCGCTTGCGCGATGTGGGCACTGCCGGAAAGCCGGGGCCGGCGGCTTGAAGGCTGAGGCGCCGCATCCTGGCCCGCCAGGCGGTCAGCGGAAGATGGTATGGGGCCGCGACGTCGTCAGCATGGCGCCATTCACCGACCAGCCGGCCGGAGCGGCCTTTTCCTGAACCAGGCCGGGGGCTGGGGACGGCATGGCGGCGCCAAGCGCCTGGGACAGGCGGACAGCGGCATCCACGACTTGCGGAAGCAGGTTGCGCGGGCGCGGCGGCCGCATCCGCATCGATGGCGAACTGATATGCAGCACGGCAATGACCGATCCGGCGGCATCCAGCACGGGGGCGGCGATGCCGACCGCGCCGGCAACCACTTCGTCGGACGTGATCAGATACCCGCGCGTGCGAATACGTTGCAGATCGGCGGCGATCCAGGTGGAATCGATCCGCGTGGCCGGGGTGAACCGGTTCAGGCGCTGGGCAAGCAACTGAGTCTGCACCGATTCCGGCGCGAAGGCGAGCAGCAGGCGGCTGCTGCCGGCATGCAGCGGGCCCCGTTTGCCGATTTCCGAATACATGCGGATGGTCGGGTCGGCCTGATAGATGGCGACGGTCTCGCTTTCCATGCCATCGCGGGTACGCAGATACACATTCTCGCCGGTCGCCTTGCCGAGTGCGATCAGCACGGGCATGGCGGTCGCCGCCAAGGCGCCTTGTTCGGATGCAGCGCGTCCGAGCACGCTCCAGCGGGCGCCCAGGCGCCAAAGGCCGCGGGCTTCGTCCTGAATGGTGAAGCCGCGGCCTTGCAAGGTCCGTAACAGGCGAAACGCCGCCGTGCGGGTGCAGCCGGCGCTGTCGGCTAACGCCGCGAGCGAGGCCGGCCCCAGCCGGGACAGTGCTTCCAGCAGATCCAGTGTCCGGTCCACCGCCGCAATATTATAGTCGCGCTGGGATGCGCTGGATAACGCGTCTGTGAGTCCAGGGGGCACCTTGATCTTCGGCTTGGATTGTCCAGTGCCGATTTTGGCTGTCCCCATCATCCGTTTCCTTTTGCCCGAGTTATCTACCGAACGCCGCGGGTCAAAAAAGTTGCCCGGACACCCGTTGTCCACATAGAATTACTTGCCAGTAGAGTTACATCCCGCGAAGTTTCCCGCAAAAGGCGGATATGCATGGGTGCTATGCAGGCGGTCGGGCTGTGATCGCGAGACAGGCAATCGCCCGATTCGATAGCGTCCGGCAGGGTGCGGGGCCGGACGTGGTCACATCGTTCCACACATAGTGGGCAGCGCCGATTCGGTTGTCCCGGCGGGATCGGGCTGTTGCGGCGGTCGGATGCCTGTACGGGACAGGCGCCGAAGATGGCGGCGCATCGCTGCCTCGACAGCCGGCCGAACGGCCATCCAGCGGGATCGGTGGTCAATCGTCGCTTGTTGCTTGTCGCGCCGTGAAGCCTGGGGTAAAGCGCGGCGTTCGGGCTGCGTTATGCGCGGGTTGGATGTTTGCGCGGCATCGTGGCAAGTGCGGGCGTGGTGAAATGGTAGACACGCCAGATTTAGGTTCTGGTGGCGAAAGCCGTGGGGGTTCAAATCCCTTCGCCCGCACCATCCGCGGCTGTCCGTGTCCGGGCCGGACAGGGTTGAACAGGATTTTTGTTAGGATTGGCTGGTACAATGCAGGTTACCGAGACGCTTTCTGATGGGCTGAAGCGCAGTTACACCGTGGTTTTGGCCGCCGCCGACCTGGAATCGCGCCGGATCGATCGTCTGACCACGCTGGGTAAGACGCTGCGTTTGCCCGGATTCCGCCCCGGCAAGGTGCCGATGCCGATTGTCAAACAGCGATTCGGAAGCGCGGTTTCGGCCGAAGTGGTGCAGGAATCGGTCAACGAAGCGACCCAGAAAGTACTGAGCGACCGCGGCCTGCGCCCGGCCCAGCAGCCCAAGGTCGATATGGTTTCGGAAAATCCGTCGGCGCTGGCCCAGGATCTGGAATTCACCGTCGCGTTGGAATTGCTGCCCGACATCGTGCTGCCGGATTTTGGCGCCATCGAATTGACCCGCTTAAAGGCGGAGGTTACGCCCGAAGCCGTGGATAAGGCGCTTGAGCAGATTGCCAAATTCAACCGAACGCTGGAACCCATCCCGGCGGAAGTGCTGGAGACGCGCGATCATGGCGCCGCCGTGGGCGAGGTGTTGACGATCGATTATGCCGGTAAGATCGACGATGTCCTGTTCGAGGGCGGCACCGGCACCGACACGCACGTGGATGTCGGCGGCAGCGGGTTCATTCCCGGCTTCGCGGAACCGCTGGAAGGGGCCCGCCCCGGCGAAATCCGCACCATCGAGGTGACCTTCCCGGCGGATTACGGCAACGCGGCGCTGGCCGGCAAGGCGGCGACCTTCGATATCACCGTCAAGCAACTGAGCACTCAGACCATCCCGCCGATTGACGACGAACTGGCGAAAAAGCTGGGTGCCGACGATCTGGCGGCGGTGCGCGAACTGGTGACAAGCCGCCAGCAGCAGGAATTCGACGCCCTGACCCGTGTCCGGTTGAAGAAGTCGCTGCTCGACGTATTGGCCGGCATGATTTCGTTCCCGGTGCCCCCTTCCATCGCCGATCAGGAATTCGAGCAGATCTGGCAGCAGTTCGAAACCGCCAGGAAAGCCGGGACCCAGGACGAGGAAGACAAGGCCAAGGACGAAGATACGCTGAAGGCCGAATATCGCGTAATCGCCGAACGGCGCGTTCGCCTGGGTTTGCTTCTGGCTGAAATTGGCCGGGTCAACAACATCGTCGTCACCGATCAGGAACTGGACCGGGCGCTGTATCAGCGTGCCATGCAGTACCAGGGCCAAGAGATGCAGATGCTGGAATTCTTCCGCAAATATCCGGCGCTGACCAACAGCGTGCGCGGCCCGTTGCTGGAAGAAAAAGTGGTGGACTTCGTGCTGGAGCTCGCCAGGCTGACGGATGTGGTGGTGACGCCGGAGGAACTGGCGAAGGAACCGGAAGCCGAACCGGCCGCGACCTGAACCAGCCGATCGTCCGGGTTGCTGTAATTTCCGGGTGCCGTACCTATTTGTTGAGTGCCTTCTTATCCACGCCTGAAATCATAGGTGATCACGATGCGGGACCGCGACCCTGTCGAGGTATATGCTAACAATCTGGTGCCGATGGTGGTGGAACAGTCCGCCCGCGGCGAACGGGCGTACGATATTTATTCGCGATTGCTGAAAGAACGCATTATCTTCCTGACCGGTGCGGTCTTCGATCAGGTCAGTGCGTTGATATGCGCCCAGCTCCTGTTTTTGGAATCGGAAAATCCGGCGAAGGATATTTCGTTCTATATCAACAGTCCGGGCGGCGTGGTGTCGGCCGGTCTCGCGATTTACGATACGATGCAGTACATCCGCAGCCCGGTCAGTACCGTGTGTATCGGCCAGGCGGCGTCCATGGGCAGCCTGTTGCTGACCGCCGGCGCCAAGGGTAAGCGATATGCGCTGCCCAACGCCCGCGTGATGGTGCATCAGCCGTCCGGCGGTGCGCAGGGACAGGCCACCGACATCGAAATCCAGGCGCGCGAAATCCTGACGCTGCGCAAGCGGCTGAACGAGATCTATGTGAAGCACACGGGTCAGCCAATCGAGGCGATCGAGCGCAAACTGGAACGCGACACCTATATGTCCGCCGAGGAGAGCCGCGATTTCGGTCTGGTCGATGAAGTGGTGGACAGTCGTCCGCTGCCCGAATCGGCCGAGCCCGGCAAGGCCTGAACGGTTCTTCTAAGGTGCTGAGGCCTGGAATGCGGTTCTTGTTCCAGGTTTCGCGCCGCCTTCCTGTGGCATTGTGGTCCGGGCGACACAGTTTTCCGTAAGGTTGGAGACTTTTCCAGGGTCCGGTTAAACGCGGTTCTTGTCCCTGTAGCCTATCGGGAGTTATCATTCCCTATTGTGCCCCTGTGTTTGGGGGAGGAGTACGCATGAGCAAGTCCGGCGATTCGAAAAATACCCTCTATTGCTCGTTCTGCGGCAAGTCGCAGCACGAGGTTCGTAAGCTCATCGCCGGTCCGACGGTCTTCATCTGCGACGAGTGCGTCGAACTGTGCATGGATATCATCCGTGAGGAGCATAAGACCCATCTGGTTAAATCCCGCGATGGCGTTCCCACCCCGCGAGAGATTTGCAAGGTTCTGGACGATTATGTGATCGGCCAGGCGCACGCGAAGAAGGTTCTGTCGGTGGCGGTGCATAACCACTACAAGCGGTTGGCTCACGGCCAGAAAAACAACGATATCGAGATTGCGAAGTCCAACATCCTACTCCTCGGCCCTACCGGATCCGGCAAAACCTTGCTGGCCCAGACCCTGGCCCGGATCCTGGATGTGCCGTTCACCATGGCGGACGCCACTACGCTGACCGAAGCGGGTTACGTGGGGGAGGATGTGGAAAACATCATCCTCAAGCTGCTTCAGGCCGCCGACTACAATGTGGAACGGGCGCAGCGCGGCATCGTCTATATCGACGAGGTCGATAAAATCTCGCGCAAGTCCGACAACCCATCGATCACCCGGGACGTGTCGGGTGAGGGCGTGCAGCAGGCGCTGCTGAAGATCATGGAAGGCACCGTAGCTTCGGTGCCGCCCCAGGGTGGCCGCAAGCATCCGCAGCAGGAATTCCTGCAGGTCGATACGACGAACATCCTGTTCATCTGCGGCGGCGCGTTTTCCGGCCTTGAGCGCATCATCGGCTCTCGCGGCAAAGGATCGGGAATCGGTTATGGCGCCGAGGTTCGCTCCTCCGACGAACGGCGGACGGGCGCCATTCTGAAAGAGGTGGAACCGGAAGACCTGCTGAAATTCGGATTGATCCCGGAGTTCATCGGTCGTCTGCCGGTCGTCGCCACGCTGGAAGACCTGGACGAAAGCGCCTTGATGGAGATTCTCACCAAGCCGAAAAATGCCCTGGTGAAGCAGTATGGGCGGCTGTTCGAGATGGAAGGCGTGAAGCTGTCGTTTACCGACGATGCGCTGAAATCGGTGTCCACCCGAGCCATCGCCCGCAAGACGGGCGCTCGGGGACTACGCTCCATCATGGAACAGATATTGCTGTCCACGATGTTCGAATTACCTGGCTTGGACGGGGTGGAGGAAGTCGTCATTAATCGCGAAGTGGCCGAATCCAGGGCCAATCCGCTGTATTTGTATGGGAAGGAACGGGCGGAGAATTCCGCCTGATCCTTAATACAACGCAGAAATGCCGCGGGTAAACCCGCGGTCACGGATTTCAAGGGCTTGCGGCACCCCGTTCGGACGCCATATCGCGTCGGACAGGGTGTTACAATCCTGAGAAAGCGCATTCCGAGCCGCTGTTGGGCGGAATTCCACGCTGACTGTCCTTTAGGAGGTCATACATGACGGAACAGAATCGGCCCTCTGAAAAAGCCGGGTCAAGCGATGCGATGGCCGTGTTGCCGTTGCGCGATATCGTGGTTTTCCCGGATATGATCGTCCCGCTGTTTGTCGGGCGTGAAAAATCGGTCCGGGCGCTGGAAGCTGTTATGAAGGAAGACAAGCAGATTCTGCTCGTTGCCCAGAAAAACGCATCCCAGGACGATCCGTCGGTCGATGATATTTTCCGGATCGGCACCGTTTCGACGATTCTGCAACTGTTGAAGTTGCCGGACGGCACGGTGAAAGTGTTGGTCGAAGGGGGCCGGCGCGCCAGGATCGTCAAATTCAAGGAGACCGAGGCCTATTTCGAGGCGGTCACCGAACCGATGCCCGACATCGGCGGCGAGAAGAAAGACCTTGAGGCCTTGGGCCGCACGGTTGTCTCGCAGTTCGAGCAATATATCAAACTGAACAAAAAAATTGCCCCCGAGGTCCTGGTTTCGTTGAATCAGATCGAGGAACCATCGAAGCTGGCCGACACGGTCGCCAGCCATCTGAATCTGAAAATTCCCGAAAAGCAGGACCTGCTGGAAATCGCCCGGATCAGCGAGCGGTTGGAGCGTGTGTTTGGTCACATGGAATCCGAAATCGGTGTGCTTCAGGTCGAAAAGCGCATCCGTAACCGCGTCAAGCGGCAGATGGAGAAGACCCAGCGCGAGTACTACCTAAACGAGCAACTCAAGGCGATTCAGAAGGAACTCGGTGAGGGCGAGGACGGCAAAGACGAAAACGCCGAACTCGAGGCCCGCATCAAAAAGACCAAATTCTCCAAGGAAGCCCGCGAAAAGGCCACGGCGGAGCTGAAGAAGCTTCGCACCATGAGCCCCATGAGCGCCGAGGCGACGGTGGTGCGCAACTACCTCGATTGGATGCTGTCCATTCCGTGGAAGAAGCGCAGCAAGATCAACAACGATGTCGTCGCGGCTGAGAAAATTCTCGAATCCGACCATTATGGCCTGGAGAAGGTCAAGGAACGGATTATCGAATATCTGGCTGTGCAGGCGCGTAGCCCGAAGGTGCGCGGCCCCATCCTCTGTCTCGTCGGCCCCCCCGGGGTCGGTAAAACCTCGCTCGGTAAATCCATCGCCAAGGCCACAGGCCGCAGTTTCGTTCGCATGTCCCTCGGCGGTGTACGGGATGAAGCGGAAGTGCGCGGTCACCGCCGGACCTATATCGGCTCGATGCCCGGCAAGGTCATCCAGGGCATGAAGAAGGCCAAAACATCCAACCCGCTGTTCTTGCTCGATGAAGTGGACAAACTCGGCCAGGATTGGCGCGGCGATCCGTCGTCGGCACTGCTGGAGGTGCTGGACCCGGAACAGAACAGCACGTTCGCCGATCACTACCTGGAAGTCGATTACGATCTGTCCGACGTGATGTTCGTCACCACGGCCAACAGCCTGCGGATGCCGCAGCCGCTGCTGGACCGGATGGAGATCATCCGGATTCCCGGCTACACCGAGGATGAAAAAGTCGAGATCGCCAAGCGCCATCTGATAGACAAGCAAGGCGAAGCCCACGGTCTGAAGAAAGACGAATGGAGCGTCACCGAGGAAGCCGTGCGCGACCTGATCCGGTATTACTCCCGCGAAGCCGGCGTGCGTAACCTGGAACGCGAACTGGCCAATCTCGCCAGGAAAGCGGTCAAGGAGATCGTGACCAAGAAGGTGACCAAGGTCGCGATTACCCGCAAAAATCTGGAAAAATTCGCCGGCGTGCAGAAGTTCCGCTTTGGCGAAACCGAAGCCGAGGACATGGTCGGTGTCGTGACCGGTCTGGCCTGGACGGAAGTCGGCGGCGAAATCCTGACCATCGAGTCGGTGCTGCTGCCCGGTAAGGGCAACGTCAAGCAGACCGGCAAGCTGGGCGACGTGATGCAGGAAAGTGTGTCCGCGGCCCTGTCGTATGTGCGGAGTCGCTCGATCAGATTCGGCATCAAGCCGACGCTGTTCGAAAAACGCGATATCCACGTGCATGTGCCGGAAGGGGCGACTCCGAAGGATGGTCCGTCGGCCGGGGTTGCGATGGCGACATCGATCGTGTCGATCCTGACTGGTATCCCTGTTCGGCGCGACGTGGCGATGACCGGGGAGATCACCCTGCGCGGTCGTATCCTGCCGATCGGTGGCTTGAAGGAGAAGCTGCTGGCCGCGCTGCGGGCGGGCATCACGACGGTGTTCATCCCCAAGGATAACGAGAAGGATCTGGCCGAAATCCCAGATAACGTGAAGAAGCACCTGAAGCTGATTCCGGTTGCCGACGTCGATGAAGTCATCGCCCAGGCTTTGGCACGCAGGCCGATCCCGATCGAGTGGGAGGAACCGGCCGATCCCCCGGTAACGGCGGCGGCTACCCAACCCGCCACGTCGTTGCTGCCACACTGATGGCCATAGGCCCGGGCGCGGCGCGCTCCGGGTCCACAGTTGTGGTGGAAATTCGCCCGCAAATGGGATTTTGGAAAAATAGTGCGGGCCGATTCCATCGTATTACTTCGGGCCATCGGCTGGTTTTTCCCAGAAATCCCTGGTCTTGGCATTGACGGGCCTGAAATCTGGCCAGTAGTGTCCGGCCGCTCCTTCAGGCACACCGCCCGGAAGAACGTCGATTGTTGATTTTTCCACATTGAGAGGAAATGCCGTGAACAAATTGGACCTGGTGGCAGCGGTCGCTGACGGGACGGACCTGTCGCGCGCCAAGGCGGGCGAAGTTGTCGATGTGCTGTTCAATGCGATCACCGGCGCCCTGAAACAGAAGGAAGAGGTTCGTCTTGTCGGCTTCGGCACCTTCGCCGCCGCCGTTCGCAAGGCCAGCACTGGCCGTAATCCCCGTACCGGCGAAGAGATGGCGATTCCCGAATCGACCACTGTACGCTTTAAAGCGGGCAAGGGCCTTAAAGACGCCGTTGGCTGATCGGGCAGGGGCAGCATCGGCACTATATGCGGTCAGCACGCCGATTGAGCTGCCGGCCTATGCTTATTCGTGGAGGGCGCTGGGTGGCCTCGTTCGACGCGATAAGCTCCGTCCGGACCTGACCGCGGTGGGTGCTATATTTCGGCCTTCCGAGGCCAAGGGGCGGTTAGCTCAGCGGTAGAGCGTCTCGTTTACACCGAGAGGGTCGGCGGTTCGAAACCGTCACCGCCCACCATCATTGTCGCGGCACATAACCGGGGCGGCCCAATCGCCGGCCCCGGTTTTTGTGTTGCGGTGTGCCCCTATCCGGTCGCGCAAACCATATCCGGATTCTTGCTTGTTCGCGCTTGACGCCACGGCGCGCTCAGCCTAATTCCTCGCCCCTGCCGCTGCGGGAGTAGCTCAGTTGGTTAGAGCGCCGGCCTGTCACGCCGGAGGTCGCGGGTTCGAGCCCCGTCTCTCGCGCCAGCAGCGGTATGAAACATCGATAATTTTTTCCTTTGGGCCGGGGCGGATTTCTGCCCCTTCCCCCTATGGCGGCGATGCCGCGATGGGTCTAAACTGGCGTCGTTGCAATGCGGAAGGAAAC
The DNA here is from genome assembly GCA_021805565.1 of Pseudomonadota bacterium. Taxonomy (GTDB): domain Bacteria; phylum Pseudomonadota; class Alphaproteobacteria; order Acetobacterales; family Acetobacteraceae; genus Rhodopila. The sequence continues at coordinate 80,124 of JAJZFA010000043.1, forward strand.
CAGCCGGCGCGGGGAATGCGTTTGTTGGTTGGCTGTCCATGTTAGCGGCGACCCGCGTTGGTACGGATCTGTCATGAAGCCAGTTCTCTTTGGATATCTGCCGATCCTGGTGTTCCTCGTGATCGCCGGGGGTATCGCCACCGCGATGGTCGGCGGCTCCCTGCTCGCCGCCCGTCAAAAACCGTATCCCGAAAAATTATCCGCGTATGAGTGCGGGTTCGAGGCATTCGACGATGCGCGCCGCCGGTTCGATGTGCGGTATTATCTCGTCGCCATCCTTTTCATCATATTCGACCTTGAGGTCGCGTTCCTGTTCCCCTGGGCCGTCGCCCTGAAGGGAATCGGCGCATTCGGCTTTTGGTCGATGATCGCGTTCCTCGGCGTTCTGACCGTCGGCTTCGTTTATGAATGGTGCAAGGGCGCGCTGGAGTGGGAGTAGCAGCATGAGCGATACCACCGTCATGGCCTGGAACCGGGATTACCTCCCGCCGGGTCCGGAACAGGACGCGGTGATCAAAGGCATCACCGGGGAAATCGCCGACAAGGGCTTTCTTGTCGCCAATCTCGACAAGGTGGTGAACTGGGCACGCACCGGAAGCCTGTGGCCAATGACCTTCGGTCTGGCCTGCTGCGCGGTGGAAATGATCCACGCCTACATGCCCCGCTACGATCTGGATCGGTTGGGGATCATCCCGCGGGCGTCGCCGCGCCAAAGCGACGTGATGATCGTGGCCGGCACCCTGACCAACAAGATGGCCCCCGCGCTGCGCAAGGTGTACGACCAGATGCCGGAACCGCGCTGGGTCATCAGTATGGGCAGTTGCGCCAACGGCGGCGGCTATTATCACTATTCGTATTCGGTGGTGCGCGGCTGCGATCGCGTTGTCCCAGTCGATATTTATGTTCCTGGCTGTCCGCCGACGGCGGAGGCCCTGGTTTACGGAATCATGCAGTTACAGAAGAAAATTCGCCGTACGGGGACGATCCTTCGTGGCTGAAGCCGAACCCGTGGCCGAGGCCGCCCCGCCGCCACCGCCGTCCGGACTGGAATTGTTGGGTCAATCCGTTGCATCGGTCCCTGGTGTTACCGGATTCCGCATCCAGGGGGGCGAACTGGTCGCCGCGACAACGCGCGACGCGCTGGTGGCCGCGATGACGACCCTGCGCGACGACCCGCGCTTCGCGTTCGAGCAGATGATGGATCTTTGCGGCGTCGATTGGCCGGGACGCACCGAACGGTTCGACGTGGTTTATAATCTGCTGTCGGTGTCGCTGAATCAGCGTGTGCGGGTGATCGTTGCCACCGATGCCGCGACCCCCGTGCCGTCGGTCCATACGGTTTGGCCCGTGGCGACGTGGTGGGAACGCGAGGCCTGGGATCTGTTCGGCATCGTGTTCTCGGGCCAGCCGGATTTGCGGCGCATCCTGACGGATTACGGGTTTCAGGGGCATCCGCTGCGCAAGGACTTCCCGCTGACCGGATATGTGGAAGTTCGCTACGATGAGGATCGCAAGCAGGTGGTCAATGAACCGGTGCGGTTGACGCAGGATTTCCGCAGTTTCGACTTCCTGTCGCCGTGGGAAGCCATGACGACGTTGCCCGGCGACGAAAAAGTGTTTACCGAACGTTCCGCCGAACAGGCGAAAGGCTAGAACGGATATGAGCGAGACGCTGGTTCCCGAAATCGGATCGTCTGGCCGGACGGTCGAGTTCGACGGCCACTCGATCAATTTCGGCCCGCAGCATCCGGCCGCGCATGGCGTGTTGCGGCTGATCCTGGAGTTGGACGGGGAGATCGTCGAACGCGCCGATCCGCATATCGGGCTGCTGCATCGCGGCACCGAGAAGCTGATCGAATACAAGACCTATATGCAGGCGGTGCCGTATTTCGACCGGCTGGATTACGTGTCGCCGATGTGCGAGGAACATGCGTTCGCCCTGGCGGTCGAGAAACTGCTGGGCATTACCGCGCCGGATCGCGCCCAGTGGATTCGCGTGCTGTTCGCCGAGATTACGCGCGTTCTGAATCATCTGCTCAACCTGACGACCTATGCGCTCGATGTCGGGGCGATTACCCCCAGCCTGTGGGGTTTCGAGGAACGCGAGAAGCTGATGGAGTTCCATGAGGCGGCGTCCGGCGCCCGTCTGCATGCGAATTATTTCCGGCCGGGCGGGGTATCGAAGGATCTGCCGGCCGGCCTGACCGACAAGATCGCGGCGTGGGCCGACACATTTCCAAAATTCATCGACGATCTGGAAACGCTGCTGACCAACAATCGCATCTGGAAGCAGCGCACGGTTAATATCGGCATTTTTTCGGCGGAGCAGGCATTGGCCTGGGGTTTCAGCGGTCCGCCGCTGCGGGCATCCGGCGTGCCCTGGGATTTACGGCGGTCGCAGCCGTACGACAAATACGCCGAAGTGGAGTTTCAGGTTCCTGTCGGCCGCAATGGCGATTGTTATGATCGCTATCTGATGCGCATTTATGAGCTGCGCGAGAGCGTGAAAATTATCAAGCAGGCACTGGCGAAAATGCAGCTGGGTCCGGTCAAGGTGCAGGACCGCAAGTTCTCGCCGCCGACGCGCGGTGAAATGAAACGCTCGATGGAAGCGTTGATCCATCACTTCAAGCTTTACACCGAAGGCTATCACGTGCCCGCCGGTGCCACCTACACCGCGGTGGAAAGTCCGAAGGGCGAATTCGGCGTCTATCTGGTCGCGGATGGAACCAACAAACCGTATCGTTGCAAAATACGTGCGACGGGGTTTGCATTCCTGCAAGCGACGGATGTTATGACAAAGCGGCACATGCTGGCGGACGTCTGTGCGATCATCGGATCGTTGGATGTCGTGTTCGGCGAAATCGACAGGTAGATGATGCAGGCCACCTCCGGATCGGCGTTCGAACAGCCAGCCAGCTTCGCGTTCGACGCCGACAGCGAAACTGAAATAGCAAAAATCGTTGCCAGATATCCCGCCGGCAAGCAGGCCAGCGCGGTGATTCCGGCTTTGTATATCGTGCAGAAGCAGATGAAACGGCAGACCGGCAGCGCCTGGGTGCCGGTCAAGGGCATGGACGCGGTCGGCGCGCGTCTGGGCATGCCGCCGATCCGGGTGTATGAGGTCGCGACGTTCTATTTCATGTTCAACATGAAACCGATCGGCAAATACCATCTCCAGGTCTGCACCACGACACCCTGCTGGCTGCGCGGGTCCGATGCGGTGACCGAGACATGCCGGTCGGAAACCGGCATAAAGGATTTTGGCGAGACCAGTGCGGACGGACTGTTCACGATGACCGAGGTCGAATGCCTCGGAGCCTGCGTGAACGCACCGATCCTGCAGGTCGATGACGATTTCTATGAGGACATGGACGCCGGAAAGGTAACCGGACTGTTGGCCGCGCTCCGGCGCGGGGAGCGTCCGGCGCCCGGTTCGATGTCCGGCCGGCAGAACTCGGCGCCCGATGGCGGGCCGACGACGCTGAACACACTGCAATTCGCGCCCCAAGGGACGGTGGGAGGTTGAGATGCTGCAAGACAAGGACCGCATCTTCACCAACCTGTATGGCCAGCACGATCCGTTCCTGAAAGCCGCGCGCGCGCGCGGCGACTGGGACAACACCGCCGCGATCCTAGCGCGCGGGCGCGATGCGATTATCCAGGAAATGAAGGATTCCGGCTTGCGCGGACGGGGCGGCGCGGGGTTTCCCACCGGCCTGAAATGGTCGTTCATGCCGAAACAGTCCGACCGGCCGTGCTATCTGGTGGTGAACGCCGACGAATCCGAACCCGGTACCTGCAAGGACCGCGACATCCTGCGGCACGATCCGCATAAACTGGTGGAAGGCTGCCTGGTCGCCGGTTTCGCGATGGGGGCGACGGCGGCCTATATCTACATACGCGGCGAATTCTATAACGAATCCGTAGCGTTGCAGCACGCGATCGATGAGGCCTACGCAGCCGGACTGATCGGCAAGAATGCCTGCGGGTCCGGTTACGATTACGACGTGTTCCTGCATCGCGGGGCCGGCGCTTATATTTGCGGCGAGGAAACCGCGCTGATCGAAAGCCTCGAAGGCAAGAAGGGCATGCCGCGGATGAAGCCGCCGTTCCCGGCCGGCGTTGGGCTGTACGGATGCCCATCGACCGTGAACAACGTCGAAAGCATCGCGGTGGCACCTACGATTCTCCGGCGCGGCGCATCGTGGTTCACCGGGCTCGGGCGGCAGAACAATACGGGACAGAAACTCTTCTGTATCTCCGGTCACGTCAACAAGCCGTGCAATGTCGAGGAAGAGCTTGGCATTCCGCTGAAGGAACTGATCGAGAAATACGCCGGCGGCGTGCGCGGCGGCTGGGACAATCTGCTGGCAATCATTCCGGGCGGTGCGTCCGTGCCGCTGATCCCGAAATCCATCTGCGACGACGTGCTGATGGATTTCGATAGCCTGCGCGCGGTGCGCAGCGGTCTGGGCACGGCGGCGGTCATCGTCATGGATAAATCCACCGATGTAATCAAGGCGATCGCGCGTTTGTCGAAGTTCTACATGCACGAAAGCTGCGGCCAGTGTACGCCATGTCGCGAAGGCACCGGCTGGATGTGGCGGGTGATGACCCGGATGGTCGAAGGTCGCGCCACGCCGGACGAAATCGACACGCTGGAGCAAGTGACACGCCAGGTGGAAGGCCACACGATTTGCGCGCTGGGCGATGCGGCGGCGTGGCCGATTCAGGGGTTGATCCGGCATTTTCGCCCGGTGATGGAAGCGCGTATCGCGGCGTATAAGACGCGATCCAGACCGATGCCGATGGCGGCGGAGTAGCGATATGGCCAAAGTCACCATCGACGGGATCACGGTCGAAGTCGCCAACGGCTCGACTATTCTCCAGGCAGCCGAACAGGCCGGCATCGAAATTCCGCGCTTCTGTTACCACGAACGCCTGTCGATCGCCGGCAACTGCCGCATGTGCCTCGTCGAAGTCGAAAAGGCGCCACCCAAACCCATCGCGTCCTGCGGCTATCCGGTGGCTGAAGGCATGGTCGTCCATACCGACAGCAAAATGGTCCGCAACGCCCGCCGCGGGGTGATGGAATTCTTGCTGATCAACCATCCGCTGGATTGCCCGATCTGCGATCAGGGCGGCGAATGCGACCTGCAGGATCAGGCCATGGGCTACGGCATGGACCACACCCGTTACGCCGAAAACAAGCGGGCGGTCCCTGACAAGAACCTCGGCCCGCTGGTCAAAACCTCCATGAACCGCTGCATCCACTGCACGCGGTGCATTCGTTTCATTACGGAAGTGGCCGGCGTGCCGGACCTCGGCGCCACCGCGCGCGGTGAACATATGGAAGTCGGCACCTACGTCGAAAAAGCGCTGGGTTCGGAACTGTCGGGCAACATTATCGATATTTGCCCGGTCGGCGCGCTGACCTCCAAGCCCTACGCATTCGTTGCTCGGTCCTGGGAACTGTCCAAAACCGACAGCATCGATGTTCTGGACGCGACCGGAACGAATATTCGTATCGATTCCCGTGGCATCGAAGTCCTTCGTATTCTGCCGCGCATCAACGAAGACGTGAATGAGGAATGGCTGGGCGATAAATCCCGCTTTGCTCTCGACGGGCTGAAACGCCGCCGTCTGGATCGCCCCTGGGTTCGCGAAAACGGCAAGTCGCGGGCCGCGTCCTGGGATGAGGCATTCGCCGCGATCGGTGCGAAGCTGAAACCGCTGACCGGCGACCGGATCGGCGCGATCGCCGGCGATTTGTGCGATGCCGAAAGTATTCTGGCACTGAAGGACCTGCTCGCCAGCCTCGGTTCCGCGAATATCGATTGCCGCCAGGACGGCGCTAAACTGGATGCCGCACGGCGCGATTTTTACTGCTTCAACACATCCATCGCCGGGATCGAGGAAGCCGATGCGATCCTGATCGTGGGTGCCAATCCGCGCAAGGAAGCACCGGTGCTCAACGCCCGCATCCGAAAGGCATGGCTGGCGAACGGTATTCCCATCGGGCTGATCGGGACGGAAACCGATCTGACCTACGGGGTGACCCATCTGGGCACTCAGCCATCGGTGCTGACGGACCTTCACGCCGGATCTCACGACTTCGCCAAGATTCTCGCCAATGCGAAAAAACCGATGATCGTCGTGGGGCAGGGCGCACTGGCCCGGCCCGATGGCAGCGCGATCCTGGCGGCGGCGTGGCGACTGGCGGCCCAGGTGGGCGCGCTGTCGCATGACTGGCACGGGTTCAACGTCCTGCACACGGCCGCGGCGCGCGTCGGGGCGCTGGACCTCGGGTTCGTGCCTGGGCCGAACGGCAAGACGGCCGATGCGATGATGGGCGGCGGGGTCGATCTGTTGTGGCTGCTGGGCGCCGATGAATTCGATCCGGCGCGAATCGCGGCAAATACGTTCGTCGTTTATCAGGGCCATCATGGCGATGCCGGCGCGCAGCGGGCGGATGTCATCCTGCCAGGTTCGGCCTATACCGAAAAATCCGGCACCTACGTCAACACCGAAGGCCGAGCCCAGCGCGGGTTCAAGGCGGTGTTTCCACCCGGCGACGCTCGGGAAGACTGGACGATCCTGCGTGCGTTCAGCGCCACGATCGGCAAAACCCTGCCCTACGACACGATCGAGGCGCTTCGTAAGCGCATGGAACAGATCAATCCGGTCTTCGGGCGCATCGGTTTCCTGCCGCGCTTCGGTTGTTCCGACCATACCGGCCCGGCCGGCGATCCCGCGGTCCTCAGCGATGCGCCGCTAACCTCGCCGGTCGCGAATTACTACCTGACCGACCCGGTCAGCCGGTCCAGCCCGACGATGGCGGCCTGCGTCGAATCGCACGCCACCCCCGCCCTGGCGGCGGAGTAAGCCGATGTACGACTTCTTCCACACCACCGATACCGGCATCGTCGTCCTCACGTTTATCGAGGCGCTGGCCCTGCTGGTGCCGCTGCTGATCGGCGTCGCCTATCTGACGTACGCGGAACGCAAGGTGCTGGCCGCGATGCAGTTGCGCCGCGGCCCCAATGTCGTCGGGCCGTTCGGATTGCTTCAGCCGTTCGCCGACGCGCTGAAGATGCTGATGAAGGAAACGATCGTCCCGACCGGGTCGAACCGGCTCCTGTTCCTGATCGCGCCGATGCTGACATTCACCCTGGCCATGGTGGCGTGGGCGGTCATTCCAGTGGACGAAGGCTGGGTTGGCGCGAACATCAATGTCGGCCTGCTGTACCTGTTCGCGATCTCCTCGCTGGGCGTCTATGGGATTATCATCGCCGGCTGGGCGTCCAATTCGAAATACGCCTTCCTCGGCGCCATGCGGTCGGCGGCGCAGATGATCAGCTATGACGTCTCCATGGGCTTCGTGCTGGTCACCGTCCTGCTGTGCGCCGGCAGCCTGAACCTGACCGATATCGTCCATGCACAGACAAAAATCTGGTTCTGCATCCCGCTGTTCCCGATGTTCGTCGTGTTCTTTATCTCGGCACTGGCGGAAACCAATCGCTCGCCGTTCGACCTGCCGGAAGGCGAATCCGAAATCGTCGCCGGATTCTTCGTCGAATACTCGGCCATGAGCTTCGCGCTGTTCTTCCTGGGCGAATACGCCAACATGATCCTCATGAGCGCGCTGACCACCATTCTGTTCCTCGGCGGCTGGCTCGCCCCGTTCAATGCGGAGCCGTTTACCTGGATTCCCGGCGTGATCTGGTTCGTGCTGAAAATATGCGCGGTCTTGTTCATGTTCCTGTGGGTGCGCGCGACATTCCCGCGCTACCGTTATGACCAGTTGATGCGGCTGGGCTGGAAAGTGTTCCTGCCATTGTCGCTGCTCTGGCTGGTGATTACCGCGGGCGCATTGATGGCGTTCGGCTGGCTTCCCAACACATGACACGACTGGCGGAGGCCGTATAAATGGCATTTTTGGATCGTACCGCCCGAAGTCTGGTCCTAAGCGAGCTCGTCGCCGGCCTGGGCCTGACGCTACGCTACTTCTTCAAGCAGAAGGTCACGATCAACTACCCTTACGAAAAGGGGCCGATCAGCCCGCGCTTCAAAGGCGAACACGCACTGCGCCGCTACCCGAACGGGGAAGAACGCTGCATCGCCTGCAAGCTGTGCGAGGCGATATGCCCCGCTCAGGCGATCACCATCGAAGCCGAACCGCGCGAAGACGGCTCCCGCCGCACCACGCGCTATGACATCGACATGACCAAATGCATCTATTGCGGGCTGTGCGAGGAAGCCTGCCCGGTGGATGCCATCGTGGAGGGACCGAACTTCGAGTTCGCCACCGAAACCCGCGAAGAACTATTGTACAACAAAGACAAGCTGCTCGCGAACGGCGACCGCTGGGAGCCCGAACTCGCTCGGCGGCTGGAACTGGACGCGCCCTACCGATGATCGTCGCGACCTTCTTTTACCTCTTCGCCGCGATCCTGCTGGCGTCGGCCGCCATGGTGGTCAGCGCCCGCAATCCGGTGCATTCGGTGCTGTTCCTGATCCTGGCGTTCTTCAACGCCGCCGCCCTGTTCCTGATCGCCGGCGCCGAGTTCCTGGCGATGATCCTGGTCATCGTCTATGTCGGCGCCGTCGCGGTGCTGTTTCTGTTCGTCGTGATGATGCTGGACGTGGATTTCGCCCAGTTGCGCGGCGGCATCCAGCGATACTGGGTGGTCGGCGCGGCGGTCGGCGCGGTCCTGTTCATCGAACTGGCGATGGTGCTGGGCGGCTGGGCCCTGGCGCCCGCCGCGGTGAAACTGCGGATGTCGCCGGTGCCGTCCGGCGTATCCAATACCGAGGCGCTGGGCCGGATTCTCTACACCGATTATGTGTTCTTGTTTCAGACCGCCGGTCTGATCCTGATGGTGGCGATGATCGGCGCGATCGTGCTGACCCTGCGCGACCGCAAAACCTCCCGGCATCAGGACATCCGCCAGCAAACCGAACGCAGCGTGGCCGAAACGCTGGAAATGATGTCGCTGTCCCTCGGGGCCGGAACCACACGGTCCGGCGGCTATCTGCGACCGAAGGAACCAGCGCCGGAGCCGGCCGGGGAACACGCGGATTCGGGGGGACACGGACATGGGCATTAGCGCGTCGCCGGTCGCCGCGGCACCGGGTCCAGCCACCACACAGGGGTTGCAGCCATGATCGATGTCGGCCTCGGCCACTACCTCGTGGTCTCCGCGATCCTGCTCGTCCTGGGCATTTTCGGCATCTTCCTGAACCGCAAGAACGTCATCGTCATCCTGATGTCGATCGAACTCATCCTGCTCGCGGTCAATCTGAATTTTGTCGCTTTTTCCGCCGCGCTGAACGATCTGGCCGGACAGGTCATGGCCATGCTGGTGCTGACCGTCGCGGCGGCCGAGGCGGCGATCGGGCTGGCCATCGTCGTTATCTACTTCCGCAATCGCGGGTCGATCCAGGTTGAAGACGTCAACCTGATGAAGGGCTGACCATGCTGTTCGCAATCGCCGTCTTCGCCCCCCTGGCGGGCGCCCTGGTGTCCGGCCTGTTGGGCAAGGTCATCGGCGACAAAGCCGCCATGGGTGTGTCCATCGCTGGTATGGCCATCGCCGCCGTCTGCGGGCCGCTGGCGTTCTTTCAGTTGACCGGCGGCGCGGACCCCGGCGTGCTCGACCTTGGGCCATGGATCGAATCCGGCCGGTTCCACGTGCAGTGGGCACTGCGCTACGACACGCTGTCGGCCGTCATGGTCGCGATGGTGTCGTTCGTGTCGATGCTGATCCACGTCTATTCCATCGGTTACATGGGTCACGATGCCCGCCCCCGCTATCGCTTCTTCGCCTATCTGTCGCTGTTCAGCTTCGCCATGCTGATGCTGGTCACGGCCGATAACCTGGCGCAGTTGTTCTTCGGATGGGAAGGCGTCGGCCTGTGTTCCTACTTGCTGATTGGCTACTGGTACGACCGGCCATCGGCCAATGCCGCCGCGATCAAGGCGTTCGTCGTCAACCGCATCGCCGATCTTCCCTTCGCGGTTGGCATTGCCCTGATCTTCTTCAAATTCGGGTCGATAGAATTTTCGGTCATATTCCCCGCGGTTGCCCAGCATGCCGCCGATTCCTACGCGCTGTTCGGGACGACTTACTCCGCGATCGAAACCATCGCCTTCCTGCTGTTCATCGGCGCCATGGGCAAATCGGCCCAGCTCGGTTTTCACGTCTGGTTGCCGGACGCGATGGAAGGCCCGACGCCCGTATCGGCGCTGATCCACGCCGCGACCATGGTGACGGCCGGCGTGTTTCTGATGGCCCGCATGTCGCCGCTGATGGAATACGCGCCCCATGCGCTGGGTTTCGTTACCTTTATCGGCGCATCGACGGCGTTGTTCGCGGCCACCATCGGCTGCGTGCAGAACGACATCAAGCGCGTGATCGCCTATTCCACCTGCTCGCAGCTTGGCTACATGTTCGCCGCCGCCGGTGTCGGCGCCTTTCAGGCTTCGATGTTTCACCTCGTCACGCATGCGTTCTTCAAGGCGCTGCTGTTCCTGTCGGCCGGGTCGGTGATCCACGCGATGTCAGACGAGCAGGACATGCGCAAAATGGGCGGGCTGGCGAAAATCATCCCGGTCACTTGTACGGTCATGTGGATCGGCAGTCTGGCGCTGGCCGGCATCCCGCCGTTCGCCGGGTCCTATTCCAAGGACGCCATCATCGCCGCCACCTATGCGTCCGGCACCGGCATCGGGATGTACGCCTTTGTCTGCACGCTGCTGGCGGCGTTCCTGACCGCATTCTATTCCTGGCGCTTGCTGCTGCTAACCTTTCACGGCCAATCGCGCGCCGACCGGCACGTTCTGGAACATGCCCACGAAAGCCCGTGGGTTATGCTGCTGCCGCTGTGTGTGCTCTCCCTCGGTGCGATTTTCGCAGGCTGGGCGTTGGATAACTGGTTCATCGGCGCCGGCTGGCCGCATTTCTGGAACGGCGCGATCTTCAACGGTCCGGACAAGGACATTCTTGAGAACCTCGACCATGTCCCGGCCTGGGTCGATCTCGCCCCGTTGGTCCTCGGACTGCTGGGAATTGCGCTGGCCTATGCGATGTACCTCGTCGATCCGCGGCTGCCGGTGCGGCTCGCCCAGACGTTCGGCGCCATCTACCGGTTTCTGCTGAACAAGTGGTATTTCGACGAACTCTACAACGTGATTTTCGTCCAGCCGGCGATCCGGCTGGCTCGGCTGTTTTGGCAGGTGGGCGATGTGACCATCATCGACGGCGTGCCGAACGGGCTGGCCGAACTGGCCGGCGACGGATCGAAGCAAATCGTTAAAATCCAGACCGGCTCCCTGGCGATTTACGCCTTTGCCATGCTGATCGGCGTCGTCGTGCTGGTCGGCGTCTTCATGCTGAGCCGGTGAGATCATGAACGCTGCAATCAACGCCGCCGGCTTTCCCATCCTGTCGCTGATTACCTGGCTGCCGCTGGCCGGTTGCCTCGTCATCATGCTGGTGCGCGGCGACGAACAGACAATCGCGTCCAACGCGAAATGGACCGCGCTATGGACCAGCCTGCTGGTGTTCGTGCTGTCGCTGGTGCTGTGGGTCAGGTTCGACCCGTCGGAACCCGGCTTTCAGTTCAACGAACATGTCGCGTGGCTTCCCGAGTATAAGGTCGCCTACAGCATGGGCGTGGACGGCATTTCCGTCCTGTTCGTGTTGCTTTCGACGGTCCTGACACCGATCTGCATCCTGGCGAGCTGGGAATCGATCCATACCCGCGTCCGCGAATTCATGATCAGCTTCCTGATCCTGGAAACCATGATGGTCGGCATGTTCGCCGCGACGGACTTCGTCGTGTTCTACATGTTCTTCGAGGGCGTGCTGATCCCGATGTATCTGATCATCGGCGTCTGGGGCGGCCCGCGCCGGGTTTATGCGGCGGTCAAATTCTTTCTGTTCACGCTGACCGGATCGGTGCTGATGCTGCTGGCGCTGATCGCCATGTGGGTTCACGCCGGCACCACCGACATCGCGGTGCTGATGCACACGGTATTCCCGCCAGGGATGCAAGGCTGGCTGTTTCTGGCGCTGTTCGCGTCCTTCGCGGTCAAGGTGCCGATGTGGCCGGTGCATACCTGGCTTCCCGACGCCCACGTGGAGGCCCCCACCGCCGGGTCCGTCATTCTGGCCGGCGTGCTGTTGAAAATGGGCGCCTACGGGTTCCTGCGGTTCTCAGTGCCGATGCTGCCGGAAGCGGCGGCGTATTATGCGCCGTTCATCTTTACCCTGTCGGTCGTGGCCGTCATCTACACGTCCCTGGTCGCCCTGGCGCAGGAGGATATGAAGAAGCTGATCGCCTATTCCTCGATTGCCCATATGGGCGTCGTGACGATCGGCATTTTCACCTTCAACATCCAGGGTATTTCCGGCGCATTGTTCCAGATGCTGTCGCATGGCGTGGTGTCGGCTGCGTTGTTCCTGATCGTCGGCGTCGTATACGACCGTATCCACTCCCGCGAGATCGCTCGTTACGGCGGGCTTGCCGACCGGATGCCGGCCTATGCGCTGGTGTTCATGCTGTTCATGATGGCGTCGGTCGGGTTGCCGGGAACGGCCGGTTTCGTGGGCGAGTTCCTGGTCATCGTCGGCTCGTTGCAGGTGAATTTCTGGCTGGCCCTGTTGGGCGGCATGGGGATGATCCTGGGCGCGGCCTATTCGCTGTATCTGTACCGGCGGGTGATTTTCGGCCGAATTACCAAGGACGACCTGCGCAACATTCTCGACCTCAGCCCCAGGGAATGGGCGGTGTTCGCGCCGTTGATCGTGCTGACGTTGTGGATGGGCATCTATCCGTCCAGCTTTACCAGCTTCTTCGACGCCAGCGTGGGGGCGATGGTGCAACAGCACACCGCCGCCCTGGCCGCGACAACCAAGTTAGCCGGGATTCTGCACTAATGAACTGGACCCTGGCCATCCCCGAGATCGTCCTGGCCGGAATCGGCATGGCGACCCTGATGTTCGGTGTGCTGCGCAAGCAGGACAGCACCGCGATGGCGACCATGTTTACCATCGGTGGCTATCTGATCGCAGCCCTGCTGGTGCTGACCCGCACCGGCGGTTTCGGCTTCCACGGCCAGTTCGTCTCGGATGCGTTCAGTGCCTTCAATCAGATACTGATCCTGTCCGGCGCCGCCCTGGCCTCGATCATGGCGCTGGACTGGAACCGGTCCCAGGGGATCGGCCGGTTCGAGTTTCCGGTGCTGATGTTGTTGTCCACTGTCGGCATGATGATCATGGCCGGCGCATCCAACCTGATGACGCTGTATCTCGGGCTGGAACTGATGTCCCTGGCCTTGTACGTGCTGGCGGCGTTTGCCAGGGACGATCTGCGCTCATCGGAAGCCGGCCTGAAATATTTTGTCCTCAGCGGGCTGGCCTCCGGTCTGCTGCTGTATGGCATTTCGCTGGTGTACGGTTTCTCCGGCACCATGGATATGGCATCGCTGCACGATCTGCTGATGAAGCCTGAAAGCGTGTCGCCAGGTCTGGTCGTGGGCATCGTGTTCGTGCTCGTTGGTCTGGCGTTCAAGGTGTCCGCCGTGCCGTTCCATATGTGGACGCCGGACGTTTACGAAGGCGCGCCCACGTCGGTGACGGTATTTTTCGCCACCGCTCCGAAAGTCGCGGCGATGGCATTGTTGCTGCGGGTGATGGGAACATCGTTCGCCTCGCTGGCCGGGGCATGGCAGATGCTGGTGGTGATCGTGTCGATCGCCTCGATGCTGCTGGGCGCATTCGCGGCGATCGGGCAGACCAGCATCAAGCGTCTGATGGCCTACTCGTCGATCGGCCACATGGGATACGCGCTGATCGGCCTGGCTGTCGCCACCGCCGCTGGGGTGCGCGGCACGCTGGTCTATATGGTCATCTATGTATTCATGACGGCCGGCACATTCGGCTGTATCCTTGCGATGCGGCGGAAGGGCAGGGCCGTGGAGAAGATCGCGGACCTGTCGGGTCTGGCCGCGAACGATCCGATGCTGGCCATGGCGCTGGCGGTGTTCATGTTCAGTCTGGCCGGAATCCCGCTAATGTCTGGGTTTTTCGCCAAATTGTATATCTTTCTGGCAGCCGTGCAGGGCGGCCTCTGGACGCTGGCGGTGGTGGGCGTCCTAACCAGCGTAGTAGGCGCTTTCTACTACATTCGCATCGTCAAGATCATGTATTTCGATGCCCCGGCCGAACGTTTCGATCCGCGCCCCGCGTCGCTGTCGTTCGTGGTTGCCGTAACCGGCCTGTTCACCGGCTTCTTCTTCCTGTTCCCCGCCCCGGTCGTGGCCGCCGCCCAAGCCGCCGCCAGCGTCCTGTTCCGCTAATCCCCGGTTCCAAGGGGCGTCGCCCCTTGGCGGGTCCAGGGCAGCGCCCTGGTCTTCTGTCCCCGTTCATCGATCGGAGGCCATAGCATGGATCTCCCCGACCAAGACTTGGTACTCCACTTCGAAAGCATAGGAGACAACTGCGAACTAGGCCTGATTCAACGCCAGGCGGGCGCCGAACCATTAGGTCTGCTGCGTTTCGCCGGGACTCCGCTGCGCAATCTGTTACGGGGCCTAAAGGCTCGTTTCGCCAACATCGCCGATCCGCGGCACATCCGGGTCAATGCCGAACACGGCGAGTATATGGTCAAGCTGACCAAATACGACTTCACCTATCATGCCCACGTAAAAACCGGCGACATGGACCCGGAGGCATTGCGAAACCAGCAGGCGCGTACCGTCGATTTCCTGACCAGAAAGCTGATCGCGGACCTGGAGAATCCCACGAAAATCCTGGTGTTCCGCCAAAATGAACCGCTTTCGGCCGGCGATCTGACCGACCTGCGGATAGCGCTGGCGGCATATGGTCCGGTAACCCTGCTATGGGTGCAGCCTGCGTGCCCCGGTCATCCGCCTGGATCGGTCGATGTGGTCGATGACCGGATGATGGCCGGGTATGTGCGGCGCCTGGCCGAACGCGATACGGTGCCGAACCTGGATTACGGGTCCTGGATGCAGGTGTTGCGCAGGGCGCACGCAATATTCGGGCAAGCCGGCGAAGGAAGGCTGTCGCTGGCGGCCGTCGCGCCACCGGCAAAAACCGAACTGACGTTCGGCGAGGACGGCAATGCCGGACCATGCCTGGGGTATGGCTGGTCCGGTCCGGAAGCAGGCTATCAATGGGCGATCGGCGAGCGCAGCCTGGTGACCATCGCGGTGCCCGGCGACGCGGACGAATACTGGCTGGAGATGGATGTCGTGCCGTTCGTCAAACCGCCGTTGCTGCCGCGTCAGCGCCTGGATGTGACGATCGGCGGGACCATGGTTCATAGTTTTCCGGATCTACCGCGCGGCGAGGTTGGATGTACCGTGCCCGGCCATCTGGCGAACGGCCGCCAGACCATCGATATCGTGCTGGATCATCCCAACGCGGCCAGCCCGATGCTGGTCGCCGGGGAGGGCGATGACCGGCGCCTTGGCGTGTCATTCAGCCGCATGGCGCTGTTTTGCGCCTGACCGGACAAGCCGTCATCCGCAACCTTCGTCCCGGTCTTTGACATCCGCGCCCGGCACCGTGAAAACAATGCAGGCCACCGGGAAGGAAAACGCCATGTCCGACGAACGACCCATCGCCGCCATCGGCTTTATCGGTCTGGGCGTGATGGGCGAGCCGATGTGCGGCCACCTGGCGCGCCGGTCGGGCATCCCGGTCCTGGCGCACGATCTTCGTCCCGAACCGCTGCAACGGCTTGCCGTATCCGGCGTCAAAACGGCCTCCATGCGGCAGATCGCTGAATCCTGCGACGTAATCCTGCTGTCGCTGCCGGATGGCAAGGCGGTTGCCGCGGTGGTCGAGCAACTGGAACCGTTTTTGCGTCCCGGCCAATGCGTCGTGGATACCAGCACATCGTCCGTGGAACTGACCCGGGCGATCGCCGCCCGCCTGACCGCGAAGGGCATTCTGTATGCCGACGCGCCGGTGGCGCGCACGCGCGAAGCAGCCGCGCGCGGGGACCTCAGCATCATGGTCGGCGCCACCGCCGATAGCTTCGCGCGCATCCGCCCGATCCTGGAGACGATGGGTTCGGACGTTACTCATTGCGGTCCCGCCGGCTGCGGGCAGGTGGTTAAAATCCTCAATAATATGCTGGTCTTTCAGCATTGCGGCGCGCTGGCCGAGGCGATTGCCATCGGCCGCCGGAATGGCGTGCCGGCGGATGTGCTGCTGCCCACCATGGCGATGGGATCAGGCGACAGCTTCGTGCTCCGCAATCACGGCATGAAGTCGATGCTGCCGGGGGCGTTCCCGGAACGCGCGTTCTCCACCCGTTACGCGATAAAAGACCTGTCCTATGCGCTGGAACTGGCCGAAGCGTCCGGCCTGGACATGGCGGCGGCGAAACTGACCATGCAGCGGCTGAAACAGGCGGATGCGGCCGGATACGGCGACCAGTACCACCCGGTGGTGCTGCAGGTCATAGACCCGCGATGAGCGCCTTCCCGCACGCCGCATCCTGGCGTTCGGCCAGCGCCGGCGATGCCCGGGAACGGTAGAGCGGATCGATACCAACCGTTGCCGGCTGTCTATGCTGCCCGGCGACCCCGACTACTCCCGCACGGCCGAATTGTCCCAGGAAACCGTCGCGAAAATCCCCGGCGCGACGTTCGGGCCGATGGCGGACCCGCGGCTAATGGGGTAGCGGCGAACCGTGCTCACCGGCATGGGCAAGCGAACGCCGTCAGATCGAAGGCCTAACCACCCGCGTCCCGGCAACCGCACATCGCCGGCGGGGCGAGACTACGCCGCTTGCGTTGCGCCGGCATCGTCCTCGTCGCCATACCCGACCAAACGCAACGCCCGGCCGCGAATTCCGCGCAGGCCGGCCGCATGAATCAGCGCATCCTCCCGCCCGTGGGTCACCCACACCTCCGGCGCGCCCACATCGTCCAGCGTGACATTCAACTCATTCCAGTCGGCGTGGTCGGAGATGACAAGCGGCAATTCCACGCCGCGCGATCTGGCCCGCTGCCGCACCCGCATCCAGCCGGACGCCAGCGCCACCACCGGATCTTCCAGCCGCCGAACCCACTGGCCGCCGATCGCACTTGGCGGAGCAAGCACGATTGCCCCCACCAGATCGGCCTTCGCGGCAACGGTCGCGGCCCGCAGATCGCCGAGTTCCACGCCGCGCTCGCGATAGACCGCACACATCGACGCCAAGGCGCCATGTAGCCAGATCGGCCGGTCCCAACCGGCTTGCCGCAGCAGCGCGATCAGCCGCTGGCATTTGCCCAGAGCGTAGCAGCCGACCACATGCGTGCGACCGGGAAACAACGCGACACTCGCCAGCAGGCGTTCGGTTTCAAGTGCCGGTTCGGGATGCACGAATACCGGCAACGCGAACGTCGCCTCGGTCACGAACACGTCGCACGGAACCGGCTCGAACCCTACGCAGGTGGGATCGGACACTCGCTTGTAGTCGCCGCTGACCACCGCCCGCGAACCCTGGTATTCCATCGCCACCTGGGCGCTGCCCAGAACATGTCCGGCCGGGGCAAGCCACACCCGCACATCCCCCAACGTCACCGGCTCATTCCAGTCCAGCGCCTGACGCGATTCTTCCGTTTCGCCCAACCGGACCCGCATCACCGCCAACGTGTCCGCCGTCGCCAGCACCGCTCGGTGTCCGGCCCTGGCGTGATCCGAATGCCCATGCGTGATCACAGCGCGATCCACGGGCCGCAGCGGATCGATAAAGAACCCGCCCGGCTCGCAATAAAGCCCGTTGGGCAAAACTTTCAGCCAGGTTTCGGGATGTGGCATAATCCCGCATGTTGGCATGCGGCGATATTTTTGCCAGTGCGAGACTTTGCCAGTGCGGGACAGAGTGCTCGGGCACGATCCGCGGAACCCCGCAATGCAACAGACCGCCCCGGTTCCTTTACCGGGACGGCCCGATGCTTAAGCACAATCGCGGTCTGCGCCGGCCGGCTGTCAACCGATCCGGCGCAGCGAAAGCGGAGGCGGCTACTTCGGCGCCATCGCCTTCTTGGCATGCCGCGATACGATTTGGCCGCGGATTTCGCCTCCCGGATTAGCCGCCGTATGGACGTTCACATACAACTTGGACGACGCCAGGGCGTTCGCCTGATCGTCGGTCAGCGTGACGCTGCCGGAAACCGGGCTGGTGGGGCTTTTGTCGCCCAGCGGAGCCACCACACCGGCGCTTTCCTTGCGCGATGCGGGTCCGTGGATATGGGCGGCGGTGGCCGGACCCGACAGGCCGTCGAAGGTCAGCGTGTAGGTCAACACCTTCGTCTGCGTATCGAACGTGCCATCCAGCTTACCGGTGCCCTTGCTGTCGGTCTTCGGCAATTCGGAACGGCCCGAAAGCTTCGCGGTATAGCTGACCGTGGCAGCCGAGGCTGCCCCGACGAATGCCGCCGAAAAAACGGCTGCGAGTAGAACTCTACGAAACATTCATGAACCCCCATGAGAAAAAAGCCCGATGCCGGCCGGCCAGGGCGATGGCGGCTTGCGATAAGGCGCCACTACGGCCACCGTATTCCACGAAACGAAGGATTTCGCCATGCCCCCGACGACAGGATCCGCGCCCGGAACACCGGATGCGGACCCGGCCCCGCGCCCGCTTCCCGCCCGTATTCCAATCCGCGGACAGTACGTAACGCTGGAGCCGCTGCACAGGCGTCACACGGCCGAACTGTGGCAGGCCGCGCAAGGGGCCGATGCAAGCTGGACCTATTTGGCTACCGGCCCGTTCGCCTCGGCCGGAGCGATGGAACACGCGATCTCCGATATGGCGGCAATGCACGATCCGATGTTTTGGACGGTTCGGCCGGTCAGCACCGGTGTCGCGACCGGCTGGCTGGCACTGATGGACATGCAGCCGAAACACGCATCGATCGAACTGGGCACCATCTGGTTCGGGCCCGGCATGCAGCGGACAAAAGCGGCTTCCGAGGCTATTTTCATGATGCTGAAACTGGCAGCCGACGATCTGGGGTATCGCCGCCTGGTATGGAAATGCAATGCCCAGAACGCAGCGTCCAAACGGGCGGCGGAACGGCTGGGGTTTACGTATGAAGGACGGCACCGGATGCACTTGGTGGTGAAGGGCAAGCAGCGGGATACCGATTGGTACAGTATCGTGGGCGACGAATGGCCGCGCTGCCGCGATGCCTTGCTGACCTGGCTGGATCCCGCGAATTTCGATCCCGGCGGTTCCGCGCTGCACGGTTTGGCTGACCTGCGGAGCCGTCTGACATGAGCGGAACAAGCCTGCTGCCGTGGCGCCATCCTCGCATAAATGTGATCGTGCTGCACGGCACGATCGCCGCCCGAGCGGGGATGCTCAGCGCGGATTCGGTGCGGCCGTCGATCGAGAGGGCGTTTGCCTCGGCCGGCGGCGGGCCGGTGATCCTGGATATCGAAAGCCCGGGCGGATCGCCGGTGCAATCGGACCTGATCGCCACCATGATCCGCACCCTGGCCGACCGGGCCGGCGTCCGCGTGCATGCGGTAATCGGCGAAGTCGGGGCGTCCGGCGGCTACTGGCTGGCCTGTGCGGCCGACGAAATTCACGCGAATGCCATGAGTATCGTCGGGTCGATCGGCGTGGTCGGCGGCGGCTTCGGCTTTCCGGCCCTGCTGGACCGGCTGGGGATCGAACGACGCGTGTACACCGCCGGGACCAATAAGGCGCGCCTGGATCCGTTCAGTCCGGAAAAGCCGGACGACGTCGCGTTCGCCAAGGGGCTGATGGACACACTGCATGGGCGCTTCAAGGACTGGGTGCGAGGGCGGCGCGGCCACCGGCTGAAAGCGCCCGATGAGGCGCTGTTCGACGGCGGCTACATGCTGGGCGAACAGGCACTGGCGATGGGACTGATCGACGGGTTCGCGACGGTCGATGACCTGGTGCGCGATCTTGGCGGGAACCGGGCGCGCCCGCGCCGGTTCGCACCGAAACGCCCGCGCCTGGCGCTGCGCCTGCCCCGGATCGCACTGGACACGGCGCTGGATGCCATGGAAGACAGAATGTCGCGAATTACGCTGCGATAACCATAAACCGGAGGAAACCATCATGAAGGCGGCCGTTTTCCGTAAAGGCTCCATCGTCGTCGATACGGTGCCAGACCCGAAACCCGTGGCGGGGCAGGTGCTGGTGCGCACCCTTGCCTGTGGCATTTGCGGGTCCGACCTGCATGCCGCTAAACACACGCACCAATTCGTCGAACTGGCCAAGCGCGCCGGTAACCGCTGGTCGATGGACGCGGATCGCGATGTTGTCTTCGGGCACGAGTTCTGCTGCGAAGTGGTGGAGTACGGTCCTGGCACCGCCGCGCGCCTGGCTCCCGGTACGCTTGTGTGTTCGATGCCGATGACCCTGGCCGGGCAGACGGTGCAGGGGATTGGCTATTCCAACGACATCGCCGGCGGTTTCGCGCAATACATGCCGCTGGCCGACCGGATGCTGTTGGCGGTGCCGAACGGTCTGCCGGCGGATCGCGCCGCGTTGACCGAACCGCTCGCGGTCGGCTGGCACGCGGTGCAGCATGCGCGTTTGGCGCCGGACGATGTGCCGCTGGTGGTAGGCTGCGGTCCGGTCGGGCTGGCGGTGATCGCCGGACTGGCGATCAAGAACGTGCATCCGATTATCGCGGCGGATTTCTCGCCCGCCCGCCGGGCGCTGGCGTTGAAAATGGGCGCCGATATCGCGATCGATCCGGCTGAAACGTCGCCTTATGCAAGCTGGCAACAGGCCGCGACGCCAGAGGGTTACACTGGCGATCGGTTCGCGCAATTGTTCGGCCTTGAACCGAAAATGCGCCCGGCCGTGATCTTTGAATGCGTCGGCGTGCCGGGCGTGATCCAACAGGTCATGGAAGGCGCTCCGGCCGGTGCCCGTGTCGTCGTGGTTGGGGTCTGTATGGAAACCGACCGGTTCGAGCCGTTTTTCGGCATCGTCAAGCAACTGAACGTGCAGTTCGTGCTGGCCTATACGGCGCAGGAGTTCGCTGACAGCCTGGGCTTCATCGCGGAAGGCAAGGTGGATGTCACGCCGCTGATTACGGGCACCGTTGGTCTGGCTGGAGTCAGCGATGCGTTCGCGGCACTGGCCAACCCGGAACAGCACGCCAAGGTAATCGTCGATCCCTGGGCGTGAATGACGCGACCGGCCGATAGGCCGGTCATTTCTTTTGGCCGCCCGCGGAGCTTTCAGGGCGCGGACGTCATTGCCAAACTGCGTCCGGCGGCGAAGGCGACGGGTGCAACGCCGTCCCCGAATTCGGTGCCCACGGGGTTTTCGCCTCTCGCGACGAGGTCCACCTGCTGGCGCAAAAGCCGGCGGAGCAGGACGATTCCCCGGTCGCTCGTGGCTAAAAATTCTTCCGCGTGAACGGCGATTGCGCCCTG
Source organism: Pseudomonadota bacterium (assembly GCA_021805565.1). GTDB lineage: Bacteria > Pseudomonadota > Alphaproteobacteria > Acetobacterales > Acetobacteraceae > Rhodopila. The sequence goes on from JAJZFA010000043.1 coordinate 101,591, forward strand.
GCCGGTCTGGGCCTCGAAATCGCCGGGAAAGCGGCGGTGTTCGTCTAGCGTCAGTTCCTCCCACAATTTGCCGCCCTGCCGCGACCGCATGCGACGCAATTCGCCTTTCTCGCTGACCCGCCCAGCCACATAGATGCGGAAATGCGTATCGTCGATCGGCAGCGTCCATCCGATGGATTCGACGCCGCCGAATTTGACCGGTCCCGCGGCTCCGGCGCGCGGATTCGGAACCACACGCAAGGTCGGCAAGGCGACTTCCGCCGAACCCCGCATCGTGCGCCCGTCCGGAAGCTTTCTCTCGGATCGTGTACTAACTCCGAGCGGTGTGCGTTCGAAATGAAGTGCGTCCGGCATGCTCGCCATCATTTCGGAAAATTGCGGTCCGCTATGGCTGCCATGCAGCACGGCAACATGATACGGATCGACGACGTTTTCAAAATGTTGTAACCAATTGCACGGCACGATCTGGGGGCCGCCGCTACCGATGCTGCTATCGTCGGCGTCGATAAACTCGCCATCGGCGAGCGTTTCGAGGCATTCGTAACGCGGCAATACCGGCTTTTTGTCTGGCGGTCCCATATAGGCGAACAGCAGCCCATACTGTTCCCGGACCGGATACCAGGGTTGCCGCACTTTGTCCTTGTGCAGCCCGCCTTCCGGCTCGCACGGCTGTTCCAGGCAGCGACCTTCCACATCGAACAGCCAGCCGTGATAGCAGCAGCGGATGCCGCGTTCCTCCACTTTGCCATAATACAGCGTGGTGCCGCGATGGCAGCACCGGGCCCAGACCAAACCCGGACGACCGGTTTTATCGCGGAACAGCACAAGGTCCTCGCCCAGCACCCGCACTGGCTTCGGCGTTTCGCTGGCGTCCGGAACAAGGCCGACCGGGTGCCAGTAGCGCCTCAGCAGTTCGCCCATCGGCGTACCGCGCCCAACCTCGGTCAGAGCCGCGTCGTGCGACGATGGTTTGCGCGAATAACCGGTGCCAGTGTCGTTTTGAGTCATGATCGTTCCCTTTGCGGAAAATTATTCGCTGTCGATCGGATCGCCTAATGGAATCAAGGCTTTTCCATCGAAGCGGACGAGTTGGAAGCGTTTGAACATGCTGTAGTCTTGCGGACTTGTGCTGACGTCAATGCCGGGCCGCAGCATGCCCACGTGCAGATCGTGAAAGCCGGACGCCTGCTTCATGACATTCTCGCGGGTCGGATCGCTGCCGCATCGCTTCAGGACTTCCACCAGAAGCTCGCCCTCGAAATAAGCCGCGATGTTGAGCCCGTCATTGGGATCGCCGTCCGGATAGTAATGGGCCATCCATTGCAAATAGGCGGTCACGTCCGCGTCGTTGCGAAAGACTGGGTCGGCTGGGTTTTTCCAGACGGCAACGGAGATCGCTCCAATCGCGTTGTCCGTCCCGGCCGGGACGTAGGTCCGCGGGATGGATGCCGCCGGGAAGGCGACGAAAAGCTGCGGTTTCCAGTGCAAATCCCCGGCTTTTTTGAGTGCCTGAATCGTTTGTTTGGCCGTGGCCGCGATCAGGAACGTGTCGGCGCCGGAAGAGGCGAGCGATATCATTTGCGAATCGACGGTTGGATCGGTCAGTTCGAAGCTTTCCGAACCGGCAATCATCTTGTCCCGTGCGCTGCCGAGACCTTGTTTCAGCGCATCCAGATAGGATCGCCCGAACTCGTCATTCTGCCACAACACGGCGATACGCGCGGCCGGACGGTTCGCGAGGATATACTTTGCGAAAGCCCGCACCTCCGCGGCATAATTGGGCAACCCGGCCATCGACCAGGGGAAATGGGCCGGATCGTTCCATCGCGCCAACCCGCTTTGCAGAAAAAGCTGCGGCACTTTTTTAGCATTGAGATATTTCTGCGCGGCAATGCCGGGTGCGCTGCCAACTGGGGCGAACATCAGAAACACGTTGTCCGATTCGACAAACTTGCGTGTCTGTTCGACTGTCTTGGGCGGCGAAAAGGCGTCGTCGGCCAGCAGCAGGTCGATTGTTCGGCCGTTGACGCCGCCCTGTTCGTCGATCATGGCGAAATACGCCAGAGATGCCTTGCCAAAGGTCGCGTAGAGCGAGACAGGTCCGCTCAACGGCAATGTTTGCGCGATTTTAATGCCGGTATCGCTCACCCCCGGATCGTAGGCCGGGGCGGCATGAACCAATCCGGCCAGCAGCATTGCCGCCGAACCGGCAAGCAGGCTAATCGGTATTTTCTTCATCGCGCGTTTCCTGCTTGTTTTTCGGTTCGGACATACCCTTTCCGGACAGTGGTTCGCCGAGTACGTGCTGGAGTTCCTCCAGTAATTTCAGCAGCCGGTCCGTTCGTTCTTCGCCGAAGCGCCGCCTGATCTCCCGGTGCACCGGTTCGAGCTTCGGAAAGGCTCGGTTCACTCGTTGGGTACCGAACGAGGTGAGGCGGAGCAAGGTTTGCCGGCGGTCGCCGTCGCTGGATTGGCGTTGCACAAAGCCGCTGGCTTCCAAATCCTGTAAAATGCGCGATACGCTGGGCGCGAGTAAAAAGCTTCTTCGCGCGAGTTCCGTCGCCGTCATCTCGCCTTCGGAAAACAGCACCCTGAGAATACGCCACTGCTGTTCGGTGGATTGCCCCTTGCGATGGAGCGGGCGAAAGTATTGCATAACCGCTTCGCGTGCGCGCAACAGTGCCATCGGCAGGGACCGAGCCTCGTGCCGGGTCCAGTCCGGGGGAGCCGGGGCAGGGTCGATAACCGGTTCGTCTTTCATAGGTCCAGCACAAGTTTCGCGGATTTCGCGCCGGAACAGCAGATCATCATCGTTTTGCCTTCGGCTCGTTCGGATTCGGTCAGGATCGTATCGCGATGATCGGCGATTCCGGAAACAATCCCCACTTCGCAGGTTCCGCAAACGCCTTGTTCGCAGGAATGCGCGACCACGATGCCTGCCGCTTTCAGGGCATCCAGGATCGACTGTCCGGCCTGGACGGCAACCGCCCGGCCTGACCGGGCCAGTTCCACCACGAAGCCGCCTTCGGTGGCGGCCGGTTCGCGCGCCGTGAAATATTCCAGGTGAACCCGCCGCGCAGGCACATCCGCCGTCGCTGTCGCGAACGCCGCCATCAATCCGCTCGGTCCGCAGCCATAAAAGTGACTGCCTGGCGGCGCACCGGCAACGATTGCCCGCACATCCAGCCGCCCAGCCTCGTCCTCGAAGCGCATATCCACCCGATCGGAAAACGCCGCCAGATCCTCCATAAACGCCGCGGTTCGGCGGGTTCTGGCGCCATAATGCAGGTGCCAGGAAGCCCTCAGCGCGGTCAGCCGCTTGATCATGCTCATCATCGGCGTGACGCCGATTCCCCCCGCGACCAGCACGGTGAACGGGGCGGTTTCGTCCAGCGAAAAGTTGTTGCGCGGCGGCTGAACCGTCAACACGTCGCCGCAACGAAGTGTGTCGTGCAGCCATGCCGATCCGCCACGGCTGGCGCGGTCGCGCGACACGCCGATCAGATACCGGTGCCGTTCGCTTTGGGCATTGACCAGCGAATAGCTACGAACCGGTCCGGACGGCAAACACAGGTCCACATGCGCGCCGGCGGTAAACGGCGGCAGTGCCACGCCGTCTGTTGGTTGCAGGTCGAACAGCCGGATGTCGTCAGTCTCCCACACCACCGCCTTGACGCGGACGCGCAAGGCCGTTTCAGGCATCGATCAGCCGGTTCGAGGCTTCCAGCACGATCGGTTCGGCCACCTCGTCGAATGTGACGCCAACCGGATCCTTGCCATCGGCCACCGCTTCCACCTGACGCCGCAGAAGCCGCCGCAGCATGACGATGCCGCGATCGCTGGTGACGAGATTTTCCTCCGAATGCGCGGTGATGGCGCCCTGGCCGATTTGGGCTTCCCAGTCGCCGGGAAAATCGCGCCGTTCCGCCTCCGACATGTCGCGCCAGCGCCTTGCGTTGGCCGGGGCGCCCGCGCCGCGTGGCAGGAAGACGCCTGCTTGCCGCACTCGTCCGGCGGTGTAGATGCGGTAATGCGTATCGTCGATCGGCAGCGTCCATCCGATGGATTCGACCCGGCCGTATTCGCCGACGAACGGATTAGGCACCACGCGCAGGGTCGGCAGCACAACCTCGGTGATGCGCCGCATCGTCCTGCCGCCGTCTAGTTTCCGTTCCGACAGTGTCTTTACCCCGAGTGGAGTATAATCCCATTTGACCTCGGGCATTTTGTTCATGACCTCGATGAACTGCGTGCCGCTGAAATTGCCGTGCAGGATCGGCACGTGAAACGCATCCAGCACGTTTTCGAAGTGCTGCAACCAGTTGCACGGGGCGATCGCGTCGCCTCCACTGCCGATACTGGTATCGTCGGCGTCGATGAATTCCCCATCGGCGAGCGTTTCGAGGCATTCGTAGCGCGGCAATACCGGCTTCTTGTCCGGCGGTCCCATATAGGCGAACACCAGCCCGTACTGTTCCCGCACCGGATACCAGGGTTGCCGTATCTTGTCCTTGTGGAGCCCGCCTTCCGGCTCGCACGGCTGTTCCAGGCAGCGGCCTTCCACATCGAACAGCCAGCCGTGATAGCAGCAGCGGATGCCGCGTTCCTCCACCTTGCCATAGTACAGCGTGGTGCCGCGATGGCAGCACCGGGCCCAGACTAAACCCGGACGACCGGTTTTATCGCGGAACAGCACAAGGTCATCGCCCAGTACTCGCACTGACTTCGGCGTTTCGCTGGCGTCCGCGACAAGGCCGACCGGGTGCCAGTAGCGCCGCAGCAATTCGCCCATCGGCGTACCGGGCCCAACCTCGGTCAGGGTCGCATCGTGCGACGACGGTTTGCGCAGGTAAGCGGAACCCGAGGTCCCGGCGGTGCGGTTGGTTTCCATGCTATCTTCCCCAATAGGTGCGAGCCGATTTTTGTCCAGGTAAGCGGATTAGTTAACATGTTTATTATCGTTTGTGAAGGGACATGCCAAGGCGCTTGACGGCGGCAGGGGGTCCGGTTATTGACGCTCAAATTTTTGGAATTCCGAATTCCATGATTCAGGCGCTACCCGCGACACAAAACCTGATCGACCAGGCCTATCGGCAATTGCTGGAGGCGATCGCCGATGGCACCCTGGCGCCTGGGCAGCGCATCCGGCAGGCGGAACTCGCCGGCCGCCTGGGGGTGTCCCGCCAACCGGTCAGCCACGCGCTGCATTTGTTAAAGCGCCAGGGCTTGGTGGAGGAAACCGGCGGCAAAGGCCTTCGCGTGGTTCCGCTGGACCCGGTGCGCGTCATGCAACTTTATCAGGTCCGCGAAGCCATCGACGGCCTGGCCGCTCGTTTGGCCGCCGGACAGGTCGCCGCCCGCACCGCGAACCCGGCCGAAACTGCCGAACTTTGCCACCAACTCGAAGCCGGCGCGGCCTTCGACGCCGCAACCCCGATCCCCATTCTGGTCCGCGCCGACACCGGCTTTCATCGCGCCCTGTACTGCCTGTCCGGTAATCCGGCGATCGAGGAAATGACAGCGCCGCTCTGGCCGCATCTGATGCGATCGATGGCGGCGGTGCTGCGCGAACCCCATTACGCCGCCCGCGTCTGGCACCAGGAACACGCCGCCATCCTGCGCCATGTGCTGGCCGGCGACCCGGACCGGGCCGAAACCGCTGCCCGCGAACACGCCGCGCGTGCCGCTCACCTTACCGCCGAACAGTTTCATCCAAAAGCCGCATAGGGAGAAAAGCGATGCTTACGGAACAACAGGTCAGCCAGTTTCATCGGGAAGGTTACGTCTTCCTGCCCGAGACCTTTTCCCCAACCGAGGTTGCCATCCTGAAATCCGAGGCCGAGGCGATCTACCGCCAGCAGCGCCCCGAGGTTTGGCGCGAAAAATCCGGTGCCCCCCGCACCGCCTTCGCCGCCCACCTCTACAACGACGCCCACGCTCTGCTCGGGCGTCACCCCCGCATGATCGAGCCGGTCGAACAGTTGTTCGGCGAACCGGTTTACATGCATCAGTACAAGATCAACGCCAAGGCGTCTTTCACCGGCGATGTCTGGCAATGGCATCAGGACTACGGCACGTGGGCCCGCGACGATGGCATGCCGGAACCGCGCGCCATGAACATCGCGGTCTTCCTTGACGAGGTGATGCCGATCAACGGCCCGCTGATGCTGGTTCCGCGCAGCCATACCCAAGGGGTGCTCGCCGCCGGCCATGACACCAGCACGACGTCCTATCCGCTGTGGACCCTGGACGAACAAACCGTCACCGATCTGGTGGAAAAAGGCGGCATTGTCGCCCCCACGGGCAAACCCGGCGGGTTGCTGCTGTTTCATGGCAATCTGGTGCATGGGTCGGCCGGCAACATCACGCCGTATCCGCGCAAAATCGTCTATCTGACGCTGAACGCTGTCTCCAACTATATCCGCACGCCGACGCGGGCCGAGTGGATCGCCCATACCGACTTCGCGCCCATCGTGCCCACGGATGAGGGCGCATTGGCCCGCTACGCGCAAAGCTTCCGGCAAGCAGCGGAATAACCGGCCCGTTGCACCCCGCCGCGAATCGGGCCACACGTCCGCCGGCCCTGGCGGCGGGGCATTTCCGGATGGGACAGCGGTATGCGGCGGCGGGCGGTGATCGCAGGTGCGGGTTCGGCGATGCTCGCAACGCAAGCCGGGGCGGCGGAAAGCACCCGCATTCCCGCGGACCTGCCGGACGGAACCCAGGCCATCGCGGAATTTGCCGACCTGCCGGGCAAGCGCCGGCTGCTGCGGCTGACCGGCCGGCCACCGAATTATGCATCGCCGATCGATGTGTTTACCGAAGCTGTTACGCCTAACGACCGGTTCTATATCCGTTATCACCTTCCTGGCGTGCCCTCGGACGGGGATATGGACAATTGGTCGCTGTCCATCGGCGGCGATGCCGTGACTCACCCGAACCGGTTGAAACTCAGCGACCTGCTGGACATGCCGTCGAACGAGGTGCTGGCGGTCTGCCAGTCGGCGGGCAACCGGCGGGGCTTCATCGATCCGCATGTCGCCGGGGTACAGTGGACCGATGGCGGCATGGGTTGCGCGGTCTGGCGCGGACCGGCGCTGCGCGACGTTCTGAAAGCGGCGGGCGTTACGTCCGGGGCGCTGGAAGTCTGGTTCGGCGGCAACGCCGAACCGCCGGGGGTCGCCACACCGCCGTATCGTAAAAGCCTGCCGATGGATAAGGCGATGGACGGCGATACGATTGTCGCCATCGCCATGAACAATGCCCCGCTGCCGCTGCTGAACGGCTATCCCGCGCGTCTTGTCGTGCCAGGCTGGGCCGGAGATTACTGGATGAAGCACCTGACCGCCATCGAGGTCAGCCAGTCGCCGCTGAACACCGTCTGGATGCGGGAGGTCTGCCGGGTACCCTCGGGGCTGTTCGCGGCGGAGCGGCCGTTTCCCTCCCAGGCGGCAGGAACCACCGTCCCGGTAACCGGGTTGCCGGTTAATTCGGTCATCGCCGAACCGCTGGACGGCGATGAGGTAACCCGATACGGATTCGATATCAAAGGCGTTGCCTGGGATCGGGGGGCGGGGATCAACCGCGTCGAAGTCTCGCTGGACGGTGGCCGAACCTGGCAGGATGCCCTGTTGGACCGCCCGCTTGGTCCTTATGCCTATCGCCGGTTCATCTTGCAGACCGGGCCGTTGCACCCAGGACCCTTCCGTCTGTTAAGCCGAGCGACGAGCCTTACGGGGGACAAACAGCCGGTTCGGTTCAAGGCCAACCCGGGCGGATACAACAACAATGTCCCGCATCCGATTTCGGTGACGGTGACATGAATTGGCGACAGGCCGTGGCAGCGGGCGTTCTGGCGGTGGGTTGCGCCCAGGCGGTCGCCGCGCCGCCGTCCCCGCGGCCAGGTTCGGGCGAGGAGCTGACCGGCACGCAGTGCGTCGCCTGCCATACGGCGGATTATATCGTCATGAACAGCGTGTTTCTGACGTCCGCACAGTGGCAGGCCGAGGTTTCCAGAATGCGGACGGTATTTGGCGCGTCGATGGACGACTCCACGGCCGCGGCGATCGCCGCGTATCTGGCGGCGCATTATGCCGTGGCGGCGGCACCATAGATGGGCGGATCGCCAACGTGTCCGATGCCGGCGGCAAGCCGGCGTTCGGATCGGTGCGGGGGCTGGAGACCCGCCTCCCTACCGCGACCGATGCATAAAACAACAAGCCTTGCCGGCAGGGCATTGTGGGCGCTTACTGCGTGTAGGCAGCTGTTCGCTATTGCGATTTTGGCTGTCGGCACGGGACCGATTTTCCTGGGATATCTATATCCATGATAGATTTAACGATCCCTGATTCGATTCTGACCTGTCCCGTTTGCGGAACCAGCAAATCCGAGACAATGCCAACCGATGCCTGCCAGTTTTTCTACGACTGCACCGGATGCGGGACTGTGCTGCGTCCGAATCCTGGCGATTGCTGCGTGTTCTGCTCATTTGGAACAGTCCCTTGTCCGCCCGTTCAGGCGGCCGGCGGCAAGCAGGCCTGTTGCCAGTAACGGCAGCACCGGCACTAGGGGCGCCAGCACGCCGATAATGGGGTCGGCTCAGTCGCAGTGAATCTTTCGCGGCTTGTCGATGTTCCGGTTATCGTCGGAGGCCGAGGGGAATGCGCGGCCACGGTCGCCTCCCGCGCATCAAGGCCTGGATGCGCCCTCTTACGCAATCCGGTTGTCGTTGGTGGTGGCATCAGGGCTTGTTCGGCGACGATTGCTGGGGGCATGCCCTAAATCCTGTGTCCCGTTTGGCCCCGGTCCCGTTTCGGTCTGTTGCGGGGATAGACGTGTCGTGCTGAGCAAAATCCTGCGAAAGTTCTCGACGCCCGATCCCGTGGATCCGGGGGTTGGGGTTTGGGCGTTCAACTTCGTCTCAAAAGTCACTCCATGAGAATGTGTATCATTTCCTGACATGAATTTCTCCGCCGCGACGACCGGAGTGACTACCGTGGACACAATCGGCGCTCTAACCGAAGCCCCGATCGGAGCCGCAACCGAAGTCCTGGTCGGAGCCGCCTCCGGCCCCGCGACCGGCGCCTGGTGCGGCCGCACCGGTTCGGCTGGTGCGGTTTCTGGCTGCGCCTCCAGCACCGCCAGCATCGACCGTTCGGCGATATGGCGCGCCCACGCGTCCTCGTTCGCCGTCTCGGCATTTGCATCGCGCTTGCGGCGCTCCGCCTGCACTCGCTTCAGCCTTGTGTACACCGCCAGCCACAGGCGCATCGTCGATCGGTACTCCGCGCTCAGCCGCGCGGCCAACGCGGGGTCATGCTCGTTCAGGCGGGCCAGCCGCAACATCTCATCCGCCTGCGCTCGGGCGGCGATGCAATGGGCGGCGAGATCGGCCTCATCGGCGTTCAGCGGCGCCAGTGCCGCGATCTTGCCGATGGCGGATAGTTTCCGGGCCTCCATCCCAACGGGCGTGTCGCCGCGCGGCGGCGGCAGCACCTCGATCAGGGTGTGGACGAGCTGGTGATACAGCGCGGTGAGGAGGTGGATGGAAGGGTCCGGCGGGGATGAGGTTTCCATTCCCTGACAATTAAAGAGTTGTAGGAAATATGTCAATACAATCTAAGATAGCATTTTTAGCAAAATATATCTCAATTGGTGTATGGTGCGGAGCCGGTCCGGCGCGCCGACCACGCCGTGTTTTATCCTGTTCGTCGCGATCCGCGATCGCAGCGCGTGCAAGGCGGTGTGGCCATCGCGCGCGCCTATGCAGCCCGTGCATCTCGCACCTGGAGCGCCGCCAGAAGATGCTGGAGAAACCATCGCCCTGCCGGACCGGGCGGACGGTCGCGGGGATACACCGCATGCATGGGAATGCGCCGCACCAGGAGCCCCGGTTCCAAAAGCGTCAGCGCGCTCAGTTCGCCCGTCGCGATCAGCGGCGCCACCGTGTGGGCCGGCATATTGCCCCAGCCGAATCCCGACCGGAGAAAATCCAGACGGCGGCCAAGATCCACGAACCGCCACACGCGTGAGCCGATGACCCCAAAGGTTAGCCCGTCCGGCGGGGCGGTGGGGTCGGTCAGAATCAACTGGACATGGCGGCTCAGCATGTCATGCGACAGTGGCTCGCCCATGCGGACCAGAGGATGGTCCGCGGCTGCTACCGGCGTCATCTGGATCGTTGTCAGCGGGGCCGCGACAAGATCGTCCATTGCTCCTGGCAGCACCGCGCACAACGCGATATTCGCCGCACCGTCCCGCAGCCGGCCCGCTGCCGCCAGGATCGGGGCCGTGTAAAGCGTCACCGGCACATCGGGGAACCGGAGGCGAAGCGCTCGCAGACTCGCCATCAACGGCTCGCTGGGGAATAGATTGTCGATCGCCAGCGTCAGGTCCGGTTCAAGACCGTCGCCGATCGCCGCCGCTTGTGCCTGTAGCGCCGACACGTCCGCCACCACCTGCCGGGCCCGCCCCAACAGCGCCCGGCCACTGTCGGTTAGCATCGGGGTCTTTCGCGTCCGGTCGAACAAGACGATCCCCAGGGTCGCTTCCAGTGTCTGCACCGACTGACTGATCGCCGACTGAACCCGGTTCAGCCGCCGTCCGGCCGCCGAAAAACTGCCGGTTTCAGCGACCGCCAGCAAAATGCGCAACTGATCCAGCGTTAATGCGTCCAGCACCGGCTCACTCCATCATCGGTTAGACCGATACATAATATTAAAATTTCATCGATTTATATGACAAATGACGTGTGACACAGTGCGAGGCATGCTTGGTGCGGCGGCCATGGTCAGGATGCATCCGGACCTAGGCGGCGGCCTATCGTATAGGAGACAGACCATGACACCATCCACCGGTTCCAGGGGCCTACATATCGGCCTGTGGGTATTGAAGGCGATCGTCGGGCTAGCGTTTCTGACATTCGCGACATTCAAACTGACCAGCGCGCCTGTCATGGTGCAGGAGTTCGGCGAAATCGGTCTCGGCCAGGGCTTTCGCTACGTCACCGGCCTGATCGAGGCGGTTGGCGCGATTTTGCTGGTTATCCCGGCGACGTCGCGGTTTGGTAGCCCGCTGTTGCTGGCTGTCAGCGTTGGCGCCCTGGTTACCCAGGCGGCGATCCTGCACGGCGATATTATCCATACGATCGTATTGATCGCGATCACAGGCTTCCTGACATGGCAGGCCTGGCGACCGGTGACGACCGCCGCCATCGTGGCTTAAGGTCTGTCTGACACCTATCGCTTCGGGCTGGCGCGCCGGACATGTCCTGAATCGTTGTTTGTGCGGGCGGTCGTAGCGGCCGGCCGGCGCATCGATCGACGGCTCCGCGTTTGTGGCCGAGGCTGCCCTGACCGGTCGGTTTCGGTCAGGGCGCGGTGTGTCGGCGTTTGACAGGCAAAACCAGAAGCATCGCGCAGGCGAGCGCGCAGGCGGCGCCGATTGTGTAGCTGGACCCGAAGCCGCCGGACGCGGTAACGGCGGCGGCGAAGACCGGCGGTACGGCCATCCCGCCCGCAAAGAAAATGGCGGTTCCCAGGCCGGTCGCCTCGGTTCGCCGGACGCCGCCCAGTATCGCGTATTCCGCATACGCCACTCCGGTATAGCCGCCAGCCGTACATCCCGCCAGCACCGCGTTCGCCATCACCGCCCAAACCGGCCATCCAGGCGCGTAGAGGCCGGTTAGCACCGAACAGAGCGCCATGCCGGCTCCGTGGATCGCCAGGGTTTGCGCCGGCGTCAGAAACCGGTCGGCGATCCAGCCCCAGATCGGACGGCTGACCGAACCCGCGATCTGATACGCCGCCAGAATCTGTCCGGCCTGGATCAGGGTCAGCCCCACCACCGTCGTCAATAGTACTGTCATGAACGCGACCAGACAGAGTGCCAGGCCGGCATAGACGAACGCCGCCACCGACAGGCGACGAAACCGCGGGTCACGCAACAACGCGAAGGGCTGCCATAGTCCCCGCCCGAACACCCGGCGCGCCGGTTCCCGGCCGGTATCCCAGCGCATGCGCGGGATTTCCATGAGAATCATCAGCAGCACCACCGGACCAAGTTCCGCCAGCAGTGCGTGGCGCCATCCGATCGCCAGAACCAGGGGCGGCAGTATCAGCGCGGCCATGACGCCGCCGAACGGTACCCCGATCTGGCGCACCGACATGACCAGATTAAAGACCGGTTGCGGCGTTTGCGGCACCAGCAGATGCGTGCTGGCCGGCGCGGCGGCCCCATAACCCAAACCGAGCACCACGGCGGCGGTGGCGAGTCCGGTTACACCGGAGGCGAAGGCCGCCAGTGTCAGCATTCCGGCCGCCGCGAACAGCACGGCCTGGGTGGCTCGGACACCGCCATATTTGCGGACCATGCCGGGCGATATCAGCGCCGAGAGAATGCCCACGCCGTAGGCCGTGGCGACGAAGGCGCCGACCAGGGTTCCGCTGACGTTCAAATCCCGCGCCACCGCCGGTGCGACGGTCGGCAGCGAATACAGCGCCATGGTGGCCAGGGTCTGCACCGCCAGGGTGGCGAGCAACGGCCAGACCGGCATCGAACGAAGCAGGCTGGCGGTGGATGGATTGGTCAAGCGCATTCCGTACGGGTCATTGGCGCCGATTCCGGCCGACCACGAGTCTGACACCTGGATGCGGTCGCGTCGATGGCGACGGCAGGGGATTATACCATTGTCGAAATGACGAACCGGGCGCCCACGACGCTGGCCGGGGGCATTATCCGGCAACCATCGCTTCGGGTCGTGGCGCCACGCATGGCCGAAGGTTTTGTGTGAGCGGACAGCTTTACCGGCGCGCTAACGTATTCGACGCCTATACTGTCCTGAAAAATCAGGGACTATCAAGGTAGCCCGATCCGGCGCGGGACACTTCAGCGGGCTTGGTGAAGCAGCTTGCCCTCGGTTTAACTCTGTAATACAGAGTTGTCTGTAAGAGAGAAAGATTTGCCGATGACGATCAACCGTGACGATGCCTTTGACGCACTTGGCCAGATCGACGCTGCGTCGCGACGCAGCAGCCTTCTCCACCTGTATCAGCGGGCAGCACCCCATTTGATACTATGGGGTATCATCTACGCTCTGGGTTACGGCATTGGCCAGTTTCGCCCATCCGAAGCTGCCCTGCCCTGGCTGGTCCTTGTTCCGGTTGGCATCGTGGGCGACGTGCTTATTGCCCAGCGGGACCTCCGGCAGGCAAAAACCGGCGGATCTCGCTGGGGCCTTTGGTTTGGCCTTACCGCTACGCTCGTTGCTTTCATCATGGCAACAAAAGCTGTCATGGCTCCGAGCGATCCTCGCGCGATCGCGGCTTTCATTCCGCTGATGGTCGCTGTTGGCTACATCGTCCTTGGAACATGGACTGGACTACGTCTGGTTTTCATCGGCGTTGGCCTGGGGCTGCTTACGCTGTTCGGCTTCTTCGTGCTGCCGTCGCTGTTCATGATTTGGATGGCGGGAGTGGGCGGCGGTGCGCTCGTCCTCGGCGGGCTATGGCTCAGGCACGCTTGATCCATGCACACGCCCAACGAGGTCATTCATCAATCGCTCCGGTTGCGCATCATGGCTGCATTGAATGCGCTGCCGGCCCAAGAGTATCTCGAGTTCACGCGGCTCCGTGCCATCTTGAAGGCAACGGACGGGAACCTGGGGGCTCACCTGACAACCCTGGAGAATGTCGATTATGTCTCCGTCAAAAAGGACTTCGCCGGCCGTAAGCCGCGAACCCGAATTATCATGACCGATGCGGGCCGGAAGGCGTTCGCGGAACACGTGGCTTTCCTGCGCACAGTCATAGACGACCATGTTTTTCAAGCAGCCGATTAGGAGCAATAGACGTGAGAGTATCCCTTTTTGCTTCCCTACTCGGCGTTTTCATTTCATTTTCCGCCGTTGCGGCCGAAGTCGGTTTTCAGTCGGTGTCCGTTCCAGACCTACCAGGCTCGCCTCTGGCAATTGGTATTTGGTATCCGGCATCGGCCGTCCCATCCGATCGGATGTTAAATCTGTTCACTCAGCACGTCGCACCGGAAGCGCCTGTCGCGGGTGGCGGACACGCCCTGATAGTGATGTCGCATGGCCATGGCGGCTCGCTGGACAACCATTACGACACGGCTTTGGCGTTAGCTCACGCCGGCTTCGTCGTAGTCTCGATAACCCACACCGGGGACAACTACCGCGACCTCAGCCGGTCTACTGACCTACCTGCTCGAACGCGCGCCATTCACACAGTGGTCGGCTACATGCTCGCCGACTGGCCAAGCCATGCCGCCATCGACGAGACGAAGATCGGCATGTTCGGTTTTTCTATCGGCGCGTTCACGGCTCTGGTTTCGATCGGCGGTGTGCCGGACCTCGCCAAGGTCGGCCCTTTCTGCGCCGCACATCGACAAGCATATAGCTGCATCCTTGCCCAGGAGAGTCCTGTGACGACGCCTATCGTGGACACGGACTGGGTCCGCGAGTCGCGAATCAAGGCCGCCGTCGTCGCGGCGCCCGCCATTGGTTTCGCATTCGCGCCATCGGGGCTGGCCGCGGTGCATGTCCCCATTCAGTTGTGGCGCGCCGCGGACGATCATATCCTGCCTTCGCCCGATTACGTCGAACCCGTCAGAGCCGCATTACCGATCCCGCCAGAATACCACGTCGTTGCGGGTGCCGATCATTTCGATTTCCTGGCACCCTGCAGCGACGCCCTGGCACATGCCGTGCCGTCTATCTGCTCGGAGCACGGCGACTTCAACCGGGCCGCGTTTCATCAAGCGTTCAACGCCGACGTCGTAAGCTTCTTTCTGCGCACATTGCACTGACCGGATGCCGGTCATCGCCTTGGCGGCGGTGTGGCGCCGCAGCCCGCGGTCGCCCGATCCTGTCCGACAATACTCGATTGGAATTGCTCAGCCTTCTCGGCATCGGCCGGATCGAAGCCCGGTTGGTATCGCGCGCCGGGTTGGAGGGCGGCGGCGCGCCAAAAAAAGGACCGATACCGAACCGCACCGGCCCATCCTTCATCAGTCGGCCTTTAAGCGGGTTGGGATAATGCGAGACCGTTACGGGTCAGGTTCTTAAAAATCAAGGTCGGCGTAATGGGCCGGCGGCGTGTTGCCGGGCACCCGGTCGCCGAGGATGCCGCGGAAGCTTGGCCGCGACTTCATCCGGGCATACCAGTCCTTGGCCGGCGGAGAAATCGACCAGTCCAGTTCGCCAATGAAGTCCAGCGTGGACAAATGCGCCGCGGCGGCGAAGTCAGCCATCGACAACGCGCTGCCGGCGAGCCATTTCCGCGTTTCGGCCAGCCAGCCGATATAATCCAGATGGTAGCGAAGCGCGGTATAGCCGGTGCGGATCGCCGCCGGGTCGGGATTGCCGCGATGGGTCAGCCGCCGCAGGTATTTCTCGCCATACAGGTTTTGAGTGACCTCGGCGGCGAATTTGCCGTCGAACCAGGTGGACAGGCGGCGGACTTCGATGCGTTCGGCCAACGTGCGGCCCATCAGGCTGCTGTCGGGATAGGCCTCGTCGAGATACTCGGCGATCACACAGGAGTCCGGAATGACCAGCCCGTTGTCTTCGATCAATGTGGGTACGGTTCCGGCCGGGTTCAGGTCCAGATAATCCGGCCGGCGTTCCCAGGCTTTTTCGACCCGCAACTCGAACGGCAACCGCTTCTCGGCAAGCACGAGGCGAATCTTGCGGGCGTAGGGCGAAAGCGGGAGATGATAAAGAACGCGCATTGCGGCGATTTATCGCACTCAATGGCGCGCCGCGCAAAGCACCGATTGCCGGTTGCCGGATCGGGCGCTTTTGCCACCGCGGCATCGGACCCGCGGGCGGCGCCCGCAACCGGTGCATCGGCCCGCCGATAAAGGTCCATCGGCCCGCCGATAAAGGTCCATCGGCCCGCCGATAAAGGTGCATCGGCCCGCCGATAAAGGTGCATCGGCCCGCCGATAAAGATGTCCGCTTGAACAATCGGGCCCGGGATTAGTGGCCTTGCCAGGTATCGAACCGCTGGCGCAGCCGGGGCAGGTTATCGTGCCAGAACCCGGCATCGACTTTCAGCCCCGCCGCCAGATTAGCCGTGGAACCAGGGGATTCAGCCGCAAGCTCGGGCGGCAATCCTTCGTTCAGGCCTTTCGCCAGCCCGGCGTCGCCGCTTTGCCGTAACAGCCGCATTTCCACCGCCGGCATACCGGTAAAATACAGGAATTGCTGTGCCGCGCGCAGGTTCGCGCTGCCCTTCACGATCGACCAGCTTTCGATCTCATACAGGCTGGAGGCGAACTGCAACCCAAAATTCTTGTGTTCCTGGCCGGCCAGCGTCGCGATCTGCCCGCTGGGCGCGCTGGTCATCAGCACATCGCCCGAGGCCAGGATATGCGCGGCCTCGGCCTCCGTGGACCACCATTCGATATACGGTTTCAACTGATCGAGCTTACGGAATGCCCGATCGACGCCATCGGGGGTTGCCAGGGTCTTATAGACATCGGCCAGCGCCACCCCGTCGGCCATCAGCGCGAATTCCAGATTGCCGCGCACGCCTTTTCGCAGGCCGCGCTTGCCGGGATATTTCGCCACGTCCCAGAAATCCTGCCATGTCGGAGCGACCGGCAGTTTATCCTTGTCCCAGGCCAGAATGGTTGCCGCGACCACAGCCCCCAGACCGCAATCGCTGACCGCCTGCGGCATGTAGTGGTCCTTGCCGCCGATCGCCGTCCAGTCGAGCTTTTCGAACAGTCCTTCGTTGCAGCCGATGGTCAATTCGTCCGGATCGGTCAGCACGAGATCCCACGGGTCGTCGGTTGTCTTGGGCCGGACGCGCAGCGTGTCGATGCCGCCCTCCCACAGTTGCTGTTGAACCGCCAAGCCGGTGACGGCGGTGAATGGCTGCACATAGGCGGACTGGATGGCGGACTGCATGGCTTCCTCACGCGTTACGATCGTCAGATCGTTCGCGCGGGCGGCGGTCGAAGAGGAGGCGAATACCGGGGCGGCGAAGATCGCCACGGCGGCCAGAAGCGTGCGGGCGGGCATGAACAGACTGATATCCGGCTTCCTGATGAGTTGACAACGCTACAGGCCGCCGCCCGATTGGGCAACGACCCCCTGCATGGCATCGCGGCACCCTTCCGCGGGCCGCGGTTCACGTTAGGCGATAAAGATCGCGATACCGTTTCAGCCGGGGTTCGTATGCGTTGGTCAGGGCCATGTCCGGCAGGATTGTTTCTTCCCGCACGGGCGGCGTGCAGACGGTTTCCGGCGGTTCCCCGGTGACCGCCATGCGGCCCAGGCGGGCTGCGCCAAACGCGCCGCCGGTTTCGCCGGCGGCGAGGCGATGCAGCGGAATGCCCAGCACCGACGCGATAATCCCGATCCAAAGGCGGGACCTGGATCCGCCGCCGATGACGCCGGCGGCTTCGATCCGCGTGCCGGATGCGGTCAGTGCATCCAGACAATCCCGCAACGAAAACGCCACGCCCTCCAGCACCGCCTGGGTCAGCAACCGGCGATCCGTCGCGAACGACAGTCCGGCGAACGCACCCCGGATCGCGCCATCGTTATGCGGCGTTCGCTCGCCCCCGAGATACGGCAGAAACAGCGCTGGGCTCGGTGCCGCGACCGCGTCGATTTCGGCCAGCAATGCCGCTTCCGTCTGGCCGGTCACGCCGGCCCACCATGCCAGCGAGGCTGCCGCCGATAAAGTAACCCCCATTTGGTGCCACATGCCGGGCAGTGCGTGGCAGAACGCATGCACCGCGGCGTCCGGATACGGCCGGAAACTGTCTGTCGTGGCGAACAGCACACCGGACGTACCCAGCGACACGAACGCGTCGCCGGGCCGGATGGCGGACAATCCGATCGCACCCGCCGCGTTATCGCCGGCGCCGCCCGCGAGCACCGGACGCCGCGCCATGTGCCAACGGGAGGCGAGCGCCGCATCCAGCACGCCGGCTGGGGCATTGCCCTCCACCAGCCGGGGCATTGCGTCGCGGGACAGGCCGGTGGCGGCCAGCGCGGCATCGGACCAGTCGCGTGCGCCCACGTCCAGCCAGCCGGAGCCGGATGCGTCGGACATATCCTCGATTTTTTCGCCGGTCAGCCGGTAGCGGATATAGGCCTTGGGCAGCAGCACGGTATGTACGCGGGCGTAAACGTCCGGTTCGTGCTTGCGCACCCACAGCAGTTTGGGTGCGGTGAAGCCGGGCATCGCGATGTTGCCGGTGACCTGTCGCAGCGCTGGGAAGGCGGCTTCCAGTTCGGCGCATTCGGCGGCGGCCCGCACATCGTTCCACAGGATCGCCGGACGCAGCACCGACCCGCTGGAATCCAGCAGCACCGCCCCGTGCATCTGGCCGGACAGCCCGATGCCCTGTATCGCCGACACGGCGCCGGGATGGTCGCGGGCGAGCGCGTCCACCGCGTCCAGCATGGCCTGCCACCAGTCTTGCGGATTTTGTTCGGCGTGACCCGGTATCGGGCGCTGGACCTGCAACGGGACGCTGGCGCTGCCGATCGTCCGCTGTGCGCCATCCACCAAAAGCGCCTTGACCGCGGACGTGCCGAAATCCAGTCCGAGGAACACGGCTCAGGCGGCCAGCGTATGCCGGGCTGGGCGGGGCAGGGCTTGTCCGGCTTTGTCGAACAGATGGCATGCCGCCGGATCGATCGCCAGCCGTATCTGTTCATGGGCGCGCGTTGGGTCGCCGCCCTCGATTTGCACCGTCAGGTCCTGATCGCCGGCGGCTTTGACATGCAGCAAGGTCAGTCCCCCAAGCCGCTCGACGAGCGAGACCGTGACGAGGATGGGACCGGCGGGATCGATATGCAGGCCTTCGGGGCGTATTCCCAGCGTAAGGGCGTCGCCTGGGCGGGTGGCGCCGCCGGAGGCCGGGACGGCGATTTGCTGGCCCGATACCAACCCGACGGTCACGGCGGCATCGCCCACCACGGCCGCGGTTACCGGCATCATGTTCATGCGCGGCGAGCCGATGAAGCCGGCCACGAACAGATTGGCGGGGTGATGATACAGATCGAGCGGCGATCCGACCTGTTCCACCCGGCCGGCCTGCAAGACGACGATCTTGTCGGCCATGGTCATTGCCTCGATCTGGTCGTGGGTGACGTAGATCATGGTGGCTTTCAGCGCCTCGTGCAGGCGCAGCAGTTCCATGCGCATCTGGCCGCGCAGCGCGGCGTCGAGGTTGGACAGCGGTTCGTCGAACAGGAACACTTTCGGCTGCCGGACGATCGCCCGGCCGATGGCGACGCGCTGGCGCTGGCCGCCGGACAAATCCTTGGGCCGGCGATCCAGATAGGGTTCCAGTTGCAGGACGCGGGCGGCCTCGTTGACTTTGCGGTCGCGTTCGGCTTTGGGGACGCGCGCCAGCCGCAGGGCGAATCCCATATTTTGCCGCACCGTCATGTGCGGATACAGCGCATAGGACTGAAACACCATCGCCAGTCCGCGATCCGCCGGGCCGACGCGATTGACCACCTTGCCGTCGATATCCAGTTCGCCGGCGGTAATTTCCTCCAGCCCCGCGATCATCCGCAGCAGCGTCGATTTGCCGCAACCGGACGGGCCGACAAACACCACGAATTCGCGATCCGCGATGGCCAGATCGACGCCCTTGATGACCTCGAAGGAGCCGTAGCTTTTGCGCAGATCGCGCAGCGTCAGGGTTGCCATGCGCGTTTCCTTATTTCACGGCGCCGAAGGTCAGGCCTTGCACAAGCTGGCGCTGGCTGAACCAGCCGAACACCAGGATGGGGGCCACCGCCATCGTCGATGCCGCCGATAGTTTGGCGAAAAACAGCCCTTCGGGGCTGGAAAACGACGCGATGAACGCGGTTAGCGGCGCCGCGCCGGCCGATGTCAGATTCAGGCTCCAGAACGCCTCATTCCAGCACAGGATCAGCGACAGCAGCCCGGTTGAGGCAACGCCCGGCAGCGTCAGCGGCAATAGCAGAAACCAGACCTCGGTTAGCGTGCGTGCGCCGTCCATGCGCCCGGCTTCCAGGATTTCGTTCGGCACTTCCTTGTAAAAGGTGAACAGCATCCACACCACGATGGGCAGGTTCATCAGCGCATAGATCGCGACAAGGCCGGTGCGGGTGTCGAGCAATCCTGCCGAGCGGAACAGCAGGTAGATGGGCACCAGCACACCGACCGGGGGCAGCATCTTGGTGGACAGCATCCACAGCAGCGTGCCGCGTGTGCGATCCGTCGGGTGAAACGCCATGGAGTATGCGGCGGGGATCGCGAACAGCAACGCCAGCACCGTACCGCCGACTGAAATGACCACGCTGTTCAACGCGAACGCAACATAATCCGCTCGGGCGAACACATCGCGATAGGACTCGAAGGTGGGGGAGAACAGCAGTCGCGGAGCGATGGCATCGCCTTCGGACTTGAAACTTGTCAGCACCATCCAGAAGATCGGAAAGAACAGCACCAGCGCGACAGTCCAGCCGAGGGCCGCGGCGAACAGGCGTTGCAGCGGACTTGCGCGCATGGCGTCAGATCTCCAAACGGCGGGCGATGCTGCGCACCAGGAAGAAGGCCACGATGTTGGCGAGCACGATCGCCACGACACCGCCGGCCGAGGCGCCGCCGATGTCGTATTGCAGCAAGGCGCGCGCATAGATCAGGAAGGCGAGGTTTGTCGTGGCGTTACCTGGGCCGCCGGATGTCGTGACGAAGATTTCCGCGAACACGGTCAGCAGGAAAATCGTTTCGATCATGATCACCACGCCGATCGCTCGGGATAGATGCGGTAGCGTGATGAAGACAAACTGCGCGATTGGGCCGGCGCCGTCCATGCGGGCGGCTTCCCGCTGTTCGTGGTCGAGCGACTGCACGGCCGTCAGCAGGATCAGCAGCGCGAAAGGCAGCCATTCCCACGATACGATCGCGATGACGGATGCCAGCGGATAATCCGCGAACCAATCGACCGGCTGCATTCCAACGCTGCTGGCCAGGGTGCCGAACACGCCGTAAATCGGGTGCATCAGCAGGTTTTTCCAAATCAGCGCGCTGACTGTCGGCATGACGAAGAACGGCGAGATCGCCAGCACCCGGGCGATATTACGACCAGGAAACGGCTGGTTGAACAGCACCGCCAGCAATGTGCCCAGCCCGACCGTGACGATCAGCACCGACCCCACCAGTAGCAGCGTATTTTCCAGCGAAACCCAGAAATCCGGGTCGGTTACCAGGAAGCGGTAATTGTCGATTCCGGCGAAGCCGGTCATCGATGGATCGATCAGGTTATAGCGCTGAAACGAAAACCAAACCGTCATTACCAGCGGAACGATCATCCACGCCAGTAGCACCGCCACGGACGGCACCACCAACAGGCTTCCTGCTTTCCGGACGGCCGAAGGTGCCGCCTTCGCAGGCGGCACCTTCGCATCCGAAACCGATCGCTCAGGCATAGGCCGGGGCTGCTACTTCGGGTAGCCGGCCTGACTGACGGTGCGCTGGGTAGCCGAATCCGCCGCCTTGAGCGCCTGATCGACCGTCGTCTGCCCGGTCAGGGTGCCCGCGATAGTCTGGCCGACCTGCGTGCCAATGCCCTGGAATTCCGGAATGGCGACGAATTGCGCACCGGTATAGGGGCGCGGCTGTGCCGTCTGTCCGTTGGGATTGGCCACCTCGATCGCCTTGCGCACGAAGCCCGCGAATGGCGCCGCCTTCTGGTAATCGGGGTTTTCATATGTCGATACGCGCGTGCCGGGCGGCACCGACACCCAACCGTTTTCCTTGGCGACCAGGGCGATATAGTCCTTCGACGTTGCCCAGGTCACGAAAGTGCGAGCCGCTTCTTTTTGCTTCGAGGTGGCTGGGATCGCCAAATTCCAGCTCCAGAGCCAGGTCGGCGCGCCCTTGAAGCTGCCGGTGGGCATCGGTGCGAACCCGACCTTGTCGGCCACCGTGGATTGCTTCTTGTCGAACAGCATTCCGCCCGCGACCGTTGCATCGATCCACATGCCGCAATGGCCGCTCGCGAACAGCGCCAGATTTTCATTGAACCCGTTGGAGGACGCGCCCGGCGGTCCGTCAGCCTTCAGGATACCGTCATAATAGGTGATCGCCTTGTGCCATGCGGGGGTTTCGAGCGCCGGCTTCCACTGCATATCGAACCATTGGCCACCCTCGGCGTTCACCAGGGAGGTCACGTAGGCCATGTTCTCGCCCCAGCCCGGCTTGCCGCGCAGGCACATGCCGTAAATCTGGTGTTCCTTGTCGGTGATCTTGTCGGCGAAGCCACGAATCTGCTCATACGTCGGCGCATCCGGCATCTTGATGCCGGCTTTTTGGAAGAGATCGGTGCGATAATAGGTCATCGCGCTTTCGCCATAGAACGGCAGGCCGTACAGCTTGCCATTATACGTCAGGCCATCGCGCACCGGCTTTAACAGGTCATCGACGGCATAGGATGCGGGGAGGTTGTCCATTGCGTCCAGCCAGCCCTGTTTGGCCCAGATCGGCACTTCGTAGTTGCCGATCGTCAGCACATCGAACTGGCCCGCCTTGGTGGCGATGTCGGTCGTCAGGCGCTGGCGCAGTACGTTTTCTTCCAGAACCACCCAGCGCAGGTGAATGTCGGGATGCTGCTTTTCGAATACCGAAGACAATTTCTGCATCACCACCATGTCGCCATTATTGACCGTAGCGATCGTCACAGTGGAGTCTGCCCGCGCTATTCCCGTGCCGGTCAGCAGTAATGCGGATGCGGCGGCCGCCAGGCCTGCCTTGACTGTATAAGCGATAACACGTCTCCCCAGAAGAACCGTTGTTCCACCCTAACGGATGGTTCTCACCATTAATTTCTCATCATCCGCTGGTTTCGTCAATTGGCCGATTGGCGTCAATTCAAAACCCCAGTGCCTGTTCAGCCGCTTTCAGCGTTGCCCGGCTACCCTTTTCATACAACGACGCGAGCCACCGCCCCACCGGCTCGATCAGCCGCGGATCGGTGCCGGTTTCGCCGAATAAAGACGCGATCCCCAGCAGCGGGCGCGGGTCCGACCCGCCCTCGATCGCCTTCGCCCGCAACTGGACGGCCAGCGGGTGGCGGATATCGATCGGCTGGCCTTGCTCATCCTCGCCCCGGACCCGGCGCAGCCACGCCGCGAGGGCGAGGGCCAGCAGTTCGACTGGCGCACCCGAACGCAGCCGGTCCTGGATCGGATCGACCAGGATATTCAGCGGCGCATCGGTATTGACCCGTTCGACCGTGTCCTCGATCGCCGGATTGGCGAATCGTTCGACCAGCGTTGCCTTGTATAAGGCGAGATCGATCCCCGGAACCGACGGCAAGGTCGGTCCGGTCTCGCGGTCCATCAATGCGATCATGTAGCGGCGGATCGAATGATCGGCCATCGATTCGCCGATCGTGACGTACCCGGCCAATCGCCCCAACCCCGAAACCGCGAGATGGCTGGCGTTGAGCAGCCGCAGCTTCATGAACTCATACGGCGCGACGTCTTCGACGAATTGCGCGCCGACACGCTCCCACGCTGGGCGACCTTGCGGGAAGCGGTCCTCGATCACCCATTGCGTGAAACTTTCCGCGAACACCGGCCAACGATCCACAATACCGTAACGATCCGCCAGCGACGCCACGTCCGCCTCGGCCGTTACGGGCGTGATCCGGTCCACCATCGTGCTGGGGAATGCGGCATTGGCCGCGATCCAATCGGCCAGCGCGCTGTCGCGCAATCTGGCCAGCGCCAGGACCGCGTCGCGCAGCACAGAACCGTTGTGCTGGATGTTGTCGCAACTGAGTGCGGTGAAGGGCGCAGTGCCGGCCACCATGCGACGCCGAAACGCCTCAGCAACGATGCCGACCGCGCTCGACGGGCGTTCCGGGTGGGCGAGGTCTTGCCGTATCAAGGGATGATCGGGATCGAGTTGCTTTGTCGAACGATTGAGGCAGTACCCATGTTCGGTGACGGTCAAACTGACGATCCGTATGTCCGGCCTGTCGATCGCATCCATCAACGCGGCACTCGACTCGCCAGCAAAGACAACGCCGGCCAGCGATCCGATGACGGCGACGGTTTCCCGTTCGGCATCGCGTTCCACCAGCGTATAGAGATTGTCCTGCGGCGCCAGGCTGTCCCGCATGCGACGGTCGGCCGGCATCAGGCCTGCCCCGATAATGCCCCACGCCAGCGCGTCCGGTTCGGCTTCCATCAGATTATGGGTGTACCGCGCCATGTGCGCGCGATGGAACCCACCAAGCCCCAAATGTACGATCCCGGCGGTCACCTTCGCCGGATCGAAACTGGGTACGCGCACCGACGGAGACAGGCGGTGAAGGTTGGTGCGGTTTAGCAAGATGGGCTGCATGGTTTCCACCGTTGTCCGATCGGGATGGGTTGTGTTCAGCCGGGCTCCGCGACAGCGACCGGGCGTGCCCGCTCCGGCGCGGCGGCGATTGCGGCCTCCCGCCGCTTTTGTAACTGTTGATCGGCGAATACGCCCAGCAGAATTACGGTGCCCATCACGGCGAAATTCAGCGAACTGGGAATGCCCAGGATATTGACCAAATTCTGCAAGACCTGGAGCAGCGCGGTGCCCAGGACGATACCCAGAATCGATCCCTCGCCGCCGCGCAGGCTGCAACCGCCCAGCACGGCGGCGGCGATCGCGTAGAGTTCGTAGAAATTGCCGAACGTCGAGGGCGACACGGAATTCGTGTAGAACACCAGGAATATCGTGGAGATTCCGGCCAGCAACCCGCTGAGGACATAAGCACCGGCGATCACCAGATTGGTGTCGATCCCGGCATAGCGCGCCGCTTCCTCATTCTTGCCGACCGCGAACAAATAACGCCCGAACACGGATTTGTGGAGAACGACCCCCAGGATCGCCGCCACGAGGATCAGGAAGATAAAGCTGTGCGGCAGGCCGAAACTACGGCCCGCCGCCAGCCAGCTTAAAGTGTCCGCGTCGTTGCCATAGCCGAATCCCATCGTCGAATCGTCGGTGTAATAGCGGGCGGCGCCGCGATAGATCAGCAGGCCGCACAGCGTTACGATAAACGGCTGCAGGCGCACGCGGGTAATCAGGAACCCCTGAATCGCCCCCAGCACCACGCCGCCGGCCAGCACCGCCATCAGCGCGAAAGGCCATGCGATACCCCGGTTGGCGACCAAATCGATGAAGATCACGCCCAGCAGCGAAAACACCGAACCGACCGACAGATCGATCCCGCCGGTGATGATCGTCAGGCCCTCGCCGATCGAGAATATCCCGAACAGGCCGATCAGATTGGCCATATCCAGCAAATTGACGCCCGAAAGGAACAGCGGGTTCAGGACCGCCGTGACGGCGCTGATGACGACCAGCAACAGCAGCAGGCCGAGTTCCTTCTTGGGTAGCATCAATGTACCTCCGCCGCTTCCAGTTCTTGCCCGATCGCCAGCCGCAGCACATTGGATTCGCTGAATTGCGAACGATCGAGAACGCCGCCGATGGTGCCTTCGTGCATCACCGCGATGCGATCCGATACGCCGATCACTTCTTCCATGTCGGAGGATATCATCAAAATCGCGACCCCCCGGTCGGCCAGTTCCCGCATGATTTTGTAAATTTCGTTCTTGGCGCCGACATCGACGCCGCGCGTGGGTTCGTCGAAGATCACCATTTTCGGCTGCATCGACAGCCATTTCGCCAGCACGATTTTCTGCTGGTTGCCACCGGAGAGCGTAATGACCGGAGTTTGATTGCCTTGCGCTCGGATCGACAAACGTTTTCGTTGCGTCGAAGAAACAGAGGCTTCGCGGTCGCGGCTGACAAGCCCGATCCGGGCGAAGGCGGCGAGGTTGGCGAGCGTAATATTCTCGACCACTGGCATTTCCAGGATTAAACCGGATCGTTTTCGATCTTCCGGCACCAGATAGATGCCGTGGCGTATGGCGTCCCGCGGCGAGGCGATTGCGAGAGGCTGGCCGGCGAACCGTATTTCCCCGCCCATGACTGGGTCGATGCCGAAGATCGTCCGGGCCAGCGACGTGCGGCCCGCACCGACCAGGCCGGCGAGGCCGAGGATTTCGCCCTTGCGCACCGTCAGCGTTACCTGGCGACCCGGAAACGCCGTCCCCGTTACCCCGAGCAGCTCGCATCCGCATGTGGCCGATGCTGCGTCGGGCGGGATGTACAGGGCTTTCAGGTCGCGTCCGATCATCAGCCGGATCATCGCCGCGTGGCCGATTTCGTCGCGCGCCAGTTCCCCAACCACACGCCCGTCGCGCAGGCAGACAACGCGGTCGGCGCAGGTTTTCATCTCCCCCAGCCGGTGCGAGATATAGATCGTCGAGACGCCATCGCGGCGCAGTTCCCCGATGGTGGTCATCAGCCGGGCGGTTTCCCGTAGCGTCAGGCTGGACGTCGGCTCATCCATGATGATGACACGGGCATCGATCGACAGCGCCTTGGCGATTTCCACGAGTTGGCGCTGGGCGATCGACAGCCCCGCCACGGCTGCGCCGGGTCCGAAGTCGGCCCCGAGCCGGACAAGTAACGGTGCGACCCGGTCGTGCATGTGTTTGTTGCGAATAAGGCCGAAACGCCGTGGCTCGCGGCCCATGAAGACATTGGACGCGACGTCGAGATTTTCGAACAGCGCCAGTTCCTGGTGGACGAACGCGATGCCGGCCCGCATCGACTGAGTCACGCTGAGCATCGCGTGGTCCTGTCCGCCGATACGGATCGTACCGGCGGTGGGTGCGACGACGCCCCCCAGAACCTTCATCAGCGTCGATTTGCCGGCACCGTTCTCGCCTATCAGCCCCAGAACCTCACCGAACCCGACGCGCAAGCTTACGTTGTCGAGCGCGGTGACGCCTGGATAGACTTTGGTGATTCCGGCCAGTTCCAGCAACGGGCCGGATGGTGTTGGCAAGTTACTTGCCCAGAAGCTGCTTCATGGTGGTCTGGAATTCCGCGACATTCGCCTTGGCGATCACCCGCGTCGGGATGATGATCAGTTTATTCGCTGGGATGAACGACTTGTCGCCATTGATATATTTGATCAGGTCGGTCATCGACTGATAGCCGAACTCGAACGGTTGCTGCACGATGGTCGATTCGATCGTGCCTTCGGCAATGCCGCGCAGTGTTTGCGGATCTTCGTCGAAGCCCACGATTTTGACCACCCCGGCCTTGCCCGCTTCCTTCACCGCGGAATAAATCTGCGGCGTGTTATAGGAATACAGCCCGACAAGGCAATCGACCCCGCCTTTCGCCAGCGCATCTTGCACGTTCGACTTGGCCTTGGCGAAATCGACGCCATCGGTACGGATATCGGCGATCTGAATATTGGTGCCGGCCAGCGCATCCTTGATGCCTTGTACACGTTCGCGTGCATTGTCGGCATCCAACGTGCCGACGAACATCACGACCTTGCCGCCCTTTGGCAGCGCCTTCTTGATTTCTTCCCCCGCCTGACGGCCGGCGGCCACGTTGTCGGTGCCGATATAGACGGCGCGATCGGACTGCGGCGCATCGCTGTCGGTGGTGAACAGCGCGGCCTTGGCCGCGACTTTGTTGAATTCGGCGGTGGAGTTTTTCGGATCGATGGCCGAAATGGACACGCCGGCCAAGCCGCGCGCCAGCAGATCGTCGAGTTCCCGCCGCTGTTCGGCGGCCGTGGCCTGACCGGTAACGATGACTTCCATTGCATAGTCCGGATGTTCTTTCTGGGCTTTTTCCACACCGCGCTTGGCGATGGTCCAGAAGTCGGCGGCGGCGTTCGTCACCAGGGCCAGTTGCTTCTTGCCCTGGGCCATCGCCGGCGTAACGAGCAGCGAAGCGGCGAAGATACCGGTCAGCGCGTGGGCGGATATGCGTTTCATCGTATTCTCCCTTATATCATCGGTTCTATCTGCCGAACCGCCTGATTAAGGGAACCACTACAGGATGGCAATGCGGCGTTTAACAGCGGGTATCGCATTGGTCCCGGCATTGGCCTTGCGGCACGGCGGGGCGCGGCCCTTCAGGTGGGGTTAACGCCGCCTAAACGGCGCTAACCTCTTCGTTTTGCCGGTCAGGTTTCTTTTTTCACGTTCCAGAACAGGGGCATACCCCGCAACAGGCCGGTCACGGCGTTGGCATGGGCCGTCGGCTGAAAATATTCGCCCAGCGGCAGATAGGGCGGATTGTCGAACGCCTCGGCCTGCATTTGCGACCCGATGATTTTTTGCGCGGTCGCATCCGGGGCCGCGAACCAGGCGGTGCGCAAGTCTTCCAGTTTTGTATCGGTCGGCCAGCCGAACCAGCCGTTGGCGCCGTTGCCGCGCAGACCCAGATGACCGGCCGGCGTGTATTGATCGACACCGCCGAAGCTGGTGAAAAACACGCTCCATCCGCCTTCGGCCGGCGGCTTCCGGCTGGCTCGGCGTTGCACGACCGATCCCCAGTCGGTGACCTGAAGATCGACGTTCATGCCCACTTTTTGCAGCATGTCGGCACCGACCTGGCCCATGGCGTTCAATACGGGAAGATCCGACGCGACCATCACGACGATTTTTTCGTTCTTATAGCCGGCGGCGATCAGGTCCTTCTTCACCTTGTCCAGGTCGCGCGGGCTTTCCAGTGCCTGCATGCCGATGTCGCTGGCGAGCGGCGATCCGGGCGGGAAAAAGCCAACCTTGTCCTTCCATCCCGATGGATCGGTACCGGCCACGGCCGTCATGAAATCCGCCTGATCCACCGCCCCCAGAAGTGCTCGGCGGATGGCGGGGTTGTCGAACGGCGGATGAAGCTGGTTGAAGCGCAGCATCGATGGCGAACCCGACGGATCGAGGATTTCCACTGTCACGCCCTTGGTTTTGTGTAACAGCGGCAACAGGTCGAAGGTCGGCGCTTCCCACCAATCTGCCTCATTGCTTTGCAGCGCGCCCATGGCGGTGGCGGCATCGGGGATGACAGTCCATTCCACGCGGTCGAAGTTCACGATCTTGGGACCGGCGGTCCAGTCCGGCGTGCCGCTGGGCCGCGGAACATATTTTTCATTACGCTCATAGGCCACCCTGGCGCCGGCCACCCGTTCATCCGCCTTGAACCGGAACGGGCCGCTGCCGACCATTTCGGTTACCTGCTTGAACGGATCGGTGTTCGCGAGCCGTTCGGGCATCATCGGACAGATGTTGACGCCGACCTTTCCCAGTGCGGCTGGAAGTAACGGAAACGGTTGTTTCAGGCGAAACTGGATGGTTTTATCGTCGGGCGCCGACAATTCGTCGGTCGCCGCCATCAGTGCCTGGCCGAAGGCGTCGCGCTTGCCCCAGCGGCTAATGGATGCAACGCAATCGCGGGCGAGAACGGGGGTGCCATCGTGGAAATTGAGGCCGTCGCGCAGCGTCAGTTTCCAAACCTTGCCGTCGCTGCTGGTTGTCGCGCCTTCCACCATCTGCGGCTGGGGATCGAACTTGCCGTCGGACCCGTACAGCGTGTCGAACACCATCATGCCATGATGGCGGGTAAGGTAGGCGGTGGTCCAGATCGGGTCCAGCACCGCGAGATCGCCTTGCGGAATGAACCGCAATACGCGTGAACCGGCGCTCCGGGCGATGTTGGGTCTCGCCAGACCCAGCGCCAGGGCGGCGGTTCCGGTGTGTAGAAGGGTGCGTCTTTTCACGTGCAACTCCGGGTTGGATGCCCATTGATATGCAAAAATCCTGCCGCGGTCATGTGTGCCGGATGGCCTCTGGCCGGAAGCGCACGCCGGGGCGGGCCAGGCCGCCGCCCAGCGCGACCGGCGTGCCATCGGCCCGCCAGCAGGCGGCGCCCTCCATCGTGCCGTCGCCATGGAAATGGATCGCGCTCATGCCGCCCGCCACGGTGCCAACGCGCACGGTGTCGTGGCCTTTGGCGTGCAGTGCATCGAAAACGGACTGGGCAATGCCGCCTTCCAGTTCCAGCGCGTGACCCTGCGTCCAGACACGCGGCGCTTCGACGGCTTCCTGCACCGTCATGCCATGGTCGATCAGGTTGGACAGCGCCTGCATGACGGACGGGAAAATCCGCAGGCCGCCGGGCAGACCCAGCGCGTAAACGGGCTTGCCGTCCTTCGTAACGATAACGGGCGACATGGAAGACGTGACGCGCTTGCCCGGTTGCACCGAACTCGCCCGGCCGGGATGCGGATCGAAGACATGCATGTAGTTGTTCGGGATCATTCCCGTACCCGGAACGATGTAGCGGGCGCCGAACAGGCTGTTGATGGTCTGAGTGCTGGCGACGACGTTTCCAGCCGCATCGGCGACCGTGACATGCGTGGTGTAGGCGGACGTTTCCGCGGCCACTTCGGCGGACCAGCGTTGTGCGCGGCCGCGATCGATACGGGCGCGACGATCGGCGGCATAGGATTTCGACAGTATTTTCCCAACCGGCACACGGACGAACGCCGGGTCTGCGGTGGCCGCCGCTCGGTCGGCGAAGGCGATTTTCAGGACCTCGGCCAGCAGGTGGACGGTGTCGGCGGTGCCAAACCCCAGCGCGCGAATATCGAAGCCTTCAAGAATATTGAGCATCTGCACGATGTGCAGCGGGCCGGACGACGGCGGCGGCGGGCCGATAATCTCGTACCCGCGATACGTGCCGCGCACGGGTTCGCGCATGATTGTCTCGTACCCGGTCAGATCGTCGCGGGTAATATATCCGCCCGCATGGTCCATATGCGCCGCGTAATGAACACCGAGTGCGCCGGTGTAGAGATAATCGGGTCCAAGACGGGCGATATCGCGCAGGGTTTCTGCGTAGTCGCGGGTAATCAGGCGGCTGCCGGCCAGCAACGGCTCGTCGTTCGGCAGATAAAGCCGGGCAATTTCCGGATCGAGTCGCATGTCGGCGGCGGCGTCGCCGATGCAATCGTGCAGATAGGGCGTCACGCGGAACCCACGGCTGGCATGCCGGATCGCCGGTTCCATCGCGTCGGCCAGGGAGACCGTGCCAAAGCGTTCCAGCGCCTGACACCATCCCTTTAGGTTGCCGGGCACGGCGACGGCGGTGGGGCCGACAGCATTCTTGCGGCCGATCGTGTCCATCGTTCCGGGCGCGGCTTCGGGATCCGGGGTGTAGGTAACAGGTCCGGTTTTCGCGGGGGCGGTGCTTTGATTGTCGATGATGGTATGGGTGCCATCGGCGAGGCGAATATGCGCCATGCCGCCGCCCAGGATGCCGACCATCATCGGTTCCACGACCGTCAGGGTAAAGAAAGTGGCAATGGCGGCGTCGATCGCATTGCCCCCAGCGGCCAGCATTTCGGCGCCGGCGGCGGAGGCAAGCGGATGGTTGGAGATCGCCATGCCGTTCTTGCCGGTCGCGGGATATTTTTCGGTCATTCAAAGGCCCTTGGGGTGGGACAGGAATTCCTGAATAATGTGCGGCGGCGCTTTCACGTAATCGGATGTGCGGCTGACCCCAAGGCCGGTGAGGCGCCGCAGTTTGACGGCGGTTTCCGCGGCTTTCACCACGATGGGAATGCCGTTGATAACCGGGGCGCCATCGACCGCGTGGCCGCGAATGCGGGAAAACAGCAGCATGGGGATTCCGCCGCCGGGGATCAGCACATCGACGCCTTGCGCGACGAGCGGTCTTGCCTGTTCGGCAAATTTCCGTTCCACTTCCCTGGCGAGATCGTCGTTCGCGTAGGCTTTCAGGATTTCGCCGGGTTCGAACGTCATGGCGTGGACGCCGGTGACGCGGTGTTCCAGCCCATATTTGCGAATCTGGTGATGAAACCAGGAGATATAGCGCGGATTTATCGTTACGATACCGCTGCGCTGACCCAATTGGCAGGCGTGCAGCATGGAGGCTTCGCCCAGCGCGACGACCGGAATATCGACAACCGAGCGGCATTCGTAAAGACCGGCGTCCTGGAAGTGGCCGATGACGAAGGCATCGTAACCTTCGCGTTCGGCTTTTATGGCGTTGCAGATCACCTCCCTGGCGCAGCGGAATTCCACGATCGGGTGGGCGTAGGAGTCGTGTGGGGTGATGCCGTGGACCTCGATTTCAGTGCCTGGATCGGCGATTTCAACCAGATGCGCTTTCAGCACGTCCCAGTATTGGGCGCCGTTTTCATAATCGACGTAGCTTTGATACCAGATACGCATGGGGTTTCCCTGTTAGATCGTAATGGAACCAATGCTGGCGCCGCCGCAAACGAACAACGTCTGGCCGGTGATGAAGCTGCTGTCCGGGCTGACGAAGAACATGACCGCGCGGGCAACGTCGTCCGGAACGCCCAGGCGTTTGACGGGAATGGCGGCGGCCAGGGCTTCCTCCCGAGCACTGTCGGCGGGAATCACGTCGTGGAACATTTCGGTTTCGCGGATGGGGCCGGGCGCGACGACGTTGACGGTGATGCCGTCTGGGGCGAGTTCCAGCGCCCACGTGCGGGCCATGCCGATCATGCCGGCCTTCGTCGCGGAATAGGCGGTGCGGGTGGCAAGGCCGAGGGCGGCGCGGGAGGAAATCAGCACGATCCGGCCGAACCCGGCGGCGCGCATCGCGGGCAGGGCCGCCTGGGTCAGGGTCAATGCGCTGTTGAGGTGAAGCTGCATCAGCGCGATCATGTCGCCATCCGTAACGTCCGCCAGCGCTTTCGCTCGGATGGCACCGGCGTTGTGGACGATATGGGTAATTTCGTGGCGGGCCGCGAGGTCTTGTGCGGCTTGCGCTGTCGCGACCGGGTCCAGCAGGTCGGCTTCGAGGTGTTCGCAGCGCGGATCGGCTGGCTCGCGGCGCGACAACGAAACGACATGATGGCCGGCATCGAGCAAATGAGTACAGATCGCGGCGCCGATGCCGGTGCTGCCCCCGGTGACGATCGCGACGGTCATGGCTTCGTCTCGACAAGCGCCAATACCCGCAAGGGGCTGCCAGAACCCTGGCGGATTTTCAGCGGGGCGGTCAGCAGCAGGGTGCCGGTGGGCGGAAGCTGGTCGAGATTTGCCAGGCATTGCAGGCCATAGCGGCCGCGCCCGTGCATGTAGTGATGGGCGGGATAGGGGGGCGTAAAGTGGGCAGCCTGGCCGGCATCGGTGCCGATTGTTTCTGTCCCGAAGCCGTGAACGTCGCGTTCCTCGACCAGGAATTTGACAGCGTCGGGGGCCGGGCCGGGGGAATGCGGCCCGTCATCGGACAGGTTGACGTATTGTCTCGGCGGTAGCTTGTGCCAGTCTGTTCGCAGCAGAACCCAGGATTGCGACGGGATGCGGCCATGTTTGGCTTCCCAGGCTTGGACGAACGGAATGGTCAGCACGAAGTCAGCGTCGGCGGCGGATTCAGCTGCGCAGTCGATCGTGCAAGCGGGTGCCAGGAAGTGTTCGGGCGGAATGGTATCCACCGCGTTGTTGGGCAATTCCTTGCCGGTGACCCAATGGATGGGGGCGTCGAAATGCGTGCCGGTGTGTTCGCCCATGGTGAAGTTGTTCCAATACCAGGCGGGGCCGCGTTCGTCGTAGCGGGAGATTTCCTCCATGCGGAACGGCGCGCACTGGCCGAGTTCGGGCGGCATGACAATGGTGGGAAATCCGGGCGTCAGCGTGTGCGTCAGGTCGATGACACGAATCCGGCCGGTGGCCAGCGCGACGGCGAAGGCGGTCAGGGCGGTGGTCATTGTCCGAGTTCCCGTTCCAGCGCCTTGGGTTGAACGTCCAGGCGCGCCTTGATGTCCTGTGCGATGTCGCCGACGTAGGAATCCTCGATACCCTTGCGCAACGCGTCCACGGTCGCATTCGCCAGCGCGGCCGGAGATAGTTTCGGGGGCGGCACGGTTTGAAACCATTCCGTATCCAGCGGTCCGGCGAACATATTCAGCACCTTGACGCCACCGCCGCGCAATTCCGCCCGCAGTGCCTGTGCGGCGGACAGGCAGGCGGCCTCGGCGGCGGAAAAGGCGCCGTATTGCGGCCAGTTCATCAGGGCATGGACGGACAACAGGTTGACGAACGCCGCGGCGGCATTGACGCCATCCGCGCCCCGTGCGCGCATGGTGGGGCCGAAATATTGCGCCAGCCGCAACAGGCCGAAATAGCGGATATCCATCTCCCGATGGGCGATGGTCAGGCCGTGACGGTGCATGATGCCGCCGGCGCGGGGATGTTCGGCGGTGTTGATCAGAATATCCACCCGGTGGGCGATTTCGCCGGCCACGTCGGCAACCGACTGACTATCGGTGATATCGAGCGAAACGACCTCGGCGCCCGGAATCGTGCGCAGGGCGGTTTCGCCGGGGAAGGGTTTCCACGCATCGGCGATGCCCACGAAAACGATCGACGCCCCGGCCCCGGCCATTGCCCGAGCCATCGCCTGACCGATGGCGGTGCGGCCGTCGGTAATCAGCACGCGGCGGAATTTCGGATCGCAGGTGAATTCCCGCAGTTGCACGTCGTCCCCCTGATGCTGGCTGGACTGTTCCGGCATAGCGATAGCGACGGCGTTGCCGCTTTTGTCGAGACGCAGGCTAAGCCGCACCCGAGTCCCTTCGGCAACGTCGCCGTGCAGATGGGCAACGAAAGACGGACCGCAATCCAGCACCACGGTGCCGATGCGCCACGGCGTGCGCTCACGGAAATAGACATCGGTGCTGGTGCGGATCGTCGTTTCGGCCAGCAGCGTGCCGCCTGGCGGCACGTCCTGGAACGGCAGGCGGCTGGACAGGCAGCGCGGACAGGCATCGCGCGGCGGATAGATCGCCAGGCCGCAGCCGGCACAGACCTGCAGGGCGAACCGGCCCTCGGCGGCGGCGGCGGTTAGTCCGTGCGCGGTGCGGCTGCGAACACCCTGCGGCAGCAGCGGTTCGCGGGTTTTCTTCAGCGGATCCTTGCGGCGGGGACGGATCAGCGGTTCGGTCATGCGCGCGCCAACAGCACGGCGGAACTGGCTAGGCCGCGATCGTAGTTGATCATGCCGAAGCCAGACACCAGCCCGATATTGGCGTTCGGCACGGCGGTTGTGCCGGCCTCGTCCGTAAGCTGACGCAGCGCCTCGACCAGTCCCAGATGGCCGCCGCCGGCCCCTGCCTGACCGACCGACAACTGCCCGCCGGATGTGTTATGCGGAAAGTCGCCGTCCGTCGTCAGGCTGTGGGCGCGCACGAAGGCAGGCCCCTCGCCCTTTTCGCAAAAGCCGAGATCCTCGATCTGCATCATAACAATCACCGGGTAATCGTCGTAAGTTTGCAGGAAATCCACCGCGTCGGGCTTGATGCCCGCCATACCCCACAGCTCGTCGCGATCGATCGCCCAGCCGCCGCGAAACTGAATTGGATCGCTGGCGAACGCGTTGTGGCGTTCGATCGCCGACAAAATGCGGGCGTAAGGGATGTTCATCGCAACCGCATCGTCTTCCCGGCACACCAGGAAGGCCTCGGCGCCGGCGCACGGCATGACACAATCGAACAGGTGAATCGGGTCCGCGATCGGGCGGGCACGCATATAATCTTCCAGCGTCAGCGTTTTTTGCATCAAAGCGCCGTCGTATCGCTGGGCGTTGGCACGCTGGGCGACGCAAATGCGCCCGAAATCTTCCCGCGTTGCACCCGTTTTATTCATGTAATGACGGGTAATCAGGGCGAAACTGGCGTTCGGGCCGCCGGACCCGTACGGATACACCGCATCCTGCGCGAAGCGGGAAAACGAAGACAGGGTCTTACGAAAGCTATCCACGTGATTTGTATCCGCACCGACACAAACGACAAAATCCGCATCTCCCGCCTGCACCCCCCGAACCGCACGTCGCAGCGCAACGCCCCCGCCGGCGCCGCCCATCGGGACATAATCCAGCCAGCGCGGCGACAGGCCGAGATGTTGTGTCAGTCCGATGGCCGTGTCGGGCGCCAAAGTAAAGCTGGACACCGAAAGACCGTCGATCTGGTCCGGCATCAGGCCGGTTCGTTGCAACAGCGCGTGAAGCGCTCGGCCGATCCACCAATGCGCGCTGTTCACCGAATACCGGCGATACGGCACGCTGACCGGCGCGCAAATAACGACCCCGTCATAGCCTTTGCGCTTCATGCCGGCCTCCGCTTCAACGCGCGCGTGTCGTGCGCGGCGGCAGCCAGGGACGCAACCAAACTCCGTAGTTCGCCGCGCTGGATTTTCTGCGTGGAGGTCAGCGGAAGGTCCGCGACGAAGGCGATGAAGCCGGGCGCTTTATAGTATGCCAGCCGGTCCACGCACCAGGCCGTTATCTCGCGGGCAAGGGCTTCGCCGGCGTGCGCGTTTGTTACGATACAGGCGAAAACCTCCTCGCCGCGCACCGCGTCCGCAATGGGGGCCACGGCAACGGCTGTTATGGCCGCGTGCTGACGCAGGGCGCTTTCGACCTCGACCGCCGCGATGTTTTCCCCCGAACGGCGGATGACGTTCTTGCGCCGGTCCACGAAATGCATCGATCCATCGGGACCGCGGCGCACGACGTCGCCCGTATGAAACCATCCGCCCGCCCAGGCCTCGGCGGTCGCGGCGGGGTCCTTCAGGTATTCGCTGAAAAATCCGTGGCGTGGATTGGGGCCGGCATGGCGCACCAACAATTCGCCCTGTTCGCCGTCCGAACCGTCGTCTTGCATAATCCGCGTTTCGATGGCGGGCGCGGGCCGGCCGAAACAGTACGTGCCGATATGGCGAGGCTCCTCGCTGGCGGCGATGACGGCCCCGGCGCCGGTTTCGGTCATTGCCCAGGCTTCGATAAGGGGAAATCCGAAACGGGCCTCGAACCGCGCATGCAGCTTGCCATCGACGCCCGCGCCGAACCCGAAACGAACCGCGTGGGCGGCATCGTCGGCCGAAGGTGGGTCGGCCATCAGGATCGCGGGCATGACGCCGAGGTAATGGACGATGGTGGCGCCGGATTCGCGAACCGTGCGCCACCAGGACCGGGGGTGAAAACGATCCAGCGGAATCAGGCAGCCGCCGGTCATCAGCATCGCCATGGCGGAGTAAGCCAGCGCGTTCATGTGAAACAGCGGCAGCGGTGTCAGCATGCGTTCCGTGGCCTGGCGTATCGTTCCCAGGCCGGCCAGGTTGGCGTACCATTCTCCGGCCACGGTGAAATAGGCGTCAGACAGCACGCAGCCTTTCGGACGGCCAGTGGTACCGGATGTGTACAACAGCGCGGCCTCATTGACCGCCGTCCCCGGTTCGGTCACGCGCGCCGGCGGCGCGTCCGGCGACACGATGGGAACGGGGCGACCGGCGGACGCTTCCCTCAGCGCCGCATGACGGGATTCGATCGCAACAATGGCGGCGAGTCCGGAATGGGCGATGACATACGCAAGTTCGATAATCCGGAGGTCCGGGTTCAGAGGCACGATGGAAACACCCAGGGCGTTCAGTGCGAACCAGTGCAGGAAGAACGCCGGCCGGTTTTCCAGCAGCAGTCCGACCCGGTGGCCGCGCGTGTAACCGGCTGCGTCATACTGGGTGCGAAGGTTTTGAACAGCGGCCAAGGCCTGGGAATACGCGATGTCGCCGGCTTCGATGCCATAGGCGGCGGCGGTTTCAGCCGTAACGGACAGCCAGGGCCGTCCAGCGTGCGTAGCGGCAGCCTGGGAAAACGTTTCAAAGACAGTGATCATTTCCGGCAGTCCCGCGGACATGATGGTAACGGTCTCGAATGGTCGTTCATATAAATAACTGGATGCTGCCGAACGCGGAATCGCAGTTGACCAGATCGACCCGCTTCATCCGGATACGCAACGCTCCGTCGATCTCGGTCAATTCGTGGGTGGTCCAGGCGGCATAGAGGTCCTGCCGGTCGAGGCGCGATTCAACGTAGTGCATGGCAGTCCAGACGACATAATGGTTGGTTTCGGGGTCGAAGACATCGACCCGGGGCTGTTGCAGCACATGATGACAGCGGCTTTTCGGCTTTTGGCTGTACGTCCGGTTGTTCTTCAATCGCTCGACACGCAGGCGCAACAGAAAAAAATCCTCGTCCATCAGCGACGCGGTCAGGCGCCGGTCGGTCTGGCCGTATTCCAGTGGCATCCAGTAACGGCCATCCGGCGCAAACAGCTCCAGCCATTCGTCGAATCGTTGCTCATCCAGCAAACGGGCCTCGCGATAGATAAAATCGGCCAAGCCGGATCGATCGATCATGGTTCTGCCGTCATGTAGCGCGCCCAGGCGCGGAATTGATTGCGCATCTGGCGTTCGGTCGTTCCATTGCTGACGGACACGCCGGTTTCGCCCGGTTCGTATAGACGATGCAGACTGACCCAGGGGTTTCCGTTGGCGAGCAAGCCCTCTTGGGCGCGCTCGTACATCTCCAGATCGTCATGACCTACGACCGAGGTCGGGGCGTTGATCAGCCGGTTGTACACCAGCGTTCGTTCCAGCAGGAAATCCGGTGCATCGACCAGACGGAAGGTCCAGCTTTCCACCAGCGTCCGGTCCGGACCCAGCGGCTTGAACAGCCGCAGCAACTGGATGGGGCCTTTGACCATAAGGTTGGGGAAATAGATCGTGTTGTGGCGGTTTTCGTCCAGAATCGCCTTGGCACGCGGCTCCCCGTAAGCCGCAGCCATCTGGTCGAAGTAGCCGGGAACCGCGGAATAATTCGAATGGATCGAGTGATTTACGCCAGTATGGCCGTGGCCGTTGTCCCACGTCCGAATACCCATTGTTTCAAAGAGTTCGTATGGCCCCATGAACGGGGCATAAATTTCCACCGCCATCGGCTTGGGATTTTG
Organism: Pseudomonadota bacterium; assembly: GCA_021805565.1. GTDB lineage: Bacteria > Pseudomonadota > Alphaproteobacteria > Acetobacterales > Acetobacteraceae > Rhodopila. The sequence continues at coordinate 140,318 of JAJZFA010000043.1, forward strand.
CTCGCCCGCGCGCTTCCACAGCTCGATGGCGGTCCCGGCGGACGACATATGGGCGACCATGGGGTGGCAGGTGTCGGTCTGGTTCTCGACCAGCATTTTCCAGTTGCAGTTGTGCATATAGCGCAGCACGCCGCCCGCGACTTCCAGCCGCCCGGCGGGGGACCGATCCACCATGTTGTCGATGCTGGACAGCGAATCGCCAAAATACGCCGCGAAATCCGGCCCCCCCGCCGCCATCTTGGCGAAGACGAAGCCCCGGTGGTTGTGGACATGGCGAACCGGAGTCAGGCCCCGCGCGGCCTGGCTTGTTGCAAAAGGCGTATTTTCGTACCCACCCGGCAAGGGCAGCGCCGCCGGGCTGCCGTCTGTTCGGAAACTCCATGCGTGATAGGGACAACGGAAAAAGCGGCCGGTGTTGCCACAGGTTTCAGTGGTGATGCGGGTGCCTTTATGCGGGCAGCGATTGTACAGCACATGAACGGTATCGTCCTCGTGCCGGACCATCAGTACGGGCTGGGTGCCGATCGCGGTGGCGAAATAATCGCCCGGTTTGGCAACCTGCGAGTCGTGGCCGACATAGACCCAGGTGTTGGCGAACAGGCGTTCCATCTCCAGCGCGAAGATTTCCGGGTCGGTATAAACGTCGCGGTGAACCTCCGCATCGCGCACCAGCGCACGCAGGGCTTCGGGATTATCGCGGTAGCTCATGCGGCCGTCCTTTCGTCCAGGAAGGAATCTACGGTACGCAGCGCCGCGTCCAGCGTGGAGCCTTGTTCGTCTTTCAAAGCGGCGTCGCGCAGGCGACGCACCCAGACCGCGGCGTCCGGGCGGCCAGCCAAGCGTTCGGACGCAGCCATCACCCGGCTGAATTTATCCAGTCCGCGCGCGTGTGTCTCGCTATAGCCCTTGATCAGGCGCTGGTTGGCAAGAAGCTCCGCCGCCAGGGCCGGGTCTTTGCCCGCGACCGTCCGCACCGTGGTCAGCCATGTCTCGATGCGGGCGGATTCCTGCGCATGGCGCAGGGTTTTGCGGCGCCAGCCCCGCAGGCCCGCCACGATGTAAAGCGTCAGGAAGCCAACCACGGTGTCGGTGCGGATCCGTTTCGGGCCACCGGCAATACGGTCCAGCAACGCGACAAGCCGGGGCCGGCGTCCGATCGCGATACCGGCACGCTGGGGCAGCAAACCAAGCATTTCCTCGGCGCGGGGATGCATGAATTCCGTGACCGCGAGCACCTGTCCGCGCATTTCCCGCTGAATCCGGGGGGATCGGGACGGCTGGGTTTTCAGCGCGGCCACCCGGATCACGTCGTCGTACGCCATCGCCCGGGCGATATATTTGGCGGCAGCCTCGGCGACCGTGTCCCGCGCCGACGATACCGGAACCTCGCGGACAACCGCCTCCACCGCATCCAAATACGCCGAACCATAATCGATGTCCTGGTACGACACGACATGCTTCAGCCCCTCGGCCAACATCGCGTGGGCGCCGACTGGCAGCGCGGCGGCGCGCAGCAGCAGCGCATCGTACGCCTGATGGCCCAAGGGCGCCAAAGCAGGTGGCAGAACGGGTGGCTGTGGTTTCACCCCCAAAGCCGGTGCGTCAACCGCATCGAAGCCAAGACCGAAACCGCGCAAACTGCCCTGCACACCGATCCCCGCCTCGGCGATGACCGCCTCGAACGCGGCACGCGGAAACGGCAGCGCGCCGGTGCCGCACAGGGCGCCGAACAGCACGGACGATACGACGTTGCCCGCCTGTTCCGCCAACGCGGCCATGTCGAACGCGGCGACTCGTTTGGCGGCCGCCCTGGCGGCGGCGGTCACGGTGGCGGAATCGGCGAGACCGTCGCCCGGTATCTCTTTTTCGGAAACCGCCAGGGTGCGATGCGTCGATGCGATCAGCGTCGTCCGGTCCGGTGTCACCAGCCCGCGCTGAATGGCCCGTCCTGCCTCCATCCACTCCGCGGCGATGACAATATCGACGTCGCCCGGCGCGGCCATTGGCGAAAAGACCGGAACCCGGCCAGCGGGTGCTTCGATCGCCTCCACGTAGTAAATCGTCGCGCCGGTTCGCTGCGCAACACCCGGCACGCTGGTCGATTGCGCGCGCCAGCCTTCCCGTTCCGCCAGCGCGACGATCCAATCGACCAGGACTCCACCGCCCTGTCCGCCGATCGCCAGCACCGCGATGGTGACCGGGCGGATCATCTCAGGCCGGCATCCAGTGGCGGGCGGCGCGGCGGCGTTGCAACGCACCGATTACGGTCGTCCGGATTTTCGCCAGGAAACGGTCCATTCTGCCAGGGTTTTCAACGATATCCGCTCGATAGAACGACGGGCACAGAATCGCCGCGGTGGCGACCTCCCCGCAATGGCCGCAGCCGACGCAGGAATTGTCCACCACGGCGATCGGATCGTCCCGCAGTTTTTCCCCGGTGTGTTTCAGCGACAAGGATGGACAGCCCGACAGCCGCATGCAGGCATGGTCCCCCGTGCAAATATCGGCATCGACCCCAAATCTTGGGCGAACCACCCGCTTGCCGGCCTTTGCCGCCGCCTGCATCAGCGGTTTTTCGCGGCGCTGGCGGTTCAGCATACACTCCGATGAGGCAACGATCACCTTGGGGCCGGCCGCCGGCGTGGTCAGTGCCTCGCGGATCGTGGCGCGCATGCGGGCCACGTCATAGGTGCGGTCGATCTGCCGCACCCACGTCGCACCGACCCCGCGCACCGCCTGCACGATGCCGTGGCCGGTCGATCGGCGGCGGGCGACGGCGCGCGACGACAGCAGGTCCTGGCCACCGGTCGCGGACGAGTAATGATTGTCCACGATAATCGTCACATTGCCGCTTTTGTTATAGACCGCGTTGCCGATGCTGGACGTAAGGCCGTTGTGCCAAAGGCCGCCATCGCCGATGAACGAAACCACGCGCTTGCCCTCGCCGCCGTTCAGCGCGGACGCGGACGCGGGCCCCAACCCGTATCCCATCGTCGTCGCGCCCACATTGAACGGCGGCAGAATGGAAAACAGGTGGCAGCCGATATCGGCGGCGATGTGATGCCGGCCGAGTTCTTTCTCGACCAGTTTCATCGCGGAAAAAATCGGGCGTTCCGGACAGCCCGTGCAAAAGCCGGGCGGCCGGGCCGGAACGACATCCGCCAGCGCGCGCACCGGTTCTTCATCCAACACGGCGGCGGCATTGGCGCGCGGAGTCAGATCGGCTTCCACCGCGGCGGCGGCGAAAAAGCCGCGTATGCCGTCTTCCAGCACCGCGACGGTGTATTCGCCGGCCATCGGAAGAATGCGCTTGCCCAGCAGGCGCGTGGGACTGTCGGCCTGTCGCAGGATTTTCGACAGCGCCTGTTCGATAAAGTCCGGCTGGCCTTCCTCCACCACCAGCACGGCGCGCTTATCGGCGCAAAAGCGAACGATTTCGGCATCGACCAGTGGGTAGGTCACGTTTAGGACATACAGGGGAACTCGGGTATTGCCCCAGATATCGGCCAGACCCATGCGCATCAGCGCCCGCATGACGCTGTTGTACATCCCGCCCTGTAGGATAATTCCCGCTTCGGTCAGGTCTCCGGCGAAGACCTCGTTCAGTCCGTGCTCCTGGATGTACGCGACGGCGGCGGGCCAGCGGCGGGCGATCTTGTCCTTTTCATGCGCGAAGCTGGCGGGGGGCAGAACAATGCGGCCGGTATCGCGAACAGGGGCGTTGCGCGCCTGCGTCAGGGAAAACGGCGGTGGCCGGTTATCCTTGGCGATAAAACTTCCATGGACATGGCAGGCTCGGATGCGGACTTCCAGCATGACCGGCGTGCTGGACGCTTCGGACAAGGCGAACCCGTGCTCCACCATCCGGACAATGGATTCCAGGTTCGGACGCGGATCGAGCAGCCATAGTTGCGACTTCATCGCGAAGGCATGGCTACGCTCCTGCATGATGGAGGAGCCTTCGCCGTAATCCTCGCCCAGGATGATCAGGGCGCCGCCGACCACACCGCTGGACGACAGGTTGGACAGCGCGTCGGACGCGACATTCGTACCGGCGGTGCTTTTGAACGTGACCGCGCCACGGATGGGATACATCGCGGATGTGGCAAGGGTGGCGGCGGCGGTCGCCTCATTGGCGCTGGATTCGAAATGGACGCCGAGTTCGGACAGAATATCGGCGGCATCCGCCAGCACGTCCATCAGGTGGGAAATCGGCGCACCCTGATAGCCGGCGACATAGCCGACCCCGTTCTCCAGCAGCGCCTTGGTGATGGCCAGGATGCCCTCGCCGCGGAATTCGGCGCCGGCGCCGAGGCGAAGCTGCTGGATTTCCCGGGCGAAAGAACGTTCTGCCATGTCAGTTCAATCCCAGTGCGGGCGATAAAGGGGACGTCATGCGTGCCGTTTCCGGCCCAGATAGGTTTCGATCACCCGATCATCCTCCGCCAGTATCGCGCAGGACCCGTGCAAAGCGACGCGGCCCATTTCCAGCACATACCCATAATCCGCCATTTGCAATGCCGCCCGCGCGTTCTGTTCCACCAGTAGAATCGAGATGCCGCGATCCCGCATCGTCCCGATCACCCGGAAAATATCCGCCACGATCTTCGGCGCCAGTCCCAGGCTTGGTTCGTCCAGCAACAGCAATTTCGGCTTACCCATCAGGGCGCGGCCCAGCGCGAGCATCTGGCGCTCGCCGCCCGACAGAGTACCGGCCGACTGGCGGCGGCGTTCGGCCAGTCGGGGGAAGATTTCGAAAACCTCCGCCATGGATTCGGGCAGGTCGCGCGCGCCCTGGCGATAACGGGCGAAGGCGCCAAGCTGCAGGTTTTCCTCCACGCTCATGTCGGTGAACAGCGCCCGGGTTTCGGGCACCAGCACGACACCGTGCCGCACCATCCATCCCGCGTCGCCGGCGCTTCGGTCCATGAACGAGACCAGACCGGTGCGCGGCAGCAGTCCCATCGTCGCGTGCATGAGGGTGGTTTTTCCGGCGCCGTTCGGGCCGACGATGGCAACGATCTGGCGTTCCGCGACGGACAGGCTGACGCCGTGCAGGACCTCGGCCTTGCCATAGCCGGCGGACAGGTTTTCCACCGACAGCAGGGTCATGCGACACCGCCCAGGTAGGCCTCCCGCACAACGGGATCGTCCTGGATTTGTCCGGGGGGGCCGTCGGCGATCTTTTCGCCGAAGTCCATCACCGCGATGCGATCCGCGAGGTCCATGACGAAGTCCATGTCGTGTTCGACCAGAAGGATCGCCATGCCTTCATCCCGCAGTGCGCGCAGCAATTCGGCCAAAGCCTGCTTTTCTTGCAGGCGCAGGCCGGCCGCCGGTTCGTCGAGCAGAAAAATGCTTGGGTCCAGGCACAGGCCGCGCGCGATCTCCACAAGGCGCTGGCGACCGAGCGGCAGCGTGCCGGCTGGAGCGTTTAGCACATCGGTCAGACCGACCCGGCCGGCCTGAAAACAGGCGGTTTGCAGCAGGGCGGCTTCCTCGGTCCGGTCCAGGCGCAGCATCGACCGGACAAAGCCGGCGCGCGCGCGCAGGTGCCCGCCTAATGCGATATTGTCGAGCACCGTTGCCTCGGGCAGCAGTTTGACGTGCTGGAACGTGCGGGCAAGGCCGCGACGGGCGATGGCTCGGGCGCCCTGGCCCTGTATGGGCTGGTCCAGCAGGCGGATGGAGCCGGCGGTTGGAGCCAGCGCACCGCTGCACAGATTGAAGGTGGTGCTTTTGCCCGCGCCGTTGGGGCCGATCAGGGCGACGATTTCGCCGGCGTGGACAGCCAGATCGATCGACCGGGCGGCGATCAGCCCGCCGAAGCGCTTTTCCAGTGCCGTGGTTTGCAGGATCAGGCTGCCGCGTGGAGGCTTGGGGCGGACAGGCAGCGATCGGGCGTGGGCGGCGGCGCGTTCCAGTGTGGGTGGCGGGGTAGTCGTGGATGGCCGGGCCAAGCCCGGCCATGACACATCGCGTGGCAGCCCCAGCTTGGCTGGTGGTGGCCGGTTGAGCAGGCGGTTACCGGAACGCCACAGGCTGGTGGCGGCGGGGGCGATGCCTCGTGGAGCGTATTGCAGCGAGGCAATGACCGCGAGGCTGAAGGCTACTGTCTCGAAATTGCCGGACGAACCGAGCAGGCGGGGCAGAAGATCGTTGAGCTGGTCGCGCAGCAGAACGACGATGGCGGCGCCGACGATCGCCCCGCCGAGTTGCGACACGCCGCCGATCACGACCATGAAGACGTATTCGATACTGGCGCTCAGGCCGAACGGCGCGGGGCTGACATAGCGCTGCACATGCGCGAACAGCCATCCGGCCAGACCGGCGAGCAACGCGGCCAGCACGAAGGTGGACCGGGCGAGGCGGGCGGTATCGATGCCCACGCTTTCCGCCATGATCCGGCTTTGCGCCAGCGCCCGCATGGCGCGCCCGGTGCGGCTGGTCAGCAGGTTGGCGGCCAGGATCGTGACGGCAATCAGGATAACGCCGATCAGTGCGGCCGCGGTGCCCGTTGAGATGCCGGGAAACAGCGGCGGGATTTCGCCAAATCCGTTGTAACCGCCTAGACCGGGTAAAATACCGAACAGGTAAAAGAAACTGGCGCACCAGGCGATCGTAGCAAGCGGCAGGTAATGACCGGATATGCGGGACGTGATCAGACCCAGAAGAAAGGCCGTGCCCCCAGCGATGGCCAGACCGGCGGGAAGGCCGGCCACCGGGGACCAACCGCCGTAGCGGCTCATCCAGGCGGTGGTGTATGCCGCGAGGCCGACGAATGTGGCGTGACCGAAGGACGTCTGTCCGCTGACGCCGGTTAGCAGGACCAGTCCGAGGGCGGCGATGGCGGCGATGCCGGTGAAGCTGGCCAGCGTGGCTTCGTATTCGGTCAGCACGAACGGCAAGGCGGCGCTGACCGCGAGCGCGGCGACGATCAGGGTTCGGCGCTGTCCGGGTTTTGTCATGCCCGGTCCTCGGGATTGCCGCGTGTCAGCGACAGCCAGATCAGCACAGGGATCAGCAGCGAAAAGACGATAATGTTTCGATATTCGCTGGCCCAAAAGCCGGAGAACGATTCGATGGTGCCGACGATCAGGGCACCGGCGGCAGCCAGCGGATAAGATGCCAGCCCGCCGATAACGGCCGCGACGAAGCCCTTCAGGCCGATCTCGAAGCCGGTGTCGTACGAAAGCGGGGTGATCGGGGCAATCAGCAAGCCGCTGACGGCTGCCGCGAAACTGGCCAGCGCGAAGGCCGTTCGGCCGCTGAGCACGTGATCGACGCCGATCAGCCGTGCGCCCAGGCGATCGGATGCGGCGGCACGCAGGGCTTTGCCATACAGCGTCCGGACCGAAAACCAGCGCAGCGCGCCGACCATCGCCAGGCAGACCAGTCCGACGAACAGAGACTGGCCGGAGACCGTGACCGATCCGATGTCGAAACTGGCGTCGGTCAGGGCGGGTGTCGATACCCCCTCGGCGCCGAAACAATAAAGCGCGATGCCGATCAGAACGAAATGCAAGGCCATCGAGACGATCAGCAAGGCCAGCACGGACGCCTCGCCTAGCGGTTCGTAGGCGAAACGGTACAGTAACGGGCCGAGGGCGGTGACGATTCCGAGCGAGAGAACCGCCGAGACGGCGGTTGGGGCACCGTAACGGGTTGCCGCCAAGGTGGCGATTGTCAGGACGGCGGGGGCAAGGCCGTAGGGAATGACCGCGTTGAGGCGCCCCCGCGCCAGCGACAATGCCAGCGCGGCCGCGCAGAGACTATCGAGCAGCCAGATCGTGCCGGGAATATGACGGCCGATCATGGACGCCAGCGTAAGGGCGGCGAACGACACAAGGTCGCCTTGCGGAATGAAGATCGCGCGGGTGACGGAAAACGCGATCAGAAGGCCGACCGCGAGCAGCAGATAGATCGCGCCGGTCGTCAGGCCGTCCTGCAGCAGCGCGAGGAGGATTGCATTGTCCATGCGAGGTTTACAGCGGCGTCCGGGCTTGTTCCGAGTTCGTCATGACACCGTCCGGCGACCGGAGCACGGATGACGGCAAGCCAAAAACCGGAGAAAACACCATCGTTACTGGATCAGCTTCCACTTGCCATCCACCGCCTGCACCAGTACGCGGGCGCGGTCGTCCATGCCGTTGTGATTGGTTGGGCTCATCGAATACACGCCGTGGGTGCCGACAAGATCGTGGGTTTTTTCCAGCGAGTCGCGCAGCGCGACGCGAAACGCCTCGGTGCCGGGCTGCGCGGTTTTCAGCGCTTCCGGAATGGCCGCTTGCAGCAGCAGGAACGCGTCCTCGCTGTAACCGGCGAAGGGGCTGACCGCATCCGGCCCGACTTTTTCGATCAGTGCCTTCATAAACACGACCGACGGCGCTCGGGACTGGTTGCTGTCCGGCAGTTGATCGTACACCACCACCGGTCCGGTGACCGCGATGGTGCCCTCCACCTGGGCGCCGCCGACGCGCAGGAACGCGGGGCTGACCATGCCGTGATTGCCATAGATCAAGCCTTTGTAGCCGCGCCGGTGCAGTGCCACGTCGGGCAGCGCGCCGGGTGTGCCGGACCCGCCGATCATGACGGCGTCGGGCTTTTTGGTCATCGCCTTCAACACCTGCGCCTCGGCGGAGGTATCGGTGCGGGCATATCGTTCGTTCGCGACAACCTCGATGCCGGATTTCGCGGCGCTGGCTTGCAGCGCGTCGTACACCTGATCGCCGAACCCGTCGGAATAGCCGATATAGGCCACTGTCTTGACGCCGCGCTTCGCCATGTCGCCGACGACCGCGCCAATCATCAGCGCCACCGGCTGCACGGCTGAGAAGGTGTACGGGTCTTTCACCGGGTCGTAGTCGATCGGCGCGGTGGCGATCATCGGCACCTTCGCGGCGTTGGCGATGGGCTGCACCGCGTAATCCGCCGATGTCAGGGTCGGGCCGATAATGGCATCGACATGGTCTTCCTCGATCATCCGCTGCGCGATGGTGACCGCCTGACTGGCGTCGGCCGCGTCGTCGCGAACGATATACGTCACCGACTTTCCGCCGATCTCCGCCGGAAACGTGGCGAATGCGCTTTTATAGCCGACACCCAGCGCGGCGGTGGGACCGGTGATCGAGATGATGGCGCCGATCTTGATCTGCGCGGACGCCGCCGTTGTCAGCAGCCCGGCCAGCACGGCCGCGGTTCCGAATACCCGAATCATCCGCATGTCAGTCCCCCAAACTTTCGCACCGGCCGCCCGGTTCGTATCATATTGCCTTAGCAACAGCGTCGTCGCCAGTCCCGCCATGGCTTTTCGGACGCGCGCGCCGGCGCAACTCGATCAGGTCCGCGCGCTCCCGCCCGGCACTGCGCATCAGCGCGTCGCGGCCATATTCGTATTGGATCGGGCAGGGAACATCCTGAACGCCGTAATCCGCCGCCGCGCGCAGGGCGAAACCGGCATCCACCAGATGCGGCCGGGCCAGCGCGACAAGATCGGCTCGGCCCGCCGCGAGAATGGTGTTGATCTGGTCGGCGGACGTGATGGACCCGACGCACATGGTCGAAAGCCCGGTTTCATTGCGGATCATATCCGAAAACGGAACCTGGAACATGCGGCCGTAAATGGGCGCGGCGTCGGCCACGGTCTGGCCGGTTGACACGTCGATCAGATCGCAGCCGGCGGCGGCGAAGGCGCGGGCGATCGTTGCCACATCCGGTTCGGAAATACCGCCATCGGCCCAGTCCGTGGCGGACAGGCGTACCGACATCGGCTTGTCGCGCGGCCAGACCGCCCGCATGGCGCCGAACACCGCCAGCGGGAAGCGCAGCCGGTTCTCGATGGAGCCGCCGTACTCGTCGGTTCGGGTATTGGTCAGCGGCGACAGGAAACTGGCGAGCAAATAGCCGTGCGCGCAATGCAATTCCAGCATATCGAAACCGCAGCGGTTGCCCCGGATCGCCGCTTGGCGGAAATCATCCATCGCGCGGTCCATGTCGGCGCGGTTCATTTCACGTGGGATTTGGTTTTCCGGTGTGTAGGGAATGGCGGAGGCGGAGATGACGGGCCATCCGCCCGATGGCAACGGCCGGTCCATCCCGTCCCACATCAGCCTTGTGCTGCCCTTGCGGCCCGCGTGGCCGAGTTGCAGGCAGATTTTCGCCGTCCCGTTGGTGTGGGTGAACCCGGCGATGCGGGTCCACGCCGCTTCCTGTTCGTCGTTCCACAGGCCGGTGCAGCCGGGCGTGATGCGGGCATCGGCGGACGGGCAGGTCATTTCGGTGTAAATCAGGCCCGCTCCGCCAGTGGCGCGGGCGCCATAATGCACCAGATGCCAGTCGTTCGGCACGCCGTCCACCGCACTGTATTGGCACATGGGGGAAACGACCACGCGGTTGGTCAGCGCCATGCCGCGCAGGCGGAACGGCTGGAACATCGGCGGTTTGTTCGCGTCGGCGGGTTGGGCATTGCCGGCGGCTTCGCGGGCGAAAAGCATATCGACTTCATGAATGAAGGGCGGGGCGCGCAAAGCCAGATCGTCGTAGGTGATGGCTTTGGAGCGGGTCATGACCCCGAACGCGAAGCGGGTCGGGTGCATGGGCCAGAAGCGGCGCACATGTTCGAACCAGACCAGGGACACATCGGCGGCGTGCTGTATTTTCTCGACCGCCTCGCGCCGGCCGCTTTCGAAACGGGCCAGACAGTCCGGTACGGTCCCGCCGTCCATAACGGCGCTATGCAGCGCGATCGCGTCCTCCATCGCCAGTTTGGTGCCGGACCCGATGGAGAAATGCGCGGTCGCCTTGGCATCGCCGAGCAGGACGATGTTCCCCTTCGTCCAGCGGGCGCAGCGGATCATGGGAAATTGGCGCCACTGGCTGCGGTTGACGATCAGTTTGTGGCCGGCCAGTTCATCGGCGAACACGTTTTCCATGAAACGGGCGGACTCTGCCTCGGTCGCGTGTTCCAGGCCGGCGTTGCGGAAGGTTTCCGGCTCCATTTCCAGCACCCAGGTACTGGCGCCGCGTTCGTATTGATAGCAATGGGCGATGAAAATGCCTTCGGCGCGTTCCTTGAAAAAGAACGTGAACGCATCGAACGGCCGGGTGCTGCCCATCCAGGCGAACCGGTTCGGCCGCAAATCGGTGTTCGGCTGGAAATGCGCTTCGTCGCCCGAGCGGATGGCGCTGTTGATGCCGTCGGCGGCGACGATCAGGTCGGCATCGGGGAAATCGGCGGGCGTTGCCGTCCGGTCGAACAGCAGTTCTACGCCCAGCGCCCGCGCGCGGTCGTGCAGCAGCATCAGCAACGTGCGGCGGGAGCAGCCGCAGAACCCGTTGCCGCCGATGCGTTGAACCGTTCCACGGACATGGATTTCCACATCGTCCCAGTAGGCGAATGCGTCCTTGATGGCACGGTAGCTGGGTGCGTCGGCGGCGGCGAAGGCGTCCAGGGTCTGGTCGCTGAAGACGACGCCGAAGCCGAACGTGTCGCCGGGGCCGTTACGCTCGGTGACTGTAATATGTGTGTCCGGGCGGTCCCGCTTGAGCAGGATCGCGAAATAGAGTCCGGCCGGACCGCCGCCGATTACCGCAACGCGCATACGCACCCCGAGATAGTTTAGGCTTGAACATTTTTAAGCTTGAATTATCAGGAGCGCAAGGTCTATATCGGCCTTGTGAGCGATGACTTTTGCTTCGTCATCGTCAACCGGGGTTATCCCTGGTGGCCGGCGGAGGAAATAGCGATGCGGGATGGGCCGTTGGCAGGACGGCATGCGCTGGTGACGGGCGGCGGGTCGGGTATCGGCCTTGCAGTCGCCACCGCCCTGACTGCGTCCGGCGCTCGGGTGACCGTCCTCGGTCGCCGGGAAGCAGTGCTGCGTGCCGCGGTCGCGGACGGGCACGCGGCGTTTTATTTTGTTGCCGATGTGACTGGCGAAGACGCGGTGCCGAGTGCCATCGCCGCGGCAGCACCGATACTGGGGCCGGTCCTGCTGCTGGTCAACGCGGCGGGGGCGGCGGAGACCGATCCGTTCGGCAAAACCAGCATGGCAAGTTTTGAGCGGATGTGGCGCGTCAACGTCCTTGGCGCCGTCGCCGCGACGCAGGCCGTGTTGCCCGGCATGGTGGAAGCGGGTTTCGGACGGGTGGTGAACATCGCGTCCACCGCATCGCTGAAGGGTTATCGTTACGTTAGCGCCTACGTCACCGCAAAACACGGGCTGCTGGGTTTTACCCGGGCGCTGGCGCAGGAACTGGCGGGCAGCGGCATCACCGTCAACGCGGTCTGCCCAGGATTTACCGATACCGCCCTTGTGGCGGACAGCCTCGCCCGGATCGTCGCGCGCACCGGGCGCCCACCCGAACATGCGCTGGCGGAACTGACACAAACCAACCCGCTGGGCCGGCTGATCCGGCCGGAAGAAGTGGCCGCCAGCGTCGCGTACCTGTGCTTGCCTGACGCGGCCGGGGTAAACGGACAGGCATTGGCGGTGGACGGGGGCGAAACATGACGCCGGACGATGCGCCCGCCGCGGTCGATCTTGAAACCGCGCTGGCTGGAACGCCGGACGGACATAAGGAAGATTTGCGCTTGTGGCTGCGGTTACTGTCGGCGACCAATCTGATCGAAACGGAAATCCGGCGCCGTCTGCGCGAACAATTCGCCACGACGCTGCCGCGGTTCGACCTGCTGGCGCAGCTCGACCGCAAACCGGGCGGACTTACGCTGGGGGAAATTTCGCGCCGGATGATGGTGTCCAATGGTAACATCACCGCCCTGGCCGCCAGTCTGGCAGCGGATGGGCAGGTCGAGAGGCGGGCGCACCCGGCCGACCGGCGAGCTCATTTGCTGTGCCTGACGCCGGCGGGCCGGAAAAATTTCGCGCGCCAGTCAGCGGCGCATGAGCGCTGGATCGCTGAACTCTTCGCCAGCGTCTCCTCCGCCGATCGCGCCTCGCTTCACCGGCTTCTCGGTGCTGTCAAAACCGGCGTAAGGAACACATTGCGGGAGAAAACGGTGTGAACCTGACAACCTACCGGGCGACCAGCCTGGTATTTTCGATCGACGGTCAGGTTGCGACGCTGACGCTGAACCGGCCGGAGCGGAAAAACCCCATCACGTTCGATAGTTACGCGGAAATGACGGCGATCTTTCAGGCCGCGGTCACCGAGGATGCGATACGCGCCTTCGTGGTGACCGGGGCGGGCGGCAATTTCTGCTCCGGCGGCGATGTGCATGAAATCATCGGGCCGTTGTTGGATCGCGATACCAAGGGTTTGATGGCGTTCACCAGCCTGACCGGTTCGCTGGTCAAAGCAATGCGCGCCTGTCCGCAGCCGATCGTCGCGGCGGTGGACGGTGTGGCGGCGGGGGCGGGGGCGATTATCGCCATGGCGAGCGATCTTCGCCTCGCGACCCCGAAGGCAAAGGTGGCGTTTCTGTTTAACCGCGTCGGACTGGCCGGTTGCGATATGGGTGCCTGCGCGATCCTGCCGCGTATTGTCGGCCAGGGGCGCGCGTCGGACCTGCTTTATACCGGCCGGTCGCTGGGGGCGGACGAAGGCCTGGCCTGGGGATTCTTCAACCGCGTCGTGCCGGCCGAGACGCTGGCGGCCGACGCCGCGGCCATGGCACGCGAACTGGCGGACGGGCCGTCGTTCGCCAACGCCATGACCAAGCGCATGTTGCAGATGGAATGGGCGATGTCGGTCGAACAGGCGATCGAGGCGGAAGCGGTGGCGCAGGCCCTGTGCATGACGACGGGCGATTTCCGGCGCGCGTATGAGGCGTTCGTCGCCAGGCGCAAACCGGTGTTCGCGGGCGACTGACGGGAGACGGGACATGGGCGATCTAACGGTTCTGCAACCGGCCGGCTGGCCGGCCCCGCGCGGGTACAGCAACGGAATCGCTGGAACCGGCCGCGTGGTAACGGTCGGCGGGATGATCGGCTGGGATGAGAACGGCCGCTATCCCGAAGGGTTTGTCGCGCAGGCGGCGCAGGCACTGCGGAACATCCTGGCGGTTGTGCGCGAAGCCGGCGGCGGGCCGGAGCATATCGCGCGAATGACGTGGTATGTTGTCGATATCGAGGAATACCGTTCGGCATTGCCGGCGCTGGGCGCGGCCTACCGCGAAACGCTGGGGCGCTGGTATCCGGCGATGACCCTGGTCCAGGTTTCCGCGCTGGTCGAGCGACAGGCGCGGCTGGAAATCGAGGCTACCGCGATTATCGGCGTCAGCGATTAGACCGGTTTGTTTACGGAATGGCGGCGACGGCGGGCAGCCGGCCGTCGCCCGTTGCGTTGACCTTTCGCCCGGCAACGACCTACTGTCGGGTAGGTTGCAAAAAGAGGCAGGCAATGACCGACACGCTCACGATCCGCGGCGGCACCATCGTCGATGGCACCGGCCGGACGCCATATGAGGCGGACGTGGCCGTGGTGGGCGGCACGATCGCGGCGATCGGCCGCGGATTGCCCAAGGCGGACCGGGAAATCGACGCGCGCGGCAAACTTGTCACACCGGGCTTTGTCGATGTTCACACGCATTACGACGCGCAGGCGACCTGGAGCAACCGCTTCAGCCCGTCTTCGTGGAACGGCGTCACCACGGTCCTGATCGGCAATTGCGGCGTCGGTTTCGCCCCGTGCCGCCCCGAACAGCGCGACATGCTGGTCAAGCTGATGGAAGGCGTGGAAGACATCCCCGAAGTGGTGCTGACCGAGGGCCTGCCGTGGAACTGGCAGACCTTTCCGCAGTATCTCGATGCCCTGGATGCGCGGCAATACGACATCGACGTGGCAACGCAGGTTCCACACTCCGCTGTGCGGGTCTATGCGATGGGCGAGCGCGGCGCGAACCGCGAGCCTGCCACCGAAGACGACCGCACCCTGATGGGCCGGATCGTCGCCGAGGGGTTGCGCGCCGGCGCCCTTGGGTTCGCCACGTCCCGCACCATCGCCCATAAGACGCTGGCCGGGGATCACATCCCTACGCTTCGGGCGGCCGAGGCGGAACTCGCCACGATCGGTGCCGCGATGCGCGAGACGGGGGCCGGCTGGATGCAGGTGATTTCCGATTTCGACGATGCCGAAGCCGAATTCGGCATTCTGCGCCGGGTGGCCGAAGGGTCCGGCCGGCCCATGACGTTTTCGTTGCTGCAACGAGAGCAGCGTCCCGCATTGTGGCGCGCGTTGCTCGACAAGGTCGCCGAGGTCAATCAGGCCGGTTTCGATATGAAAGCCCAGGTCATGGGTCGCCCGATCGGCATTATGCTGGGATTCGAGATTTCGCAAAATCCGTTCGTGGGGCGCCCAAGCTGGCGCGAAATCGCAAACCTGCCGTTCGCCGCCAAACTCGCGAAACTGCGGACGGCGGAGTTCCGCGCCCGCCTGTTGTCGGAGGAGACGGCCAATCCGCTGGCCAGGCAGCGCCTGAACGCCTGGGAGCGCATTTTTCCTTTGAACGACCCGCCGGATTACGAACCGCCGCCGGAAGCCAGCGTGGCGGCCCGGGCCGAGCGCGAAGGCCGCGATCCGCAGGACGTGGTGTACGACATGCTGCTGGAGAAGGACGGACGCGCGATTCTGTATCGTCCGATCATCAATTATGCCGACGGGACGCTGGATACCGTCAAGCTGATGATGGAAGATCCGAACACGTTGATCGGTCTCGGCGACGGCGGGGCGCATGTCAGCATCATTTGCGATGCCAGCACGATGACCCATACCCTGACCCACTGGGTGCGGGACCGCACGCGCGGCGCCCGGATGAACCTGGAATGGGTGGTCCGCCGGCTGACGCGCGACAACGCGGCCGCGCTGGGCCTGCATGACCGGGGCGTGGTGGCGCCGGGGTACAAGGCGGATATCAACGTCATCGACTTCGATCGGCTGATGGTTCATGCGCCGGAAGTGCTGTACGATTTACCGGCGGGCGGCCGCCGGTTGGTGCAGCGGACCGAGGGGTTCGATGCGACCATCGTTTCGGGTGTGCCGGTTTACCGTAACGGCGAAGCAACGGGCGAACTGCCGGGCCGGCTGGTGCGCGGTGCGAAGGCGCGGCGGGCGGTTGCCGGCTAGCAGCCTGGCGGATTTAGGGACAGAGTAGGGCCCAAGCGAAGGTCGTTCGCGATATCGGCCAAATCGCTAAGGCAACGCTGGCAAATAAGTGCGTCAGCACGCCAGCAAAGTTGCCGAGCAAAACATGAGCTTAGGGCATGCCCGACACTGCAATCCGAAGCGATTGTTGTTGGGCATGGCCTAAGTCCGGCCACCGTGGCGTTCGTTTTGCCACCGGTGCGGGTTCTTCACGCCGGCCGTGACCGTATCGCGACGCTCAGCCATACGTTACGGACCCTTCGCCCCGGGTCATCCGTTCTTCTAACGCAATACCGGTCAGGCTGGACGCGACCGCTTCGGCGATCCTGATACCGTCCACGCCGGCCGACATGATCCCGCCCGCATAGCCGGCGCCCTCGCCGGCCGGAAAAAGCCCTTTCGTGTTCAGGCTTTGGCCGCCGGCGTCGCGGCCGATCCGGATCGGGCTGGACGTCCGGGTTTCCACGCCGGTCAGCACCGCGCCATGCATGGCAAAGCCGGGGATGTCGCGCGCGAACCGTGTCAGCGCCTCGCGGATCGCGTCGATGGCAAAGCCGGGCAGGCAGGCGGCCAGATCGGCGGGCACGACGCCGGGTTTATAGGACGGAACGACATCGCCCAGCGCGACGGACGCCCGCGCGGCCAGAAAATCGCCAACCGTTTGGGCTGGCGCCGCGTAGGTGCCGCCGCCGGCCTGGAATGCCGCGCGCTCCCACCGTTGCTGGAACGCGATGCCGGCCAACGGGTCGCCGGGATAGTCGGCTGGACCGATACCCACGACGATTCCGGCATTTGCGTTGAACTCGGCACGCGAGTACTGGCTCATGCCGTTGGTGGCGACGCAGCCGATTTCGCTGGTGGCCGCGACGACCCGGCCGCCGGGGCACATGCAGAAGCTGTAAACCGGCCGTCCGTTGCCAGCGTGATGCACCAGTTTATAGTCGGCCGGGCCCAGTAACGGGTTGCCCGCGAACGCGCCGAAACGCGCTCGGTCGATCAGCGACTGCGGATGTTCGATGCGCACACCGACCGAGAACGGTTTGGCTTCGATATGGACGCCATGGCGGTGCAGCATGCGGAATGTGTCGCGGGCGCTGTGACCGATCGCCAGCACGACGCGGTTGGCATCGATGTGCTGTCCGTCCGCCAGAATCAGGCCACGGATGTGCCGGTCTTCATCCAGCACGATGTCATCGACGCGCGCGCCGAAGCGATAGTCTCCGCCCAGTGCCTCGATCTTTTTCCGGATCGATTCCACCACGGTTACCAGCCGGAAGGTGCCGATGTGGGGCTTGCTGTCGATCAGGATTTCCTCGGGCGCACCGGCTTGCACGAACTCGTGCAGCAGTTTGCGCGTCAGGTGCCTTGGGTCCTTGATGCCGGAATACAGTTTGCCGTCGGAGAACGTGCCCGCGCCGCCCTCACCGAACTGCACGTTGGATTCGGGGTTCAGGACGCCGCGGCGCCACAGGCCCCAGGTATCCCTGGTCCGCTCCCGCACCAATTTGCCACGTTCCAGGATCAGCGGCCGAAATCCCATCTCGGCCAGGGTCAGGGCAGCCATCAGACCGCACGGGCCGGTGCCGATGACGACCGGGCGGGCGTTCTGACCCTGAACGCGAACCGGAAGGCGATATCGGGTATCGGGCGTAACCCGCAGCGCCGGATGCGCGGCCAGCACCGCCGGTTCGTCGCGCAGTTCCACGTCCACGGCATAGACCAGACCGATCGCCGACCGGCGGCGGGCGTCATACCCGCGGCGGGCGATCGTCAGGCCGATCAGGTCGTCGGCCGGTATGCCGATCCGGGTCAGCACGGCGTCGCGCAGCGCGTCGCCGGAGTGATCGAGCGGCAGCTTAAGTTCGGTCAGGCGCAGCATGCGACGCTTCGTCCGGCCGCGAAGTCCGGCGGCCTCATTGGGTGGCCTCGCGCCGGGCCGTCAGGCGAATGCGATGGCTCAGGCCGATCGAGGGACGATCGATCAGGCGTTCGAAAGCGATCGCCGCGATCGACGATGCGGCGCAGCCGGCAAGGATCGCGAACAGGCTTGCACCGGAAGACCCTCCGGTCCGGGTGAGAATCAGGCACGAGATCGTCAGCAGGATCGGGAAGTGCACCAGATACAGGCTGAATGACAGGCGGCCGGCCAGTTGCGCCGGCCAGCAGGTCAGCATAGTCCGCAGCGGTTGGCAGAGTATCGCGGCGGTGAAGACCAGAAGGGCTTCCAGCGCGCTTTGCATCTGGAATCCGTTGAAAGCGGCCGGAAAGCCGACGATTGCGTTCCAGCGGACGAACGGTGCCAGGACGGCGTCCGGAATGGCGTAGGCCGCGCATCCCAGGCCGGCGGCGAACAGCATGATACCGATTGCCGAACCGCGCGGGTTGGGACGGTTGGCCATCAGCGGCGTGAGCGCATGGCCCAGGCGCGCGATGCGGCGCGAGCGCTTGGCCCAGGCGCGCGTTGCGGCGCGCGACGCTGGCCGGCACCGCGAATGGATGGTTCTGGAACGCGAACGTCTGTGCGGTTCCGGGCATCCCCTGGGCCTTTGTGTGAGCGGGCAGCTTTACCGGCGTGCTGACGCGATGATGGCCGATGCTGTCCTTATCCACGCAATTGGGTGGCCCAACCGTGCGGGTCGGGGGCGGTGCCGTATTGGATTCCGACAATGGTATCATACAGCTTTTGGGTCAGCGTGCCGGTCTTGCCGCCGTTGACGACATAGCGTTCGCCTTTATAGCCCAGTTCCCCGACGGGGGAGATAACGGCGGCGGTACCGGTGCCCCACATTTCCAACGTGCCGGCGCGGGCGGCGGCAAGAACCTCATCGATGGAGACGGGGCGTTCGGACACGCGCAAGCCCCAGTCGCGCAGCAGGGTCAGAACGGAATCGCGGGTAATGCCGGCCAGGATGGCGCCGTTCAAGGGCGGGGTGATCACCTCGTCGCCGATTTTCAGCATGATGTTCATGGTGCCGACCTCGTCGAGGTATTTGTGTTCGACGCCGTCGAGCCATAGCACCTGGGTATAGCCGGCTTTCTGTGCTTCCTCCGCGCCGAACAGCGACGCGGCATAATTGCCCGCCGTCTTCGCCGCGCCCAGTCCGCCTTTGACCGCGCGGACATACTGGTCCGACGCGAGAATGCTGACCGGGTTCATGCCTTCTTTGTAGTAGGCGCCCACCGGGCCGGCGATGACGTAATACAGGTAGCTGTGCGACGGGTGAACGCCCAGGAAGGTTTCCGTCGCGATCACGGTGGGCCGGATATACAACGATGTGCCGGGCAGCGACGGCACCCAGCGGCGATCGACATCCACCAGCGTGCGGATCGCGTTTTCGACCATTGCGGGGTCGAGTTCGGGGATACAAAGATAATGCGCCGACCTGTTCAGCCGGCGTGCGTGGTCGCCGGCGCGGAACAGGCGGATCTGGCCGTCGGCGCCGCGAAACGCCTTCAGGCCGTCGAAGATCGCCTGACCGTAGTGCAGAACGCAGGTCGCGGGGTCCATGGTGAAAGGCGCGTATGGCTCGATTCGCGGGCTGTGCCAGCCCTTCCCGTCATCGTAGTTCATCAGGAACATGTGGTCGGAAAAGACCTTGCCGAACGTAAGGGATTCGTCCGCTGGGGTCGGTTTCGGGCTGGCGGTCCGGGTAATGGCAATCTGGGTCACTGGTGTCTCGTGGTCTGGAATGGACGCTTCGCCTTGAACACTACGATATCGGGGCAGCGAAGGCCAATATGGCGTGCGGCCAGGCGCTATGCGCTGCTGCGCCGGGGTGTCGGAATTCTTTACACATGCTGGCGGGGCGATACCCGCTGGGCCTGGCAACTCGTTGATTTCGCGCCTGAGCTATCGGAGGCACGATTATTGCTCGATAGTTCGAAGAGACAGTTTTTAGTTCCAAGAGACAGTTTTTCGCAGAACCCCGGCTATCGACGCCTTGAAGGGATGCAAGCCTTGCCGCCACTGACCATGTGCCGCCGACTTCTGGCGGCAACCGTTGTCATTCTAGCTGGTCAAACAGCCATCCGTCCCGCGGCCGCACTGACAATCCTGCCGGACTTCACGTCTTCGATTACCGGGGCGGCCAATGCGGCGGCGGTCGAAGCCGCGATCGATAACTCCATCGCCACGATCGATTCGTTGTATTCCAATACCGGCAGCATCTCGATCGTCTTCCAGCAAAGTGCGGGGACCTTTCTGGGTCAGAGCGAGACATTCGCTTCCCCGTTGACCTACTCCGCCTACGTCGCCGATCTGCGCGCCACATCCAGCCTGCAACCCACCAACACGGTGCTGGCGACCGCCCTGGCAAACCTGTCCAGCGGCAACGATGCAAACGGTGCGAAGCCGGTCGCGGTCACCACGGCCGACGCCTTTCTGGCGCTGCGCCAGTCCGGCGCCACAGGCTGTTTCAACAGCAGCGGTTCCATCGTTTCCGGTTGCGGAACGAACTATTATGGCGTCATCACGCTCAGTACCAGTTACACCATGAACTATGGCAAGACGGCGGTGGCCGGCGCGTATAGCGCGATCGATACCGTTTCGCATGAGATCGACGAAGTCCTCGGCGGCGGCGGCCAGGGATCGATGCTGAATGCGGTTGCCAACGCCAGCACGCCGCTTAACGGCTATGTGGGCGCGCTAGACCTGTACCGGTATTCCGCACCGAGGACGCCCAACTTTACCACCGTGGCCTCCACAACCGCGCCGCCTTATTTTTCGGTGGACGGCGGCGTTACCGACATCGTCGGTTTTAACCAGTCCAGCGGCGGCGATTTCGCGGATTTCGCCACCGGTACAAACGTCCAGTCGGCATTCAGTTCGTCCGGGACCGTGGCGACCTACAACGCTGCTGCGCCGGAAACCGCGATGATGGCCTCCATTGGCTACAATCCTGTTATCGCGGGCGGTTCCAGCGTGCCGGAACCGGGATCCTTGGCAATCGCGGTGTCCGGACTGACCGGGTTGCTGGCGGTGCGGCGGCGGAAGACCGCATCGTAAACCTTCGATCGCGACCATAAGCGGCGACGGCGGCGCGGTCGCCCGATCGCGGTCGTGGTTCGTCGCATCGGGCCGTGCCCGTTTCGTCGCATCGGGCCGTGCCCGTTTCGGGGCATCGGGCCGTGCCCGTTTCGGGACATCGGGCCGTGCCCGCATGCCGTGGCTACCGATGGGCGCACGTTCCCAGGTTAGGCGCCGTCCGGCCGAAGCCGGGCGGCGTGCGCCATCACGCAGGCGACAATACGTGGATCGCGCGGCTGGCGATCATGTCCTTGGTCTTGGCACCGTAAGCGGCCATGTGAGGCGATGCGCCATGCGCCTTCAGGTGGTCCAGGCTTTCCCACTTTTCCAGCACCACGAATGTATCGGGACCGAATTTGGTCTGGAACGGGCCAACGCCGTCGGTATCGGTCGCGGGACCGTATTCGATGCACCCGGCCTCGGCATGCACGGCCGGGACATTGGCGTGGAATGCCTCCAGGATTTTGTCCCGGTTGCCCGGCTTGGCGGTGATAATGGCGACGACGTGGATCATTGCGGCAGTTTCCTTCTATCGCGCAGGTGCGCTCGGTTGTTCGGGCTCGCGCTGCCGTGCATGGCTTGTTTCGCGTCACGCCGTCGCGCACCCGAGGCATCATGCGTCAAGTCCGCCCGTGCGCGAAGTCCGCGATGGCGTGATCCGGCTGCTGTTCGGTCCATATCGCGATAAAACCGATCCGGTGCTACTCCGACACTGAGGATATGTCCGACGATTATCGCTTCGGGTCGCGGCGTCGAATATGCCCCGAGGCGCGATTGAGCGGACAGCTTTATCCGCGTGCTACGCACTGACGACCAATCCTGCCCTAACCCGCCATTTCCTTCAGGCAGGCCGGTTTGTGGGCCACGATGGCGAACAAGACGCCGAAAGGCCGTAAACGGCCATCGCCGCCCAGGCAGTGCTCGAAGCCGCTGCCCGGCATCGGCGACAGGGGCCCATACCCCGCTAAACTCAGCGTTGCGTCCGCATCCGACAGGTTGAACACCGCAATCACGCACTGGCCGTCATGTTCGCGCGCAAAACCGGCCAGAGGCGCATCCAGCGGAAGTGTCCGCAGCGATCCATACAGCAGCGCCGGCACACCGCGTCGCCAGTGCAAGAATCGCCGGACCGCATGCAGCATCGACGAATCATCGGCGTCCTGCACATCGGCCGCCAGCGCGCGATGTACGTCCGGCATCGGCAGCCAGGGCGTGGCCGCCGAGGTAAAGCCGGCATGCGCGGCGTCGGCTCGCCAGGGCATCGGTGTCCGGCTGCCGTCGCGTCCGCGGAATTCCGGCCAGTACGCAAGACCGAACGGATCGCGCAGGTCGGTCTCCGACAGCACCGCTTCGGTCAGTCCGAGTTCCTCGCCCTGGTAGAGACAAACGCTGCCCCGTAACGACAGCGGCAGGGCCATCAGCATGCGGACGAAGGCAGGATCGGGCGGGGCGCTGCCGCCCGCCGGGTTCCAGCGGCTGATCGCCCGTTCTGCATCGTGGTTGCTGAACGACCAGCAGGCCCAGCCCTTCGTTCCGGCCAAGGCTACATCCCGCAGCAGCGCGGTCACCTCGGCCCATCCGAAGCGGTCGCGCAACGGACGGAGGGTGTAGGCCATGTGCAATCCATCGGCGCCTTCGGTCAGTGCGGTCACCCGCTGTAATGCGCCTGGCTGGCTGGAAATCTCGCCCAGCGCAACCGAACCAGGGTAACTGTCCATCAAGCCGCGAATGCGGGCCAGCAATCCAACCGTGTCGGGCTGTAGCATGTCCCAGTCGTGGCGCTGCATCCCGAACGGTTTCGTGGGTATGATCCCCGTGCCTGGCGCCGCCGGGTTTGGCCGCAGCGATGTGTCGTGCAGCAGGAAATCGATCGCATCCAGCCGGAATCCGTCCACGCCGCGATCCAGCCAGAACCGTCCGGTTTCCAGCAGCGCATCCATCGTGGCCGGATTGTGCAGGTTCAGGGCCGGCTGGCAGGACAGAAACCGGTGCAGGAAATACTGCCGCCGTCGCGGTTCCCAGGTCCAGGCCGCACCGCCGAAAACCGAAAGCCAGTTGTTCGGCGGCGTGCCGTCGGCACTGGGGTCGGCCCACACATACCAATCGGCTTTTTCCGCTGTCTGGCTGGACCGGCTGTCCAGGAACCATGGATGCCGGTTGGAGGTATGGCCCCAGACCTGATCGATCAGCACTTTCAACCCCAGTGCGTGGGCCTGCCGCACCAGGGCATCGAAATCCGCCATGGTGCCGAAGATCGGGTCGATATCGGTATAACTTGCCACATCGTAGCCAAAGTCGCATTGCGGCGACAAAAAGAATGGACACAGCCAGATCGCATCGGCCCCGAGCTGCGCGATGTAAGGGAGTTTGGCGGTCACGCCCGGCAGGTCGCCGATGCCGTCGCCGTCCGTGTCGAGAAAGCTGCGTGGGTAAATCTGGTAGATCACCGCACCGCGCCACCAATCCATGTTCGTCTCCTGGGTCTCTGTCGTACCAATACGTAACGAACACGGGTGTCGCGCTTCAACCGCAATTGTGGCGAAAGCACCGGCGGGCCGCGACCGATGCTCCACTTGCTGGCGGTGGGCGGCGGCGGTTACCATCCGTCCAAGCGCCAGAGGAGCGAAGCGGCGCAAAGGGCCGTAAGCCCCGCGTGTTTTGTGGATTGCCCTGGCGTGGCTATCGTGCCGGCATACCGAACGGAGCCAACGTGTATGCTGATCAGGGAAGGAGCCGACAGAAACGACACAATCGATCTGTTGCTGGCCGGTTGCCTGGCGGGCATCGCCGGGGCGCTGAATACCGCCGCGTTTTACACTGTGGGGTTTTTCTCTGCGAACATGACCGGCAATGTCTCGGCGCGTTCCGGTTCGCCGACGCTGGAATAATGGACGAAGGCGTTGTTTTACGTCTCCATCGTGGTGGTGTTCATGGGCGGTGCGATGTGCGCGGCACTGACGATCGACGCAGGGCGCCGCCAGCGTATGGCAGGTATATAGGCGTGCGCCATAGTGACGGAATCGATATTGCTGCTGGCCTTGGGGTATCCCGATCTTTGGGTTTTGTGGCGTTGGCGCGTGCCAGCGGTCATGCTCGGAGTGGCGTTTCCGATGGGATTTCAGAATGCGGTCGGCACGCGTATTTCGGGGGCGAAGGTGCGAACCACCCATATTTCGGGACTGGCCCCATTCCAGATAAGCAGCCCTGATTTCCGGGCGGGCCAGCAGGTCCAGCGACGGTTCGTCCAGCAATAAAAGCGCGGGGCGGGACATCGGCGCTCGGCCGATGGCCAACATCGGCTGCTCCCCGCCCGACAAGGTGCCGCCGCGCTGGGATATGCGCTCTTTACCCGGGAAACAGGGCGAAGACCTGGTCCAGCAGGTCCGGGATTCCGCCTCGTCCGGCGACTTCCGCGCCTATCGGCAGATTTTCATGCACGGTCATACGGTTGAAAATATGCCGCCCTTCCGGCGCCTGGGCAAAGCCCCGCCGCATGATCGCATGCATCGGCCCTGGGGCGATGTCCTGCCCGTCATGGACGATACTGCCGGATCGCGCGCGCGGCGTGCCGCACATCGTCATCGTCAGGGTGGATTTGCCGGCGCCATTGGCCCCGATCAGGGTCACGATTTCCCCCGCATCCACCGTCAGATCAGCCCCGCCCTGATCTTGGTTCCGTCAAGCGAGCGTGCGGCTGACCGCACGCTCGCACTCATGGACTTACTTCGCCATGAGTTCGTCGGACATCATCTTTCCATCGTCCATTTTCATATCGTTCATCATCATCATCTTGCCGTCGTGCATCATCACGATCATGGGGCTTTTCATTCCCGTACCGTGCTTCATCATCGCGTCCTCCAACATTTTCATCTTCCCGCCGGAGGGAGCCATCGTCATCATTTGGCCGTCAGGTTGCACCAACATAAACGTGCCTTCCTCAATCCGCGAGCCTCCGGGGGCACCGGCAGCAGCAATCGACACGATCGCTAAGGTAACCAATATCGCCATTTTACGCATTGTGATCTCCTGTGGTGATGACTGTGAAAAAGCAGAACAAGGTCATGATATCGCCAGCTTGCGTAGTGTTTCCTCCTTCCCGCCTGCCCAAGCGACCATTTCTTCCGAAATCGCCGCGCAGCCTATCGAGCGGATCTGGCCATTTTTCATGAGGCGGCTTCGCGCGGCATCTGCCCCTCCAGCGAACCGGCGGTCTCGGTCCAGGGAGGCGCCGATGACAACGGCCGCATCGGCCCGACCTGCATTTCGCTGGTGGCGATCATGATCATCCCCTGGTGCGGCAACCCGCTCCGATAACGCCTAGATGATGAAATGGCCGGCCGCGGACCAATACCCTGTCGCCATGAATCCGATTACCGCAGGGCATCGCTCCGCGCCGATAACCGATGCCTATCGTCTCCATGCGCATCGCGGGCTGTTCCGGGAAGCAATGCTCGGGTAACGTATGGCTATGGAGATGAACCAGATCCGTTACTTTCTGGCAGTCGCGAAGGAGCTTCACTTCACGCGCGCCGCGGCGGCGTGCAATGTCTCGCAACCAGCATTGACCAAGGCGATCAAGAAGCTGGAGGAGGAACTTGGCGGCTCGCTCTTCCTCCGGGAGCGGGCCACGACGCAGTTGACCGAGCTCGGGCGGCTGACGCTGCCGCCGCTGGAACGCGCATGGAGCGCGGCGTGGGAGGCCAAGAAACAGGCGGAAACGTTCCAGCGCCGTGCGTCGTCGCCGTTGCGCATAGGTATTGAACTGTCGATTGCGTCGCAGCTCCTCCGGCCAGCGCTAAACGCGATCTCCCGTCATTGCGACGACGTTGACCTGTCGCTCTCGCAGGACGGGCAGGCCGAGATCTGTGCGGCGATGCTGGCCGGCGAACTGGACGTCGCGATGCTGGTGGAAGCCGGCACCCTGAGCGATCGCTTGCACCGATGGCCGCTATTCAATGAGCGCTATGTCATTGCCTTTCCCTGCGACCATCCTTTTGCCAAGCACGAATCGATCGATGTCCACCAATTGCAGGCGGAGTGCCTGCTCATGTTGCGGCGCGCCGACTGTCCGGCCCGGCAAGCGTTACTTTCGTTACTTAAGCAGAACGACGTACGGCCCCGGCGTGAGCATCTGGTCGGCAATCAGGAACAACTGATTGAGCTGATGCTCGCCTCGCTTGGGGTCTGTGTCGCGGGCGAGCAGATGCCGTTGCCGGCGTCCGTCGCAATCCGTCCCCTGACGCCCGAACCGGGCCCGCGGCGGATCATGCTCGTGGTGGCGGCCGGACGCCCGATTGGGCCGACCCCAGGAATTTTCATCAAGCAGATGCGCTCCCGGGCCTGGCCCCAACGTGTCGCGCCCGATGAGGGGATGATGCCATGAGCGCCCAGGTGGATGGTGGCGCGCTGGTCCCGCGTCTGCGCGCGATGATGGAGAAGCGGCCGGATTGGTACCGCTCGATCCTGACCAGACTTGCGTCCCGGCTGGACGGGGCAGCCTTGCCAGGCGTGCTCGCGGCCGGCGACACGATGCCGGATTTCGTGCTGCCCGATGCCGCGGACGACCTGGTCCAATCCGCCAGCCTCCGCGCGCGCGGCCCGCTCGTGGTGTGCTTTGTCCGCGGCGGCTGGTGCCCGTTCTGCGCCGCGACGCTGACCGCGATGGATGCGATTTTGCCGCGCGTCGAAGCAGCGGGCGGTTCTCTTTTGGCGCTGACGCCCGACACCTTGGGGTACGGGGCGGAAATACAAAGTCGGCTCGGCCTGCGATTCAAAGTACTGTCCGACGTGGATTGCGGCGTCGCGCTTCGGTTTGGGGCTGCCTATCGCGTGCCGGCCGAGTATCGCGACGCACTGCTCAGCTTCGGAATCGATCTGCATAGCCGCCATGGCGACGGACCGGGCCTGCTGCCGATGCCCGCGACCTTTGTCTGTGACCGCGCCGGAATCATCCGCTTCGCGTTTGCCAGCGGCGATATCACGGAGCGAGCGGAGCCTGTAGTCGTATCCAAGCTTGTCGAAGCGCTTAGCGCCGCATGGGTATGAGCCAAAGATAACGATGGCCCGGTGGACCGGATCGCGGTCGTCCTTCGGGCCGGTGTTTCAAGCGTCTCGGGGTTTTGTCGCGCTGACGGTGTTGGGCCAGTGCGCAAATCGCGGGTCGAGCCGGCCGGGGTTGACGCCGCGATCCGGGCGCAGGCCACGGTGGGGCATGTCCGATGGTTTCCACCCGGCACGACGGTGCTCTAACCGTGGCCGCCTTCCAGATAAGCCGCCCTGATTTCCGGGCGGGCCAGCAGGTCCGCGCCCGTGCCGGTCATTGTGATGGACCCGTTGACCAGAACATAGCCCCGATGCGCCAGCCGCAACGCCTGATAGGCATTCTGTTCCACCAGCAGCACGGTCAGGCCGCTGGAGCGGTTCAGGTCGCGGATGGCGCCGAAAATCTGCCGCACGACCAGCGGCGCCAGGCCCAGCGACGGTTCGTCCAGCAATAAAAGCTCGGGGCGGGACATCAGCGCCCGGCCGATCGCCAGCATCTGCTGCTCCCCGCCCGACAAGGTGCCGCCGCGCTGGGATATGCGTTCCTTCAACCGGGGAAACAGGGCGAACACCTGGTCCAGCAGGTCCGGGATTCCGCCGCGTCCGGCAACTTCCGCGCCCATCAACAGGTTTTCATGCACCGTCATACGGCTGAAAATACGCCGCCCTTCCGGCGCCTGGGCAATGCCCCGCCGCATGATCGCATGCGTCGGCCATTGGATAATGTCCTGCCCGTTATGGACGATGCTGCCGGACCGCGCGCGCGGTGTGCCGCAAATCGTCATCATCAGGGTGGATTTGCCGGCGCCATTGGCCCCGATCAGGGTCACGATTTCCCCCGCGTTCACCGTCAGATCGATCCCGCGCAGCGCCTGGATCGCGCCATAGAATGCGGTGACGCCGGACAGCGACAATAACGGAGTCATGCGCGATCCTCATCCTCATCGCCCTCGCCCAGATAGGCGGCGATCACGGCGGGGTCGGACCGGATGGCGGCGGGCGTGCCATCGCCGATTTTCTTGCCATGATCCAGCACCACGATGTGGTCGGAAATGCGCATCACCACGCCCATGTCGTGCTCGATCAGCAGCAGGGAACAGCCGCCGTCGCGAATACGCAGAAGCAACCGGTTCAGTTCGTCGGACTCGCGCGGGTTCAGTCCGGCGGCGGGTTCGTCCAGGCACAGCAGCACCGGGTCGATGCACATGGCCCGCGCGATTTCCAGCCGGCGTTGCGCGCCATACGGCAAGGCCCCGGCGGGATCGTCCGCCCGTGCGGTCAGTCCGGTCGCATCCAACCAGAAGCGGGCTTTTTCCATGCCCGCGGCCTCCGCCTTCCGATAGCGGCCGATCCCGAACACCGCCAGCACGCCGAAACCGGTGGCGGCCATCAGCGTGTTGTGCTGCGCGACCAGCAGGTTTTCCAGGACGGTCATGCCGGCGAACAGCCGAATGTTCTGAAACGTTCGCGCGACTTTCGCCGCCGCCGCGATGCGGTGGCCTTGCATCCGTTGCAAGGGAAATACCGAGCCGTCCGGATGGGTCAGGACGATGGTGCCGGCGGTCGGGCGGTAAAAGCCGGTAACGCAGTTGAACACGGTGGTCTTGCCGGCGCCGTTGGGTCCGATCACCGCTGTGATATCGCCTTTGTTTGCCTGGAACGACAGGTTGTCGGCCGCGAGCAGGCCGCCGAACCGCATGGTCAGTCCCGATACGGTCAGCATTAGCCGCGCCCTTCCGCCACAAGGTCCGGACCGATCGCCTTCGGTTTGGTCAGCGCCACCCCGGGCGTGCGGCCGGATACCAGGCCGCGCGGGCGCAGGACCATCATTACCACTAGCGCCAGGCCGAAGATCAGCATGCGATACAGCGGCAATTCGCTGGCGATACCGGCGAAAATTGGGCTGTTCATTTGGTCGCCGAGGAAACTTAGGCCGTCGCGCAGAGCCTCCAGCCCGCCGACCATCACGATCGCGGCGAGGGCCACGCCAAGTTGGCTGCCGAGCCCGCCCAGGACGACAATGGCCAGAACGGTGGCGGATTCGATGAAGGTGAAGCTTTCCGGGCTTATGAACGCCTGCCGTGTGGCGAAGAAGGCTCCGGCGAAGCCGCCGAACAGGGCGCCGATACCGAATGCCGTCAGTTTGGTGTTGCGGACGTTGATGCCCAGCGACCGGCACGCCACCTCATCTTCCCGCAGCGCCTCCCACGCTCGTCCCAACGGCAGGCGCCGCAGGCGGAGGGAGACCCAGTTGGTAAGCAGGGCAAGGCCGAGGATGACGTAGTACAGAAAATCGATGCGCTGGATGACCGCCGGTTCGATGTGGAAAAAGCCGCCGAAGGTGCCGGGTCCGCCGTCCATGCTGAAGGCGAGACCGAACAGGGTGGGGCGGGGGATGCCGCCGATGCCGTTCGGGCCGTTGGTGAGGGACACCCAGTTGATCAGAACAATGCGGATGATCTCGCCGAACGCCAGTGTCACGATCGCGAGGTAGTCGCCGCGCAGGCGCAGCACGGGAAAGCCAAGCATGACTCCCCACAGGGCGGCAAGGATGCCGGCGAGCGGCAGGCAGGTCCAGAATCCGAGGCCGAACGTGGTTGCCAGCAAGGCGTAGGAATAGGCGCCGACGGCGTAGAACGCGACGTAACCGAGGTCGAGCAGTCCGGCCAGCCCGACGACAATGTTCAGGCCCCAGCCGAGCATGATGTAGGTCAGGACGAGCGTGCCGAGGTCGATATAATAGCGGGAACCGGTGAACGGCAGC
Organism: Pseudomonadota bacterium; assembly: GCA_021805565.1. Lineage (GTDB taxonomy): Bacteria > Pseudomonadota > Alphaproteobacteria > Acetobacterales > Acetobacteraceae > Rhodopila. The sequence continues at coordinate 170,251 of JAJZFA010000043.1, forward strand.
GCGACCGCCGCGATCAGCAGAACGGGTGCGATGTATTGTCCTGTACGGGACAGGCGTTCGGTCCGTGCCCGGTTTGTTTTCGCGATGGGGCGGCGGTTGCGGCCTCGCCAGGACACGATCAGCAGGCGGCCGAGGAAGACAAGGCCGACAACCACGGCTGTCGCGACCGGCCGGACATGAAGCGACAGCCCATGTTCGCCGCTGGCCGCGACAAGGCCGACGAGGGGACCGAACAGGCCGAGGGCCACCAACGCGGAGACGAAGGCGTCGCGAAGCGCGGTCATGCCGGGCGAACGAACTGCCAGGACAGAAACGGCATCATACTTTTTCCACCTCCGCCCGCCCCAGGATGCCGGTCGGCATGAAGACCAGGACGACGATAAGGATGGAGAACGCCGCCACGTCTTTGTATTCGACGCTGAAATAGGCCGACCAGAACACCTCGATCAGTCCGATGAGAAGTCCGCCCAGGACCGCGCCGGGCAGGCTGCCGATCCCGCCCAACACGGCGGCGGTGAACGCCTTGATGCCCGCGATAAAGCCGATGTAGAAATCGATCACCCCATAGTACAGCAGGAACATAAAGCCCGCGACAGCGGCCAGCGCGGCGCCGATGACGAATGTCAGGCCGATCGTGCGATCCGTATCGATGCCCAGCAGGCTGGCCATTTTCAGGTCCTGTTCGCAGGCGCGCATGGTGCGGCCGAGCGGGGTTTTCGTGACCAGCCAGGTGAAGATGGCGAGGATGAACAGGGTGATCGCCATGATGGCCATCTGCATCCAGGACAGTTGCACCGCGAAGCCGCCCTGGTCCATCAGATGGATGCCTCCGGGGATGATCGCCTCGATGGGTTTCACGCGCGCGCCCTGACTGACCTGGACGAAGTTCTGCAGGACGATCGACATGCCGATGGCGCTGATCAGCGGCGCGAGGCGAAACGATCCGCGCAGCGGGCGATAGGCGACCCGCTCCACCGTCCAGCCATACAGCGCGGCGATGGCGGCGGCGAACACCAAAGTCAGCGCCAGGGCGAGCGGAACCGATGTGATACCCAGCGCGGACAGGGCCAGCAGCGCGATCAGGGAGAGAAACGAGCCGACCATGAAGACGTCGCCGTGGGCGAAATTGATCATGCCGACGATGCCGTACACCATGGTGTAGCCGACGGCGATCAGACCGTAGATCATGCCCAGCGTGACGCCGTTGATCAGTTGTTGCAGTGCGTAGGCCAATCGCCCTCCGATTCCGTTCTGAGCGCAATGCAACCATGCAATAGCGGTATGGCGCAAGCGCGATCGGAACGCTCCGGTCAAGCCGGGGCCTGCTGTTCAGGGCTTGTTCGGCATTATCGCCAGCCTCGATCGGCCAGCTCGGCTCCGATCACTTGAGCGAACCGCTGTATTGGCGTGCGGCCGCGATCGGGGTGTGGGTGTTGGCCGAACCGGCGCGGGGCCGATCCCGATCGTATCGTTTGATTCCGGACGAACCCGCCGCCCTCGATCGTGACGGTTATCGTGTTGCCTTAACCGCCGCTGATCGCCGTCATCACGAACACCTCCGCGCCGGGGCGCAGCGGAGTCTCCAACGTCGCTCTTTCGCCATCGACAAAAATATTGATATGGGCGCGCACCCTCGGTCGGGAATCGCACAGCCTGTCGCGCATGCCCGGCCACCGAACGTCCAGCGCGTCCACCATCTCGCCGACCGTCGCGGCGGCGACGGCCGGTTGGCGCTCGCAGCCAGGGAACAGCCGCATCAGCGCGGCCGGCAGCACCACCATGATGCGGGCATCGCCGATGTCCGGCCTACCCATCGGCGACCAGCGTTTCCACCGACAAAATCGGCGGAAGATGGGTCGCGATCGTCGTCCACCGCTCGCCCTCATCGGCGCTGGCAAACAGCGTGCCGGTATTGGTGCCGGCATAGACACCCGCCGGGTGCAGCCGGTCCACCGCCATGGCCTGGCGCAGCACGCCGAAGAACGCATTGTTTTGCGGCAAGCCTTCGCGCAGGGCCTGCCAGCGGTTGCCGCCGTCGCGCGTGCGCCAGACCGCGGCCTGTCCGCCGGGAACATACCGGCCGGCCGTATCGCCATTCAGCGGCAACATGAACACAGTGGACGGGTCGCGCGGATGCGCGACGGCGGGAAAGCCGAAACTCGACGGCAATCCCGGTTCGATACTGTCCCAGTGCAGCCCGCCATCGTCGCTGCGGTACATCCCGCAATGGTTCTGTTGATACAGCCGGTTCGGCATACCCGGCGCCATGACGATACAATGCACGCATTGTCCGAACGCCGGATACCGCTCCCCCTCCGGCAGGAAGTCGCAGCGCGTGCCGGTGTTGCGCGGCGTCCAGGTCGCTCCGCCGTCCGCTGTATGAAAGACTCCCGCGGCCGAGATACCGGCCCAGACCTGATCCGGATCGTCCGGGTGGACGACGATCGAGTGCAGTATCAGCCCCGCGCCGCCGGGTTGCCAGTGCGGCGCGGTCGGATGCGCGCGCAGGCCGGCGATATGCGACCACGACTGGCCGCCATCGTCGCTGACGAACAGACCCGCGGGCTGCACCCCGGCATACAGCCGGGTGCCGCGCGCACCGAGGCTCCAAACCGATTTGATGGCGTCGTCGTTGGCCGGATAGGCCAGGCCTTCGCTGGAATGGGTCCATGTCCGCCCGAAATCGACGGATTTCCAAACCGCTGGCCCGAACCATTCGTTGCCGCCGGCCGCATGGATCGTGCCGGTCATCGGGTCGGCGATGGCATGGTTTATCGGCCAGGTTTCGCAGAACGGGCCACGCAGCGACCACGTTTGCCGGGCGGCGTCGCTTTCGAGGATAAAGACGCCCTTTTTCGTTCCCAGCAACACGAACACGCGGGTTGCCATATGCCGTCTCCCCATCGGTTGCCAAACCGTAACTGGACAAATCAGTTGAAGTCAACATTAGATAGGGCATGTCATCGATCCCCGAACCATCGTTCCAAACCACAGTGCTGGTTCGCGACACCTGCCTTTGCCTGCACGTGCAGCGGGCCGCGCGCGCCCTGGTCCGGCGCTATGACGATGCGTTGCGTCCGATCGGCCTGACCAGCGGGCAGTTTTCCCTGCTGATGTCGCTCAACCGGCCGGAACCGCCGGCCATCGCACAGGTGGCGTCGTTACTGGCGATGGACCGGACGACGCTGACGGCCAATCTCAAGCCGCTGGAACGACGGGGGCTGGTCGAGGTGCGGACGCACGAACGCGACAAGCGCCGCCGTGTTCTGGTCCTGACCCCCGATGGCCGAACGCTGCTGGCGGCGGCCGTGCCGGTCTGGCACCGGATCCAGCAGGCTATCGAAGGCTTGCTCGCGCCCACCGGCGAAGGCCCGCTCGTGCCTTCCGGTCCCGGCCGGTTGCGCGCCGATCTGCTGGCGTTGTCGTAACCTGGCCCGATCCCGTTACGGACCCGCTTCGGCCATACGGACAGCCGCCGGCGTGGCCGCGATCAACTGGTCATGGCCCGCCGGCCGATCCGGCCGGATGAACCCGAATGTTCGGTACACTTCTGTCCCCATCTGGCCGGACGGTGGCCACCAGACCCGAATCGCGCTCCAGTCGCCATTGGGCGACACATCGATGACAGGCTGATCCTGCCCGATCATGCGATGCACCCAGTTTGCCTGGGTCACCATGATTTCCCGCCGCGACAGCACCCGCGACACCACGGCCACATGGCCGCTGGGCAACCGCGGCGACCGGCGCAATACCAGCAGGCTGCCGACCTCGGGCACCGCACCGCGGGCGTATCGCCCGTCCGCCTGGCGCCACCAGCCGGCGGCCGCACCGGACAGCGAAACCCCTGTGAGCGCCCGCGCGAACGGAGCGCACTCCACGGGCGCGGACAGGCTTGCGTCGCCGGCAGGCCGAACGCCGCCGTCAGAACCGCCGCAGGCTGCCAGCGCGAGGCATAGAAGCGAAACCGAACAAAGCGCGAGCCGGTGCATGAACCCCCAGGGCCGAAACCATTGCACTATCGGCTACCGGATCGGAAAGATGCAACAACAGATCGGTCAGGCGGCGGTGCGCGGCAAACCCAGCAGCGTGTGCAGAACGTGGTCGGTATGCGCACCCACGGCCGGCCCGGTCCATCGCACCACGTCTTCCGGCCGCTCCCCATCCAGCCGGATCGCCGGTCCTGGATGCATTGTGCGGCCGATCAGCGGATCGTCGATATCCTGCACCGCGTTGCGGGCGCGAAAATGCGGATCGGCCGAGCAGTCGGCGATGTCGAACAGGCGGGAACATGGCACGTCCGCCGCTTCCAGGGTTGCTTCGGCGTCTTTCGCCGCCAGCGTCCGGGTCCATGCCGCGATCGCGGTATCCAGCACGACGCGGTTCTCGCACCGCAGCCCGTTGGTCTTGTATGCCGGATCGGCGGCCATATCCGGCCGGCCGATCACGGCCATCAGGCGCGCGAAAATCAGATCCGAATTTCCCGCGATGCACAGCCATCGTCCATCGGCGCAGGGATACGTGTTGGTCGGCGACGCGGTCGGCAACGCCGCGCCCGCTGGTTGGCGGACCCGGCCGTCCATGGCGTATTCCGGCAGCATGCCTTCCATCAGGCTGAACACGCTATCGACCAGGTTGACATCCACCACCCGGCCCTTGCCGGTGCCCCCCTTTCCGGAACCCGTCGCGTCCCGCTGCCAGAGCGCCGACAGCAGCCCGATCGCCGCATACAGACCGGCGAGATCGTCGCTGATGGAAATTCCGCAGCGCGGGGGCGGCAGATCGGTCGTGCCGCCAGGATGCCCGGTCAGATGCCGCAACCCGCCGATCGCCTCGCCGATCGCGCCGAACGCCGGCTTGTCGCGATACGGCCCGTCCTGCCCGTAGCCGGATATCCGGGCGATGACCAAACGCGGATTGACCGCCTGCAACACATCCGGGCCGATATTCAGCCGTTCCAACTGTCCCGCCCGCAGGTTTTCCACCAACACGTCCGCCCATTCCGCCAGTTTCAGCAGAACCGGCCGGTCTTTCTTCAGATCGAGTTCGACCGACAGCTTGTTGCGCCCGTGAATACTGAACCAGACCGAATGCCCGTTTTTTTCCGCGCCCCAGCCCCGGAACGGGTCGCCCCCTGGCGGTTCCAGTTTGATGACCTCGGCGCCGAGGTCCGCCAGAATGCGCGTGCAGAACGGCGCGGCGATATAATGGCCGATTTCGAGCACCTTCAGTCCCGAAAGGGGCAGAGTACTCATTGGGCGGCCCTCCGCGAAAAAATAAATCGGGTTATCCATACAAAATTTGAATCCAACACGGGCTTGTTAACCTTTTGTCAATAATTCTTGCTTACATACAAGTCCGGCGCCGCTGCGGCGGTGTCCTGTTTCCTCCCCGAAAGTCGCGCTTGATAGCATCGCGCGACAAACTCTGGCGGTATGGCCCTCTCCCCCCGGCCATACCGCTTTTTTTTGCCCCGTGGACAGCACGGTCCATATCTCCGCCGCGACCCCGGTAAAGCGTCCCGTTTAGATAAAAGCATAGTCTTTCCCCGGTGCCAAAATCCGAAGCGATACGGGACTAGCATGGTCCAAGGGTCCGTTTCGTCCGTCGCTACCGGCGCGTTGCCTCTTTCGCACCGCCGCGACTCGCCGCATGATCGCAGCGCACAATCAACGCGGAGCGCATGCCATGGACCCCATCGTCGCCGCCCTGGCGAAGGCTGCCGGGCTTGACAAAGCCCTTGCCCAGTTTCCTGGCGACGTGACGGCCGCGGCGGAACAAGCGCTGAACAACACGGGCGTGGTGAAGGTGCCAACCGATCCGGCCGCCGAACCCTGGCCGCCGATGCGCGCTGGACAAGGACTGTGACCGAACCGCACTGGCTGTCCGCGACCGAGATCGGACAGGCCTATGCCGATCGGACGCTGTCGCCCGTGGAGTTGGTCGCCGCCCTGCTGGCCCGCATCGAAAAGCTCGATCCGAAACTCAATGCCTTTATCCGCCTCGACGCCGAGGGCGCCATGCGTGCCGCCCGGCAGGCCGAGGCCGAAATCGCCGCTGGGCAGGGCAGGGGGCCGCTGCATGGAGTCCCCGTCGGTATCAAGGATATTATCGATGTTGCCGGCCTGCCCACCACGGCACATTCCAAAATCCTTCTGGGAAACATTGCCAAGGCCGACGCCGCCGTGGTGCAAAAGCTGCGTTCGGCAGGCGCGATCGTCATGGGCAAGCTGTCCACGCATGAGTTCGCCATCGGCGGACCAAGCTTCGATTTGCCGTTTCCGCCGGCGCGCAACCCGTGGAATCGCGCGTATCATCCGGGCGGTTCGTCCTCCGGGTCCGGGTCCGGCGTCGCGGCCGGCTTGTTTCCCTTGGCCCTGGGCACCGACACCGGCGGGTCGGTTCGCAACCCCGCCAGTGCCTGTGGCATCGTCGGGTTGAAGCCGACCTATGGCCTTGTCTCGCGCCGGGGCGTTTTTCCGCTGTCCTATACGCTGGACCACGTCGGTCCGCTGACCCGCACCGTCGCCGACTGCGCGTTGCTGCTGGATGCCATGGCGGGCCACGACCCGGCCGACCCCGCCAGTGTGGCCGGTTCGGCCCCGTATGCGGGGCGCTTGCTGGACCGCGGCGTGCGCGGCCTGCGTATCGGGTTCGTGCGCCATTTTCACGAACACGACCTGCAAGCCAGCACCGAAGTCGCCGCCGCGCTGGAAGATGTGGCTCGCGTGCTTGCAGCCGAAGGTGCCCAGGTTGAAACCGCCACCCTGCCCAGCCTGACGGAATTCGCCGGCATCAACCGGGTTATTCTGTGCGGCGAGGCGTGGTCCATCCACGCGCCATGGCTGCGCGAACGCCCCGGCGATTACGGACAGCTTGCCCGCCGCCGCCTGCTGCCCGGCGCTTTCATGACCGCGGGCGATTACGTGGGCGCGCAGCGCCGCCGTTCGGAGGTCATTGCCGCCGTCGAGGACTGCCTGCGCGCATACGATGTGCTGCTGTGCGCCAGTTCCATGGACCCTGCCAGCCGCCTGGACGATCCGGACCAGACCGCGCACACATACCCTCGTCAGGCGCGCACGCCGTTCAACGTGACCGGCCATCCGGCGCTGGCGACGATGTCCGGCTTGTCCAGCGACGGATTGCCGCTATCGGTGCAGTTTGTTGGGCGGTATTTCGATGAGGCAACCGTCCTGCGTGTTGCTGCCGCATACGAACGCGCGACCGGGTGGCACACGCAAAAGCCGCCGGCCGGGTGACCGGCCTGTCTTCGCCCGCCCCTTTTCGCCGACTGGAACCGCAATGTTGCCGCACTCCGGCCCCACGTCCCGCGTTTATTTCTCGCAGCGGCTTCGCCTGCATTATGTGGACTGGGGCAACCCCGGCGCGCCGCCGTTGATCCTGCTGCATGGCGGGCGGGACCATTGCCGGAACTGGGACTGGGTGGCCGCCGATCTGCGCCGCGACTATCATGTGATCGCGCCGGATTTGCGCGGCCACGGCGATTCCGCATGGTCGGCGTCTGGCCATTATACCATGGCCAATCACATCTACGACCTGGCGCAACTGATTCATCAGCAAAATCTGGCGCCGGTCACGATCGTCGCCCACTCGTTGGGCGGCAATATCGCGCTGCGCTATGCCGGCATTTACCCGGAGAATGTGCGCCGCATCGTTGCGATCGAGGGCCTTGGCCCGGGTCCCAGGCAGGATGCCGTATCCAGCGACAAGCCGATTGCCGAACGCATGCGCAACTGGATCGAGATGCAGCGGGCGAATTCCGGACGCCAGCCGCGGCGTTATCCCACCATGGAAGCGGCGTATGCCCGGATGCAGGAGGAGAACAAGCATCTGACGCCGGAACAGGCCCATCATCTGACGCAGTATGGCGTCAACCAGAATGAGGACGGTACCTATAGCTGGAAGTTCGACCACTATGTCCGCCTGTGGCCGCCCTACGACATGACGCGGGAGTCCATCGCCGAACTCTGGGGGGCGATTACGTGTCCGGCGTTGCTGGTCGTCGGCACCGAAAGTTGGGCGACAAACCCGGCCGGGGACGGGCGTTTAGGCTATTTCAGGAATGCCAGCGTCCTGGCGGTGGAAAAAGCCGGGCACTGGGTCCACCACGACCAACTCGCGTTTTTTCTGGAACACATACGGGCATTTCTCGGACACGGCGCGCCGGGGCAAGCGACGCCGGCGCCATGATCGTTGTTTTCGGTTCGGTGAATCTCGATCTCATTTTCGCCCTGCCGCATATTCCGCGGGCGGGGGACACCGTGCTTGGACCCACGACACGGATCGAGCCGGGCGGCAAGGGCGCCAATCAGGCCGTGGCGGCGGCACGCGATGGCGGAATCACGATCATGGCCGGGGCGGTTGGGCACGACGCGCTGGCCGACGGCGCGCTGCGCCTGTTACGCGCCGCCGGGGTGGACCTGGACCGCGTTGCAACGGTGGCGGCGAGCACCGGTTGCGCGGCGATCGCGGTCGATCCGGCCGGCAACAATGCCATCGCCGTCGGGTCCGGCGCGAACCTGTTCGCGCGGGCGTCGCAGGTGGAGGATTCGTTACTGTGCCGTGGTAACACCGTGGTGGTGCAGATGGAGGTGCCGGCCGCGCAGACGGCGGAGTTGATCGCCCGCGCCAGGGCGGGCGGTGCGCGCATCGTGTTAAATCTGGCGCCCGCGCTGCCGCTGCCGGAAGCGGCATTACGTGCCGTCGATGTGTTGGTGGCGAACGAAACCGAGGGCGCCTGGCTGGCCGACCATTTGGGCTGCGCGGCGACCGCGGAATCGTTGCGCGACCGGCTGGGCGGTGTTGCCGTGGTGCTGACGATGGGCGAGGCCGGTGCCGCTGTCGCCAGTGCCGACGAATGCTGGCACGAACCGGCTATTTCGGTGGAAGCGGCCGACACGACGGCGGCGGGCGATTGTTTCGTGGGCGTTCTGGCGCACCGGCTGGACCATGGCGAGACTTTGCGTGCGGCCGCACGCCGAGCGACGGCGGCGGCGGCTTTGTGCTGTACTCGCCAGGGCAGTCAGGGCAGTATCCCTCAGGGGGTTGAGACGGATGGTTTTAGCGCGGCATCGTCCTGATCCGGTTCGGACGCGTTGGCCGGATCGGCCAGGCCGTTCTATAGAATGCCGATCGATTGGACGCAGGAGACGACATGAAACGCCGGGACTTGATCGCCACGACCGCAGCCGTTGCCGCCACCGGATTGGCGCATCCCTTCAACGCCAGGTCCGCCCCGGCTATTTCCGATAACGTGGTCAAGCTGGGCGTGCTGACCGACCTCAGCGGCATGTATTCCGATGGGGCGGGACCCGGTTCGGTCCTGTGCGCCCAACTGGCGGCGGAGGAGTTCGGCAATACCGTGGCCGGCAACCCTGTCCAGATTATTCAGGGCGACCACCTGAACCGCCCCGATACCGGCGGCGATATCGCGCGCCGCTGGTTCGATATCGAACAGGTGGATGCGATTCTCGACGTTCCCGTATCGTCCATCGCGCTGCAAGTGCAGCAGGTGGCGCATGAGCGTAACCGGGTGTTTCTCAACTCCGCCGCCGGGGCCACGGTGCTGACCGGCAAGGCCTGTTCGCCGACGGCGGCGCAATGGACCTATGACACCTATGCGCTGGCCCACGCGGCGGGTAGTGCCCTGCTCCAACGCGGCGGCGATACGTGGTTCTTTATCGTTGCCGATTACGTCTTTGGCGCATCGCTGCTGGCGGACGGCACCGATGTCGTGACCAGGGGCGGCGGCAAGGTCCTGGGCAGCGTCAAGCACCCAATGGGAACCTCGGATTTTTCGTCGTATTTGCTGCAGGCGCAAAGTTCGGGGGCCAAGGTGATCGCCCTGGCCAATTCGGGCGACGATACCCGCGCGGCGATCAAGCAGGCGGCGGAATTCGGCATCGGCGCCAAAAGCGGACAGCAGATCGTCGGGTTGAACACGGCCATCACCGACATCCACGCCCTGGGTCTGGACGTGTCGCAAGGGCTGTTCGTGGCGGAGGGATTCTACTGGAATCGCGACGATCGGACGCGCGCGCTGGCGAAACGGTTCATGGACAAGATGAAGCGGCCGCCGACGATGATCCAGACCGGGGTATATTCCGCGGCGCGAAGCTATCTGAAGGCGATCGACACCATCGGAACGGATGAGGCCATGGCGGTGATGGCACAGTTACGCGCGATGGACCTGGACGATGCGTTCGCGCGCAACGGAAAGCTGCGGGCCGATGGCCTGATGGTGCATGACATGGCGCTGATGCAGGTTAAATCGCCAGGCCAGTCGAAGGGCGAATGGGACGTCTATAATGTGGTCGGATCGATCGCCGGAAAGGACGCGTTCCCGCCGCCGAACCCGGACTGTTCCCTCGTCGCCAAAACATAATAGCGTCCGGCGGGCGGCGGCCATCATTCTTCCGTGGCATCCCGCGAACCTGCCGGTGGATCGCTCGTTCCCTTGGCCCATTCGTTGACCAACGTATAGCCGATCCCCAGCAGCACCGGCCCGAGGAAAATGCCCAGCAACCCGAACGCCAGCGCCCCACCCAGCACCCCGAGAACCGTCAGCAGGAACGGCAACTGCGCGCCGCGCGAGATGAACCAGGGCCGGATCAGGCTGTCCGATCCGGAAATCGCCCCCGCGCCATAGATCGCCAGGAATATGCCCCAGCCCAGGTGACCGCTGCTCATCAGCCAGAGCGACGCCGGAATCCAGACCACCGGCGCGCCGACCGGCAGCACCGACAGCAGGCCGGCCACCGCTCCGAATAAAACCGGGCGGGGGACCCCGGACAGCCACAGGCCGAACGTCGTCAACAGGCCCTGCACGACGGCGGTGCCCAGGATTCCGTAAACCACCCCCCGCACCGTCGCGCCTGTCACCTTGATCAGCCGATCCGCCTGCGCACCGGCGATTCGGTGCAACAGCAGGCGCAACCGTCCGGCGATCGGCTCGCCATAGACGTAAAAGAAGAACGCCACGAACAGCGACAGCAGGAACATCAGCACGCCGTTGGCGATACCCAGCAGAAGGCTCAGGCCGTTCTCCACGACGATGCCGAAATACGGCCGCAACGCGTCCAGCAGCACGCCGATATCGGCGGCCCAGCGGTTCCACAGATCGCCGATCGTGGACCCGATCAGCGGAATGTCGAACACCCATCGCGGAGAATCCGGCAGGCCGGCGCGCAGCCCATCCATAATGACATGCCGCAGATGGGTCGCGTCGTCGGCTCCGCCCGGTGCGGCGATGCCGATCGGCAACACCAGGACAACCGAGGTCAACAGCACCATCGACAGCGCCGCCCATACGCGCGGCATCCGCAGGTGCTGGCGCAACGATTCGTAAACCGGCCAGGTGGTGTAAACCAGGATACCGGCCCACAGCAGCGCCGACAAAAACGGATACAGCACCAGCACGCAGCCGATCGCTATGCCGCCCAACAGCAGGCCCATCAAAATCCGTTCGGCGATCATGGCTCTCCACTCGCGCATGCGCGCGGTCCGGGCGGCGGCCACCCCTGGCCAATCGCCGCGCCGGGCTGTAGCGTCCGGCGCACCGCTCGTCCACGGGGTTTGTTCCGTGCGTCCGGTTTCAGTCGTTGCGTGTTTCGGACGGACAGACAAGAGGGCAGTCAGGCCCGCCGCCGGACGCGATCTATCCGCCCAGGGAGAACAAGGTCCGCCATGCCACGCTTTGCCGCCAATCTGTCGATGATGTTCAACGAAGTGCCCTTTCTCGATCGTTTCGCCGCGGCTAGGCGTGCCGGGTTCGAGGGCGTGGAATTTCTGTTCCCGTATGATTTTCCGGCCGCCGATCTGCGCACGCGCCTGAACGGGGAAGGGCTGACCCAGGCCCTGTTCAACATGCCGCCCGGCGATTGGGCGAGTGGGGAACGCGGGATCGCCAGCCTGCCCGGCCGTCAGGCGGAATTTCGCGAGTCGGTTAAAAAGGCGCTGGATTATGCCACCGCCCTGGACTGCCGGCTGATGCATTGCATGGCCGGGATCGTGCCGGCCGGGGTGCCGCTGACGACGGCGACGGCGGTGTTTGCCACCAATCTGGCCTGGGCCGCCGAACAGGCCCGGCCGGCCGGCGTGCGGCTGGCGATCGAGCCGATCAACCATCGCGACATGCCGGGGTATTTCCTGAACACTCAGGCTCAGGGCGCGGCGATTGCCGAGGCCATCGGTTCCGACCGGGTCGGCCTGCAATTCGACGTCTATCACGTACAGGTGACCGAGGGCGACATTACCAAACGCATGGAACAGTTCATGCCGGTGATCGCTCATATGCAGATCGCCGACGTGCCCGCGCGGCACGAACCCGGAACCGGGGAAATCGGCTGGCCGTTTGTATTCCGGCGGATGGACGAGCTTGGTTACCTTGGCTGGGTCGGCTGCGAATACCGCCCGGCCGGGGACACCGTCGCCGGGCTGGGATGGCGGGAACAGTTCGCGGGTTGACCGGCCATCGACTCATCGGCGGCGCTATTGCGTGGAAATGGCCGTTCGGTCCGCGGCACCCTTATCGAAACAGAATGGAGAGAACGGCATGAAGATCGGATTTATCGGTCTGGGGATCATGGGGCGCCCGATGGCGCTGAACCTGAAAAACGCGGGCCATGACCTGATCGTCCCCGAACGGGCCAGCCTGACCGGCGAGCTGCGCGCCGCCGCCACCGTGGTCGCGACGCCGCGGGCCGTCGCCGCGGCGGCGGACATTCTGATCCTGATGGTCCCGGATACGCCCGACGTGGAAGCGGTGCTGTTCGGCGAGAATGGCGCCGCCATTGGCCTGCGCAAGGGCAGTCTGGTCATCGACATGTCGTCCATTAGCCCGATCGAAACCAGGGATTTTGCCCGGCGGATTGCCGCGCTGGGCTGCGATTACCTCGACGCGCCGGTATCGGGAGGCGAGGTCGGCGCCAAGGCCGCAACCCTGACGATTATGGTCGGCGGGCCGGACGCCGCCTTCGCCCGGGCCAAACCGCTCTTGGATGTGCTGGGTAAGAACATCACCCATGTCGGGTCCGAACCCGGCGCGGGTCAGGTGTGCAAGGTCGCCAACCAGATCATCGTCGCGCTCAACATCCAGGCAGTGTCGGAAGCGCTGGTCTTCGCGTCCAGGGCCGGTGCCGATCCCGCCAAGGTGCGGCAGGCGATCATGGGCGGATTCGCATCCTCGCGCGTGCTGGAGATTCATGCCGAACGCATGCTGAACGGCACCTTCAACCCCGGATTCAAGGTTGCGCTACACCAGAAAGACCTAAATCTGGCGCTGTCGTCGGCCAAGGCACTGAATTTGGCGATGCCGAATACCGCGATCGCCCAGCAGATGTTCTCGTCCGTGATCGCCCATGGCGGGGCGGACCTCGATCATTCGGCACTGATCCTGGCTGTCGAGGATTTGGCGGCGCACAGCATCAGGGACTCAAAATAGCAACACCCCGTGTCGATCCGCGTCGCAAGCGATGATAGGGGATTGAGTTTTCGAGAGGATTTGCTTTAATGTGATGCGAGGAACACGATCCTGAGACGATTCCTGGTGCGGATTCCATGATGACGCATCTTGCAATCGTCCCGGGTTTCAAACTAGCCGGGATTGTCAGGGTTTAATCAGCGTGAGTTGAGTAGGGGCGGGCGTTCAATGTCGATGCGTTTTACGGAAATCGGGCAACAACTCCGAGCCTACCGGCTCGAATCCGGCCTGCGTGCCGAGGAAATCGCCGCCCGGCTCGGTGTGTCCCGCGCCGCGCTGTACCGCTACGAAAAAGGCGAGGTGATCAAGCTCGACACCATCAAGCGGCTGGCCGAACTGCTGAAGATTTCGCCGTTGTCGCTGCTTGGCATCGGAGTGGAATATTATAACCGTCCGGTGGGTTATTTCGAGCGGGTGCGCCAGATCGAGGAGACCGCCGATCAGGTCCTGCAACTGGCCGGTCCGTTGTGTTATCTGACGACATCGGATGCGTACGACAACGCACTGGGCGAGGCGTTCGAGGAGACCGCCGATCAGGCGGGCGGCGAGCGCATGGCAATGCGCAGCATGGCCGAACAGGTGCTGGGTATTCTGTCCGCTCGGAAACGAATGTACGCCATGCGGCGCCCGAGCATCATCGCGATGGTGTCTCTGCCGGCGGTGCAACGGCTGGTCGAAATCGGAATCGTCAGCGGGTCGCATCTTTCGGATCGCGTGCGGCGGATTTGCCGGGACGTCGCGATCGCGGAAGTGGAAAACATCGCGACTTTGATGGAAACCGAACCGATGGGGTTGCAGTTCGGATTGCTGGCCGGGTCGCCGCCGAGTTCCTCGTTCAAGATTTTCCGGGCCAGGGATCGGGTGAACCTGGGAATCAACCCATTCCGCACCGACACGCATCCGGGCGCGCAGACCGGTGTGGCGATGATTACCGGGGCGGATGAGGCGATCGCGGCGCATCAGCGCGTGGCGGAGGCAAGCTGGCGCGAAGCGGTCAAGGGGCCATCCGGCGCTGCCAGATTGCGCCAGTTGGTGAACGCCGCGCCGGTGGTCGCTTAGGCAACGCTGGCAAATAAGTGCGTCAGCACGTCAGCAAAGTTGCCGTGCAAAACATGAACTTAGGAATTGCCCGACGCTGCCGCTTGTAGCGATTATTGTCGGGCAATTCCTTAGGGCCAGGCGGACACTGACCGTTATGGGTTGCGGGGCAGAACGCTGCTGCCCTAGGCCACCGCCGCACCCTTCCGGAACACCATCAGCGGCATAAGCAGAAACACCGCCGCCGTCGCCGACGCGGACACGACGATCAGCGGCGCCAGCCGCTGGTGGAAGACGTGCTGATACAGCGCCGACCCCAGCGTGTCCGACAACGGCCCGGTCAGGTTGACGACCGACATCATGGCCGCGAACGCGAAACCCTCGGCCCCCGCTGGGCAGGCATCGGCGGCCAGGGTCATCGTGGCGATCATGGCGATCATGCTGGTCATGCCGCCCACGAACCAGATCGGCACCGCGCTGGCGGTCGAACCCAGCAGCAGATAAGACAGGGTACTCAGAATGCCGCCGATCAGGCTCAGGCGCAGCAGCGTTCGGCGGTCCAGCCGGTTCAGGCGCCAGCGGAACAGCAGGCCGCCGGCGATCCAGCCGGCGGCGGAGACCGACGACAGCACGCCGATAAATCCCTGGGAGAAACCGAACCGGTCGCTCATTTGGAAATACAGCGGAGTGCCGAAGCCTGGGCTGAAATAGTAGAGGAACAGAAACCCCGCGACGAACCACAGGTCGCGGTTGCGGAATACGCTGACCAGCGCACCGAACCGCTCCCGCAGGGCGGCAAGGTCGATGCGGGCACGGGGCTCGCGGATCAGCCGAAGCCCGCCGACGATAGCCAGCGGAGCGACGGCGGTGATGCAAGCGGCGGCACGGAGCGCCCGATCCGGCGACAGCACCTCGATCAGATAGCCTGCCAGCAGGGTCGCGATCATCTGGGCGATATTGAACCAGAGCCATTGCTGGTTGACGAAGCGTCCCGTGGCCTTGTTGCGCTGGCCGATTTCGACAAGCAGCGCGCCGCACAGCGTGCTGGAAATCGCCATGGCGAAGGCGGTGACGGTCAGTGCCTGGATCGTCGAGGCGGCGGTGGTCGCCATCGCGACCTGAATAAAGGCCAGGACGGCGGCGATGTTGGCCAGGGCGAGATAGGGGCGCCTGCGAAAGCCGAACAGCGGCACGAAATCCGATATCGCGCCCCAGACCGGTTTGATGACCCACGGCAGGTCGAAGATCGCGACGGCGGCGCTGATCGTCACGGCATTCCAGTGCTGGGTTTCCTTCAGCCAGTGCGACAGGGGTTGCCACATGATGCCGGACCTGGCCTGACCGATGCCTTCCACCGCATAGACGATAGCGAAAAACCACAGGGTGCGGCCGATGGCCGGATCTTCGGTTCGCATCGGTCAGCCGATGAACAAAAGCGATGCCTGCAACGCGACCGCCGTGCCGGACGGAAGCCGTTCTGTCAGGTTCCGTGCCACCGGCGTCCGGCGGGCCGTCCGTATGGGTCGGACCCGGCCAGCAAGCGCCGGTCCCTGGCGATCCAGCCCTGGGCGGCGGCCTCGGTTTCGAAGCCGGCGGCGGTTTGCGGCAGAGCGCCGATCCGTTTGATTTCGACGGCGAAGGTATCGTCCGGCTGCCGGACAATCCGGTATGTGCTGTCTGCCATTACTCACCATCCACGGGTGGCGGGCGATTGGCCCGCGGCGGCCGAACGGCGCATGGGCGCTTCACCGGTCCGCGCGAACCGGTTCGGCATCCCCGGCCTGGGTCGCCAGCGCCGCGGCGCGCTTGTCGCCGATATACTGAAACGAACGGCCCCCGTGGACGGCGGTGGCCGGTTTGACCGCGCGTTGTTTGTCGTGGCAGGCCACGGCATTACGAACGCCGGCCATGCCCAGACCACCGGTCGCGGTCTGGAACGCGATCCAGTTCACCGTGCGCCGCGGGAGATCATCAGCTTGATATAATCCGCTCGGCTGGTGCCGTCATACGACATGCCAAACGGTTTTTTTTCGCTGGCGGGAAGCTTGTTTTCGGGGGCGGCCGGCTTGGCCCGCTTCATCCGGGCGGTGGTCGGCGGCACGATCGATCGGGCGACGGCGACACTGAGTTCGGTCGCGCTGCGCGCCGATCCATCGGAGCGGCCTTCGCGCCAGGATGCGACGTCCTTGCGCAACTGGTCCTTCATCGCGTCGGCGGCGGTATCCGCCTGCACGGCGGTATCGTCGTCGACGGCGGTGTCGTCATGCGTCGGCTGATCGTCGGCTATGGTCATGCATTGCTTCCTTATCGCGGGCGATGACGGCGGCATTCCCTGGCGGATCGGGAATTGACAAGCCATGCCGACGGCATGCGGTTATGCCAGCACGCGCGTTGCTGATTGCTTTATGTGCGCATGATCGGGCCTAAATGCAAGTCCGCCGGGCGATGCCGCTGGCGGCGGCGGACATTAGGTTGTAACCTTCCCAGGCTGAATTGGCGGCCACAAGCCAACAGGCGCTGGGTCTGGCAACCCGCTGCGTGGCGCGGTGCCGGAAACCGATGCATGATGCGTCTGGCACAAAGCCGCGGGCATCATGTTTCATCGAATGACGGGGGTAAACGTCCGGCCTTGAAGATGATCGCCGGTTCGTCGTCGTAGTCGCCCAGTTCCGCGTCGCCCGAAGTTGAGAATGCGACGACTCCGGCCCGGGAAGGGGCCAGGTCTTCCGCTCGCTTGCGGGCGACCTCCACGGATCGGCAGCGAAGCGGCGTATCCGCGGTCAACCGTGTTCCCTTGCCTGCCGTAAATGCCTGAACAAGATAAAATGTCTCACGCGCCATAACGATGGAGTCCTGACCTGACCTGCCGCCTAGGGCCTGGTTTCAACGCATAGCCTTACCGGGGCAGTCTAACTGGCTTGCAACCGACACATTTTCCGAACAAGGATCACCATGCAAATCCGCGTTGGCTATGAAATCGTTTACGACTGCGTGCAACCGACTCCGATGGTGTTGATGCTGCATGTTCATCATTCCCGAGTCGCCGATATCGTGGTCCCGGATCACCTGATGACAGACCCGGCCCTGCCGGTCCATGCCTATCACGATTCGTTCGGCAACTGGTGCACCCGGCTGGTCGCGCCGGCCGGGCGGACCCGGATCGTCAGCACGGCCGTGGTCAACGATGCCGGATTGCCGGACCCGGTTGTGCCAGGGGCGGACCAGCATGCGGTCCAGGATCTGCCGGACGACGCCTTGGTGTTCCTGCTGGGCAGCCGGTATTGCGAGACGGATCGGCTGTCGGAGACCGCCTGGGCAATGTTCGGGCACGGCCCGGCCGGCTGGGCGCGGGTGCAGGCGATTTGCGATTTCGTCCACAATCACATCGTGTTCGACTATCTGGCCGCGCGGTCCACCAAGACAGCGTGGGAGGTCTTCAACGAAAAGCGGGGCGTCTGCCGCGACTATGCGCATCTGGCCGTGGCGCTGTGCCGCGCGATGAACATTCCGGCGCGGTATTGCACCGGCTATCTCAGCGACATCGGCGTACCGCCGCCGCATTCCCTGATGGATTTCGCCGGTTGGTTCGAGGCGTATCTGGGCGGCGCATGGCATACGTTCGATCCGCGCAACAACAAGCCGCTGTACGGCCGGGTGCTGATCGCCCGCGGGCGCGATGCGGTGGACGTGCCGATCAGCAACACGTTCGGGCCGAACACGCTGGTTAGCTTTAAGGTGGTGGCGGACGAGGAAGCGCCCGCGAAGGGATAGCGTCCGCCAGACCGGCGGCCAACCGGGATTGCCCGGCAATCGCGCTTTGTCGCGAGCCGCCGTCGCTGTATTGACCGGGCTCCGACCGGAGGACGCCGCCTTGGCCAACGATTCGCACACACCCGAACAGGCGGCGGCGATCGCCGACGCCCGCACCCGCGCTGCATCCACCATCCGCCCCACCGTCGCGGCGCTGGAGGCGATGCTGTTCCAGGCGGTTCCGGTGCTCGACCATGGGTTCGTCCGGGCGATCGACTATATGGGCGACGACGCGGCCATCGTGCAGGCCGCGCGCGTGTCCTATGGGCGCGGCACCAAGCGGGTGCAGGAAGATGCGGGCCTCATTCGCTATCTCATGCGCCACCGCCACACCACGCCGTTCGAGATGTGCGAGATCAAGTTCCACGTCAAACTGCCGATCTTCGTTGCCCGCCAATGGATCCGCCATCGTACCGCCAGCGTGAACGAATACTCGGCGCGGTATTCCATCCTGGATAAGGAATTTTATATCCCGTCGCCCGAACACCTCGCCGCCCAATCGGCGGTCAACCGGCAGGGCAGGGGCGAGATCCTGGATGGGGCGGAGGCCGCCGAGGTCCTGGATTTGCTGCGCGGCGACGCCGAACGCACCTATACCCATTATGCCAGCATGCTGAATGAGGGCGAAGGCGCGGACCCGGCCAAACGCGGGCTTGCCCGCGAACTCGCTCGGATGAACCTGACGCTGAACACCTACACGCAATGGTACTGGAAAACCAACCTTCACAACCTGTTCCATTTCCTGTCGCTGCGGGCCGACCCGCACGCCCAGTATGAAATCCGCGTCTATGCGGACGCGATGCTGGCCATGACCGAGGCCTGGGTTCCGATCGCCGCCGCCGCATTCCGCGATTACCGGCTGGGTGCCGTCACACTGTCCGCCCAGATGGTCGCCGTGGTGAAGCGAATGCTGGCCGGGGAGGCCGTCACGCAGGACACCAGCGGCCTGAACCGGCGGGAATGGGTTGAATTCGCTGCTTATTTTCAGGCCTGAGTCCGCCGGCGGGTCTTGTGCGCGCCTGGGGTTCCCGGCGCGCCTCGCGGCAAGGTGCCCGCAACGGTTTGCTTGCCCCGGCCTGGGCGTAAGGGTAAGGGACGCCGCGTCCGGGACCGCGATCCCGCGGCGAACCGGGACGATTGCAATGCGCCGCATGAGGGTATCGATTTGAGCCACGATCCGGACGCCGGCGAGCACGTCAGGCCAAAGCCGAACCTGGGTGTGCTGATCGCCGTGCTGGGCATCGTCTATGGCGATATCGGAACCAGCCCGCTGTATGCCTTCAAGGCCAGCCTGCAACTGTTCGACGCCGCGAAGACCACGCAGGTGGAGATCATGGGCGTTCTGTCGCTGATCTTCTGGTCGCTGATCGTCATCGTGACGATAAAATACGTGCTTCTGGTGATGCGGGCCGACAACCGCGGCGAAGGCGGCATTCTGGCGCTGATGGCCCTGGCGCAGCGCGTGTCGGTCGGCCCCCGCGTCAAGGGCGCCCTCGGACTGGTCGGGATCGCCGGCGCCTGCCTGTTCTTCGGCGATGGGGTGATCACCCCCGCGATCTCGGTGTTGTCGGCGCTGGAGGGGCTGGAAGTGTCGGCGCCCGACCTGAAATTCTATGTCCTGCCGATCAGCATCGGCGTGATCGTCGCATTGTTCACCATGCAGTACCACGGCACCGGCGGCGTCGGCAAAGTGTTCGGGCCGGTCATGGTGGCGTGGTTCTTCATTATCGGCCTGACGGGACTCGCCGAAATCGTGCCGCACCCGTATGTGCTGCTGGCGATTTCCCCCACCTACGCGATCGGCCTGTGCCTTCAGTATAAAGGCCTGGCGTTCTTCGTGCTGGGCGCCGTCGTGCTGTGCGTCACCGGGGCCGAGGCGCTGTATGCCGACATGGGGCATTTCGGTGCCAAACCCATCCGCATCACCTGGATGGTGTTCGTGCTGCCCAGCCTGATCCTGAACTATTTCGGCCAGGGCGCGCTGATGATCCGCGACCCGGCGGCGATCGAGAACCCGTTCTTCCTGCTGGGTCCGGAGTGGATGCGGTTGCCGATGGTCATCCTGGCCACGTTCGCCACGGTGATCGCCAGCCAGGCGGTGATCTCCGGCGCGTTCTCCATGGCCCGCCAGTGCATGCAACTGGGTTTCCTGCCGCGCATGACCGTGCGCCACACGTCGAATACCGAGGAAGGCCAGATCTACGTGCCGCAGGTAAACACCGCGCTGGCGGTCGGCGTCGTGCTGCTGGTGCTGGCATTCAAAACGTCGGACAATCTGGCTTCGGCGTACGGAATCGCGGTAACCGGCACGTTTCTGTGTACCGCTGTCCTGGCGATGGTGGTGTTCCGCCGCCAGTTCCGCTGGTCGCGCGCGGCGGCGATCTCGGTGTTCGGCGCCTTGTTCCTGGTCGATACGGTGTTCTTCGCCGCCAACACGGTCAAAATTGTCGAGGGCGGCTGGGTGCCGCTGGTGCTGGGCGTCGCGTTGACCGGCATGATGACCTCGTGGAAGCGCGGCCGCGACGTGCTGCTGTCGCGCTGGAAACAGTCCAGCATGCCGCTGGCGCCGTTTCTCGCTCGGTTGCCGCAATCGCGGATTATCCGGGTGCCCGGCCTGGCGGTGTTCATGACCGGCAATCCGGACTACGTGCCGGCGTCGTTGCTGCACAACCTTAAGCACAACAAGGTGCTGCACGAGAACGTGCTGTTCGTGACCGTGGAAAACGAGGATGTGCCGGAAGTGTCGCAACGCCGCCGGGCCGAGGTGGCGCTGCTGGCACCCGGGATTCACCGGGTGGTTTTGCGCTATGGCTTCATGGAAAGTCCGAACATTCCGCGTGCGCTGGAGGAACTGACCGAAGCGCTGGAGGTGAAGGCGTCGCAGGCGAGCTATTTCCTGGGGCGGGAGGTATTGGTGCCGGGTATGGCGCCGAAACTGTCGTGGTGGCGGCGGGGCTTGTTCCTGTTCATGGCGCGCAACGCGGTGCCGGCGACGGAGTTCTTCCGCATTCCCAGCGACCGGGTGGTGGAACTGGGGGTTCGGATCACGATTTGACGTCAGAGGCTGTAGGTTCCGGCTCGTTCGCGGCCGGTGGCCTGCGATATCTGGCTTGGATGGGCTTTCAGCGGCGCGCACGACAAGGACGATACCAACGGTCGTTCATCACGGCCGCAGGCATGAGACGTCGGGTTTTTCAGTGCACGGCGGCGTACATAATCTTCTCCTCGGTGGCTTCGTCCATCGAGAATTCCTCCACGATACGGCCCTGGCGGGACACCAGGATGCGATCCGACAGGTTCAAAATCTCGGGCAGGTAAGACGAAATCACCGCCACGGCGAGCCCAGAATCCGCCAGATCGTTGATCACGCGGTGTAGTTCGGCGATGGCGCCGACATCGACGCCGCGGGTTGGTTCGTCGAAAATCACCAGTTTAGGCTGTTGCACCAGCGACCGGGCGATCACCACTTTCTGCTGGTTGCCGCCCGATAGTTCGATCACGCTCGCCGCGTTGTCGATTGCGCGCACCGCCAGCTTGTCGGTCCAGCGTTTTGCCAGATCGACCATTTCCGTCCGGCTGACGATCATCCCGGCGCCTTGATCGGAGGCCAGATAGTTGAGGTAGATGTTTTCGGCGATCGACTTGGTTTCAAAAAAACCCTCGATCTTGCGGTCTTCGGTCACATAGACGATCCCGTCCTTCACCGCCGGGCGGGGTGTGCGGTAGCGGATCGACTTGCCCTCCAGCCGGGTTTCGCCGCCGTGGAAGAAGTCGCGTTTTACCACTCCGGCAATGATTTTAGCGGTTTCCGTCCGCCCTGACCCGATCAGCCCGAAAATGCCGGTGATCTGCCCACTGTAGATCGACAGCGATGTATTGCGCACCATCCGTCCCATCGACAGGTTTTGCACGCTTAGTACCTTGCGCCCGTATGGCCGAGCGGTTCGGGTGGCGCGGGCAGACCCGTAGAGTTCGGCGGACAGCGTGCGCCCGACCATCGCGGCGATGATCTTGTTACGGTCGAAATTAGCGGCGGCGTCGGTGGCGATATGCCGGCCGTCGCGCAGAATGGTGATGCGGTCGGACACTTCCAGCGCCTCCTCCAGCGCGTGGGAGATGAATATGATCGACACGCCGTCCAGTTTCAGCCGCTTGATCAGGGCAAAGAAGTGGTATTTTTCTTCCGGCGTTAGTGTGGCGGTCGGCTCATCGAAGATGATGACTTTCGCCTTATGATGCAC
This sequence comes from Pseudomonadota bacterium, assembly GCA_021805565.1. Classification (GTDB taxonomy): domain Bacteria; phylum Pseudomonadota; class Alphaproteobacteria; order Acetobacterales; family Acetobacteraceae; genus Rhodopila. The sequence continues at coordinate 192,838 of JAJZFA010000043.1, forward strand.
CGCGCGGGCGATTTCCACCATCTGCTTCTGTGCCGCGCCCAGTTGCGACACCAGCATGGTCGGATCGACATGGAAGTTCAGCGACTGCAGGAACTGCTGCGCGGCGATATAGATACCACGCAGCCGGTTCAGGAATTTCTCGTTGCCCAGGTAGATGTTTTGGGCCACCGACAGCGATGGCACCAGGCTGGTTTCCTGGAAAACCATCGCGATGCCGTTGCGCAGCGCCTCGGCCGGGTTGGCGAACGACACCGGCTTGCCGTTCAGCAGCACCTGCCCTTTGGTCGCCTCATACACGCCGGCCATGATTTTGGTCAGCGTCGATTTTCCGGCACCGTTCTCACCAAGCAACGAATGGACCTCGCCCGGCGCCAGGGTGAAGTTCACCTCGCTCAGCGCGGCGACGCCGTGAAATTCCTTTGTGACGGACTTCAGTTCCAACACCGGCTGCATCACTTCGTCCCATCCGCGCCGAGATCGAGCGCGACCACCTGGTCCCCGCCCTTGCTTGCGATCCACAGGACACCGTCCCGCTCCACTGCCGAGGTCACCCCATGCCGCCGCCCTCCCGCCCGGCTGTGCATGCTGCGAACCGCCTCGAACGTCCCGTTTAGTTCGACGACCAGGCCATACGAGCGGGTCGGTGCCCAGGGCTTGAGGATGCCCATCTGCTTCAGCGCCCCGCCCTGCATCGGCTCGTGAAACGACATGCCGCTGCGCAGCGCGGGCGCCACCCAATAGGCGGGATCGACCTCGGCCATCATCGCGTGGCGGTATGCCGGTTCGCGCATGATGAATTCGATCAACTGGCTGCGCGGCGCGAAGACCGACAGCCAGTAGCCGCCGCGCGCCGACCGCGACAGGCGCGCGGGATAGCCCGGCAGATCCTCCAGCACCGGTTTGGCGGCCTGCCGGCCAGCGCCGATACGGACCAGCCGCTTGCCCCAGCTTTCGCTGACCACCATCTGGCCATCCGGTTCGGCCAGGATCCCGTTCGGAAAGCCCAGCCCGCCGGCAATCCGCGTTGCCCCGCCCGCGCCGATGTCGAACCGCCAGACCGACCCGCTGTGTCCGCTGCTCAGCAGATCGCGCTGCCAGCCGTCGATGGGATGTTCCGTCGATCCGACGCAGACCAGCAGGGTCCGGTCATCGGCGAAGTCCATCGCCGTCACGCAGGACAGCGGCCGGGCGTCGGGGCTGCTCAATGTCCTGCTTGCGCCGCCTTCGTCGTACAGCACGATACCGCCGGCATCCGACGCCACTGCAAGCAGGCCGGAGGACGCACGCGCCATCGCGGTAACCGAACCCGCCGCGGTCAACACCGCCACCGGTTCGCCGCCATCCGCCGGGTCCAGCCGCAGCACCTGGCCGCCGCTGCTAAACATCGGCCCGTTCGGTCCGGCGACGATGTTGTCCGGCGCAGGGACATCGATCGCGACAGAGGCGTTTTCCAGCAAGTTGTTGGGCTTCAGCGCGCCATCCAGCGGCGGCACCGTCACCGCCGAGGACCCGCGCCCCAACAGCCGGTCGAGGCTGCCGCGCAATGCTGCCATCATTGGGCGTTCCCCCAATAGGCGGTCGCGGCGCTCCAGTCCGGGTCGCCGCTGTTCAGGCGGACGCGGCCGATCCGGTTGTTCGATATGCCGCCCAGGTAGAGCCAGCCGCGATGTTCGCGCATCGAGGTGATCATCGGATGATTGAGCCCGCCCTGGTCCCACAGCGATTCGATGACGCGGCCCGTGTCGTCGAAGCGGACGACGCAGCCAGTATTCAGGTTGGGATACAGCCACTGATCCGGGGCGATACGCCGGGCCATGCGGCGGCGGAATCCGGGCATGCGAAGGGCGACGTCCATTGCTGGCGACCGCATCCCCAGCAACGCCACCCAATACGTGCCGTCCGATGCTCGGTTGATGTTGTCCGGGTAGCCCGGCAAATCCTCGATCAGGCGTTCGACCTTGCCCGTCTTCGGGCCGCTGATCCAATAGCGGCTGATGCGGCAGGCCCAGCTTTCGGCGAACAGAATCGACTGGCCGTCGTTGGCGAGGCAGATACCGTTCGGAAACACCAGATTACGCAAAGCGGTATGGGTGCGTCCGGTGCGGGGATCGTAACAGATGATACGGCCGTTGCCCCGGCTTTCCAGCGCATCGACCGGCCAGTCGTGCATTTCGTAGCGAATGGTCGCCTCGCTGAAGAAAATCCGCCCGTCTGGCGCGATATCCAGATCGTCGGCCAGCCGCAGGCGCGAATCGTCGATCACCGAGAACGGCGAGCGGTTGGTTTCGTCGGTAACCTTGCTGACCGTCCGGTCGCGGGCGATTTTGTACAGCCCCATGCCGCCGACGCAGATCAGCAGGTTGCGGTCGCGATCGAACGCCATACCCAGCGGGGAGCCGCCGATATGGGCGTACACCTCCCATTTTTTGTAGTCGGGCGGGAAGAAGCGCAGAACATCGCCGTGGCGGTTGCCGCAGAACAGGTAGTCTTCATCGTCCAGGATCACGTCCTCGGGCGATTCGACTTCTCCCAGGCCTATGATTTCGACGTTTCGAAGCCGGTCGTTCAGCGCGAAGGCGGTGCCGGAGGCTGCGTCTGTCGAAGCCGGTGGCGGCAGCGTGACATAGGTAGGCGAGACATACACTTTCGACAGCAGTTTATCGCGGTTCTTCAGCCAGCGGACATCGACGAACACCGCGAACAGCAGCGTCAGGCCCAGCACCATGGGGCCGGAGCCGCTGTTCAGGCCAAGCCTGATCACGCCGTTGGTCATCAGCAGCACGATCACCGATCCGATCAGTGCCTTGACCACGGACCCGCGCCCGCCGCCCAGGCTGTTGCCGCCCAGCACAGCCGCTGTCAGCGCCGCGATTTCCAGCCCCATGCCCGTGTCGGTGCCGGCGCCGCCCAGGCGCGCGGCATACAGCAGGCCGGACAGCCCGCACAGCATGCCGGATATGGTGTAGGATCCGCAGACTGTGCCGCGCACCGACAGACCCATGTTATGTGCGGACCGGCGGGAACCGCCGATCGCCATCGCCCGCCAGCCCGGCCGGCTGCGCGTCAGGATCACGTGGCCGATCAGCGCCACGACGATCAGCACGACGAAGCTGAACGGCACCCCGGCGATGCCGCCCATGCCGATCAGGTCCCAGATATCGGAGTCATAGAAACTGACCGACATGTCCTGCGCGTACCGCAGCAGCAGCATATCCACGACGGCACGCACGATGATCAGCGTGACAAGCGTCGTCAGGAACGCCCGCAACCGGAAGAAGCCGACCAGCACGCCGTTGACGAACCCGACCGCGCCGCACACCAGAATGACCGCCGGCACGACCGCGGCCACCGGCCACCCGGCCAGATTCAGCAGGGCCAGCGTGGTGAAATTGCCCAGCGCGAAGTTGGAACCGACGCTCAGGTCGATGCCGCCGACGATGATTACCGTCATCATCGCGATGCAGACCAGACCGAATTCGCCGAGTTGGCGGCTGGTGATCACCAGGATTTGCGGGGCGAAGAAGTCCGGGATCAGAAAGCCGAATGTCGCAATCACGCACAGCAGGACCGCGAACGGCACCGCGTTGTCGATCCATTTTTTCGACAGCACTTCGCCGACAAGGTGGTCGGGGAAATATCGATATCGTAAGCGGGAAAGAGTTTCCCGAAGCGGGATTTCGCGCGCGGCGGTTGCTGACGAAGTCAAGTCGAACCTCTACTTCCGGATCATGCCGGGAAAAACCGCGAAGAAGCGGCTGGAACAGCGCACGGGACCGCCTGGCAGGACGATCCCGTGATTGGTTCGGTTAGCGCAGCAACGCGGCGTAGGCTTGCGGGTCCCAGCATGTGCCGGCTTTGACGTCGGCCTTGGTCATCACCTGCGTGGGCGAGTAAAGCTGGAACTTGATCGACCCGGCGGGCTGCTTGCTTTGCAGCAGGGCGCTGATCGCGGTGAACGCATCGCGGCCCATGCCAGGTGCATTGTAGTCGATGACAGCCGAGAATGTGCCGTCCGCGAGACGGTCGCACATGCTTTGCGCGCCGCCGCCGGAGGTCAGGAAGTAAATCTGCCCTTGCTTGCCGGCCTGCTTTATCGCGGCACCGGTGCCGACGCCCTGGCCATCCCACATATCGGCGATACCGCAAAGATCGGGGTTCTGTTGCAGCACCGTCTCGGTCACCGCGCGCGCCTTGCTGGCGTCCCAGTCGGCTGCCTGGCTGGACACGACCTTGATCTCGGGATGTGCCTTCAGACCTTCCAACAGGCCCTTCACCTGGTAATAGCTGACGCCGCCGGTCAGCACGCCCTGCACGATGGCGATTTTATGCGATGTCTGAGTGTCCTTGCCGCAGGCCTTGGCCATCATCTCGGCCTCCTGCTCGCCCATCGAGATGAAATCCGGGCCGACGAAAGCGTCGGTCTGTACCGCGCCCTGCATATTCATCTGGATCACCCGGATACCCGCCGCGTTGGCCTGCTTCAGCAGACGGGCCAGCGATTGCAGGTCCGGATTCTGGGTGACGATCACGTCCGGATGTTCGGCGATCAGCGACGTCATCGCCTGCGCCATGGCGTCGGTGCTCCAGTTCGGATCGCGCGCCTTGAACGTCATGCCGTAACGGTCGGCCTGGGTCTTGATCACGCCGCCCCAGGCCTGCGCCAGATCGAACCCGATGGAGATGGGCAGATACGCGATCGACTTGCCCTTCAGCGCGGCCAGCGCCGGATCCCGATACGGATCGTTCATATTGTCCTGGGCACGCGCCGCGACACCGCCGACGGTCAGGGCGGCAACCGCGATCGCGGCGAACCGTAGCAAAGCTGATTTCATTGTTTCCACTCCCTTAATAATTATAAACTGTCCGGACGATGTGCCTGACGGTTCGTCCGGCGGCGGGTCAGATGTCTCCCTGCTGGCCGGTTTGCTCGTCGCGTGGATTGACGATGCTATCCGACACGATCGCAAACAGCAGGATCAGACTCTTGATGACGTTCTGGACGGTGTACTGCACATCCATGATCGTCATTCCGTTCATCAGCACGCCGATCAGCAGCGTGCCGACAATCACGTTGCGAACCCCGCCGCGGCCGCCGCTGAGGCCGACGCCGCCCAGCACCACGACCAGAATCACGTCGTAGATCATGTTGGAATTCACGATGCGGGTGTTCATCGCACCCACCGAGGTCGCGGTGATCAGCCCCGCCAGGAACGTGGCGCCGCCCGACAGCACGTACTGGAACACCAGCATCGGCCGCACTCCGATGCCGCCGATCCGCGCCGCGTTGAAGTTGTCGCCCATCGCGAAGATGAACCGGCCGGGCTTGGTGTATTTCAGAAACAGATACGCCGCGAAGGCCGTTCCGGCGGCAACGACGATCGGCATCGGAACCCCCGCGACCACACCTTGCCCAAGTTCGACGACCGCCCCCATGTCACGGGGCAAATAAACCACATCCGTTCCGGTGATCAAATGGGCCCGGCCGAACCCGTAAATGAACGTCGCCATCGCCAGCGTGGCGAACAGCGAGGGGATTTCCGCATAGGCGATCAGGATGCCGCCGATCAGGCTCATGCCCAGCGCAAACGCAAGACCGACGCACAGCGCGAGCCAGACCGGCATGCCGCCGGCAATGAGTTGCAGCGCCCAGCCGACCGAGATCGCCATGTTCGCCACGATCGCCAGATCGATCCCGCGGCCCAGCACCACGACCAGCATCGCCACGCCCAGCATGCCCAGCACCGCGACGCTGCGGACCAATGCCAGCAGATTGGCCGGGGCGAGGAAGTTATGGAGTTCAATCGCAAACACCGCGAACAACGCAATCGTAATAAGAAAAACGATCCGCTCCTGGCTGAACGATCGTTTCGACAGGCTCACCGCCATGAGGCAAATTCCCGCTCACGGGCCGCCCGCGCGCGGCTGCTATCGGCGCACACGGGATTCATGCCGAAACGGGGCGGGCAAGGGAACATTGCGGGCGACAACATCGGGTCAACCGCGCCACGGGCGGCAACGCGCCCGGACGATGTGGTTTTGTTTCACGTTCGCTATCCCCAATAGTTTTTTTATCGTTTACGGCAGGATGATCCGTCGCATAGAGCGAAACAGTCCGGCGCGCCAGCCGCTAACGCATTTTCCACCGGTCAAATTCGACGCCCCCGCCCTCACCGTCGCCCGAACATCTTCTCGATATCCGCCTTCGACAGTTTCAGCACCGTCGGGCGCCCGTGGCTACAGGTCGCCGCGCGCGGGGTAGCTTCCATCTGCCGCAACAGCGCGCCCATTTCGGCCTGCCCGAGTTTGCGGCCGGCCCTGATGCTGCCGTGACAGGCCATGCGGGCGATGACCGCATCCATGCGGGCGGACAGCACGGTCTCCTCGTCCATGGCCGCGAACTCGTCGGCCAGATCGCGCAGCAGCGGGCCGGGTTCGGTGGCGCCCAGCGCGGCCGGCAAGGCGCGCACCAGGATCGCGCCAGGACCGAATTCTTCCAGTTCCAGGCCCAGCCGCGCAAGTTCGGCGGCGCGGGCGGACAGGCGGGCCACGCCGGCGGCGGGCAGATCGACCACCGCGGGCAGCAGCAGCGGCTGGCCGCGCACGCCGCCGTCCAGCATCTGCGCCCGGATCGCTTCATGCGTCAGGCGTTCATGCGCCGCGTGCTGATCGACCAGCACCAGCGATCCGTCGGCGGCGACGGCAATGATATACGTGTCCAGCACCTGCGCGACGGGCGCGCCCAGCGGATAGTCCGGCGATGGCGCCAGCGCCTCGATCTGGCGGGCGGCCGGTCCGCCCAGATAGGGCAGTTGCGCCTCGGCGAGCCCGGCGTGGCCGGCTCCGCCGGTGTGCAAGGCCAGCTGCGGCGCCCGGCCGGCCGGGGTCGCGCCGTAGGATGGCCAGGACGGCCCGCCGGACGGTCTGTGGTATGGCATCGCGACGACCTGCCCGGTGCCGACGCCCAGGGCGCGCCGCACCGCCCCGATCGTCAGCGACCGGACGGCGGCGGCGTCGCGGAACCGCAGTTCGGTCTTCGCCGGATGCACGTTCACGTCGAGTTCGTCCGGCGGCACGTCCAGATACAGCGCCACGATCGCATGCCGTCCGGCGGCGATCACGTCGCGACAGGCCACCTTGACCGCCGTCCGCAGCACCGGATCGGCGACCGGCCGGTTGTTGACGATCAGCGCCTGCGTCGCCGGTGTCGCTCGGGTCACCGCCGGGGAGCACACATACCCGCCGATCCGCAGCGATCCGCGCTCATCGGCGACCGGCAGCAGTACCGCCGCCGCGTCCGGGCCGAACAGCGCGGCGACGCGCGCGAGGCGGTCCTGCGCCGGCGCCTCGAAGGCCACGCGGCCGTCCAGTTCCAGCCGGAAGGCGACGGCCGGGGCCGACAGCGCCAGGCGGCGCACCGCTGCCTCGGCGTGTTCTGCTTCGATGCGGGGGATTTTCAGGAATTTCCGCCGAGCCGGGGTGGCGAAGAACAGGTCGCTTACCACGACCCGCGTGCCGGCCGGGCCGGCGGCCGGCGTTACCGGCGAAACATGGCCGCCTTCCACCGAAATCGCGCAGGCATGATCCGCTGCCGCCGGGCGGGAGACGATTTGCAGCCGCGCCGCCGCGCCGATCGACGGCAAGGCTTCGCCGCGGAAACCCAGCGTGGCGATCCGCACCAGGGATTCGTCGGTGAGTTTGGAGGTGGCATGGCGCAGCACGCACAGCGCCAGTTCCTCCGGCGTCATGCCGGTGCCGTTGTCGGCGACCTCCAGCCGGGCGATCCCGCCGTCAACGAGGCTGACGGCGATGCGGGTCGCCCCGGCGTCGAGCGCGTTTTCCACCAGTTCCTTGACCGCGGCGGCCGGCCGCTCGATCACCTCGCCGGCGGCGATGCGATTGACGGTGGCTTCGGACAGCAGGCGAATGCGCGACATCGGCGGAATTGGGTATCCGGTGGTTCGGGTGTTTCGCGACCGAACAGCAAGCGATCAATCGATACCATGCCGCCGCCGCGCGGCCAACTGGCAGGCGCCATTGGCAGGCGCCATTGGCGGACACCTTTGGCAGGCGCCTTTGGCGGACACCTCTGGCAACGGGGCCAGCCGGATCGTCGGGCTGGGTTTCGCGTTCTGGGCAGCGGCCATGCCGGCCAGCCCTCTTTGCCGCCGGACATGTTCGCGCTATGGGTGGCGGCGAATGACGCGAGGGTACGGATGGAAGACGACCAGCAGCAGCGGCCGGATAGTTTGCTGCCGTATGAGACATGGATCGCCGAATCGCTGCGGCACGTCGTCGCCCGGGCGATCGCCCATGTCGCGACGCACGGCCTGCCGGGCGGTCATCACTTCTATATTACGTTCCGCACCGGCGCGCCCGGCGTGGACATTCCGCCGCGCCTTCGGGCGCAATACCCAGGCGAAATGACCATCGTGCTGCAAAATCAGTTCTGGGATCTGGCGTTTAACGACGATACCCAGGCCATACAGGTGGGCTTGTCGTTCGGCGGGGTGCCATCGAAGCTGGTTATTCCGCTGGATGCGGTGGTCGAATTCGATGACCCGCATATCCGCTATGGCCTGCGATTTCAGCCGCCCGAAGCCGCCGCCGCCGAAGCCCCCGCGTCAAATGGAGCGTCGCCGGCCGGGGCCGAACCAGCCGGGGCTGAACCAGCCGGAGCGTTGCCGGCGAAAGACGCCGTGCCGGGTCAGGTTGTCAGCCTGGACGCGTTCCGCCGCCGCACACCCTAGCGGCCGGCCTGGGCGCATCCGGCCCGGCCGGCCACCGCCGTCAACCAAGGCTGAAAGGACAGTTCCGTGGAGTCTCCGACCCAGCGGCCGGCCAATTTCCTGTATTCCCCGGTGTTCCCGCTGGCGGAAGACGCGGGGCCGTGGCGCAAACTGCCGATCGACGGTGTCCGCACCATCGCCGTCGAAGGCAAGACCCTTCTGCGCATCGCGCCGCAGGCCCTGAGCGAACTGGCGGTGCGTGCGTTCCGCGACGTGTCGCATCTGCTGCGCCCGGCCCATCTGGCCTCGCTGCGGGCCATTCTGGACGATCCGGACGCGTCGGCGAACGACCGGTTCGTGGCGCTGGATCTGCTGAAAAACGCCAATATCGCGGCTGGCGGGGTGCTGCCGATGTGTCAGGACACCGGCACCGCCATCGTGTTCGGCAAGAAGGGCCAGCGCGTCTGGGTCGATGGCGACGAGGAGGAGGCGCTGTCGTGGGGGGTGCATCGCACCTTTACCGAAACCAATCTGCGCTATTCGCAAATGGCGCCGCTGTCGATGTACGAGGAGGTCAACACCGGCAACAACCTGCCGGTGCAGTTCGACATCATGGCCGCGCCGGGCGAGCATCATGCCGCCGAATTCCATCTGATGTTCGTCGCCAAGGGCGGCGGCAGTGCCAACAAGACCTTCCTGTTCCAGGAAACCCGCGCGATTCTGTCGCCGGCGGCGCTGGCGACGTTCCTTGAAACCAAGATGAAGACGCTGGGGACCTCGGCGTGCCCGCCGTACCACCTGGCGATCGTCATTGGCGGCACGTCGGCGGAAATGACGTTGAAGACCGTCAAGCTGGCCTCGACGAAATGGCTCGACACGCTGCCGGTCAAGGGCAGCAAGGCGGGGCACGCCTTCCGCGATATCGAACTGGAACAGCAAGTGCTGGAGATTTCCCGCAACACCGGCATCGGCGCGCAGTTCGGCGGTAAATACTTCTGTCACGATGTCCGTGTGGTCCGCCTGCCACGCCATGGCGCGTCGCTGCCGGTGGGGATCGGCGTGTCGTGCAGCGCGGACCGGCAGATCAAGGCGAAGATCACGCCGGACGGGGTGTTCCTGGAGCAGCTCGAAACCGATCCGGCGAAGTATCTGCCGGAGGCAACGGACGCGAATCTGGGCGGCGATGCGGTGGCGATCGACCTGAACCGGCCGATGGCGGCGATCCGAACGGACCTGACCCGCTATCCGGTGAAGACGCGCCTGTCGCTGACCGGCACCATGGTGGTGGCGCGCGATATCGCTCACGCCAGGTTACAGGAACGGCTGGATAATGGAGTGCCGTTGCCGGATTATCTGAAGAACCACCCGGTCTATTACGCCGGGCCGGCGAAGACCCCCGCTGGCATGGCGACCGGCAGTTTCGGCCCGACCACGGCGGGCCGCATGGACAGTTACGTCGCCGCCTTCCAGGCCGCCGGCGGATCCATGATCATGCTGGCGAAGGGCAACCGGTCGAAAGCCGTCAGGGACGCCTGCAAGGCGCATGGCGGTTTCTACCTCGGCAGCGTGGGCGGCCCCGCCGCGCGGCTGGCGCAGGACTGCATCCGCAAGGTGGAGGTGCTGGAATTCCCCGAACTCGGCATGGAGGCGATCTGGCGGATCGAGGTGGAGAACTTTCCCGCGTTCGTCGTTATAGACGATAAGGGCAACGATTTTTACGAAGGGCTGGGATAATGCGCTTCACTATCGACCGGATCGATCACGTGGTCCTGAACGTCGCGAACGTGGAACTGAGCGCCGCGTGGTATCAGCGCGTGTTGGGCATGGAGCGGGAGGATTTCGGCCCGCAAAACCGCACGGCGCTGAAATTCGGCGGCCAGAAAATCAATCTGCGGCCAATCGACGCCGATGTGCGGTCCTGGCCGACGGGCCTGTGCGCCGATCCGGGCGCGGGCGACCTTTGCTTCATCACGGCGGTGCCGCCGGACGAGGTCGTCGGGCATCTGCACGACAATGGCGTGCCGATCGTGCAGGGGCCGGTGGAACGGGCGGGCGCGCTGGGGCCGATCCTGTCGGTCTATTGCCGCGATCCGGACGGCAATCTGGTCGAGATATCGTCGTATCAGCCACGCTAGGTAGCCGCGCCAGACATGTCCGGCGATCCAGGGCCGCTGCTGGCCGACTTCGACTACGATCTGCCGCAAGACCGGATCGCGCATGAACCGGTTCGGCCGCGCGATGCGGCGCGCATGCTGCATGTTCGCGACAACGGGCTGACCGACCTGACGATCCGCGACCTGCCGTCGCTGCTGCGCCCCGGCGACATCCTGGTGGCGAACGACACGCGCGTCTTTCCGGCCCAGTTGCGCGCCATACGCGGCGATGCCCGGATCGGCATCACCCTGGACCGCCCCCTGGCCGACGGTTCCTGGACGGCTCTGGCCCGTAACGGACGGCGTTTACGCGTGGGCGACACGCTGGCCATCGAGGGTGCCGGCGCGCTGGTCGCCCGTGTCGCGGAAAAACACCCCGATGGCAGCATCGGCCTGATATTCAGCCTGGACGGCGAGGCCCTGATGGAGGCGTTCGGTCTCGCCGGGGCGTTGGCCCTGCCGCCTTACATCCACCGGCCGGATGGTCCGACCGAGGCCGACGCCGCCGATTACCAGACGGTGTTCGCCCGCCGCCGCGGGGCGGTCGCGGCGCCGACGGCCGGGCTGCATTTCACCCCCGCACTGTTGGCGGACCTGGATGCCGCCGGGGTCAGCCGGGTCACGGTCACGCTGCATGTCGGGATCGGCACATTCCTGCCGGTGCGGGTGGACAGGGTGGCGGATCACCGCATGCACGCCGAGCGCGGCGAGATCGGCGCCGGGGCGGCCGCGGCGATTAACCGGGTGCGTCGCAACGGTGGGCGGGCGATCGCGGTGGGCACCACCAGCCTGCGCCTGCTGGAAAGCGCCGCGCTGCCGGACGGCACGGTGCAGCCGTTCGTCGGAGAAACATCGCTGTTCATCCTGCCCGGCTACCGGTTCAAGGCAGTTGACCGTCTGGTGACGAATTTTCATTTGCCGCGCTCGACCCTGCTGATGCTGGTGTCGGCATTCAGCGGACGCGAACGGATGCTGGCGGCCTACGCGCACGCGGTGGCCGCTGGATACCGGTTTCACTCCTATGGCGATGCCTGCTATCTCGAACCGGCCTGATTGCCAGCCACGCCCAACCGGACGGGACGGCGAATAGCTTGACATTCCCCCTGTGCCACCCCTTATGTTGCATTGCACCATGAGGGGAACGTCCTTCACCCCACGGCCGGCAACGCCGGTTAGTGTGAAGGAATTGCAACATGAACTTATCAGAACATACCTGGCCCACCGCATCCGGTCAGGGCCGTACAGCCGATCCGTCCCATACCGTGGCGGCCAGGATTCAGGCCTGGATCGGTCACGCCGCCGCGGCCAGGAAGGTCCGCCGGCAACGGGCACACGAAGCCGCGGCGCTCTATGCTTCTACCGACCGGGAATTGTGGGATATGGGCTTCAGCCGATCCGACATTCCCAGCATTCTGGACGGCACGTACCGTCAGGAATAAGCTCCGTCGGTTGGAACCCCGGCCTACTTCATCCCCAGTGCCGCGAGTCCGGCTTTCGCCGTGACCGCGTCCTGGGAGAAGATGCCGCCGCTGGCGCCGATCGCCCCGATCAGCTTGCCGTCGATCACGATGGGAAAGCCGCCTTCGCTGGCTACGCCGCCGCTTAACGCCAGCAGGCTGAGCGTGGATGGCGATCCGCCGGTGTTGACCCCCGCCTGGAATACACCGGATGGGCGGCGGAACATCGCCGAGGTGCGCGCCTTTGCCTGAGCGATGGCGATCGAGGCGTATTGCGTGCCGTCCATCGTTGCGAGAGCGATGGTATTGCCCGCCGGATCGACGACGGCGATGGCCATTTTCCAGTTATGCCGCCTGGCTTCGGCCTCGGCGGCGGCGATCGCTGTCTGCGCGTGCTCCAGATTGACCGGCGTGCCATAGGGAATATCGAACGGCATGGTTTCGGGCACCGGTGCCGGGGGCTGTGCATGCGCCATGGACAGGGCAGACAGGCTAATGGCGGCAATCGCCGCGGCGGTGCGCATGGGTGCGGTCTCCGTTGAACGGACGGCTCGATGTCGATCCGGCTGTCGTACTGGCGAACCCGCGCCCCGGCAAGACGCACCGTACAGTTCACCCGCCAGACGCCCGCTCGGCCAGCGACGGGATTCCCGCCCGCCGGCAAACCGGGTCGCGGGCCTCGACGCCGCCCGGCCACGGCTGTACAGAGTCGCATCCGGCTGGCGCGTGTCCGGCCACCGTAACGGATCAGGAGACCGATTCATGGAAAAGCGCAGGCTGGGTGAATCGTCTTTGCACGTCTCGCCGATCGCGTTCGGGTGCAACGTGTTCGGCTGGACCGCCGATGAGGCCACATCGTTCGCGCTGCTGGATGCCTGGGTGGATGCCGGGTTCAATTTCCTCGACACCGCCGACGTGTATTCGCGCTGGCATACCGGTAACAGCGGCGGCGAATCCGAAACGATCATCGGCAAATGGCTGAAGGCCCGCGGCAATCGCGATAAAGTGATTATCGCAACGAAATTCGGAATTGAAATGGCACCGGACAGGAAAGGCCTGTCGCGGGCCTACATGCAGGCGGCGGTGGACGATTCGTTGCGGCGGCTGCAAACCGATTATATCGATCTGTATCAGTCGCACCGCGACGATCCGGATACGCCGGTCGAGGAAACACTGGCGTCGTATCGCGATCTGATCGAACAGGGGAAGATACGGGAAATCGGCGCGTCGAATTTCACCGCCGAACGGTTGGCCGAGTCTTTGAAGCTGAGCGCGGACAAGGGGCTGCCCCGCTACCAAAGCCTGCAGCCGCAATACAACCTGATGGAACGGACGGGGTTCGAGGGCGAGCTGGAAAACCTGTGTCTGGCGGAGAACGTCGGCGTTATCGGCTTTTACTCGCTGGCGAGCGGGTTTCTGACCGGCAAATACCGGACGCCCGCCGATACGGCGGGCCGGGCGCGCGGTCCTGGCGTGGCGAAGTATCTGAACGATCGGGGGTTGCGGGTGCTGGCCGCGCTGGACGAGGTGGCGAAGCGCTACCACGCAAGGCCCGGTCAGATTGCCCTGGCGTGGCTGATTGCCCGCCCCAGCGTGACCGCGCCGATCGTCAGTGCGACCAGCCTGGAGCAACTGGCGGAACTGGCCGAAGCGGCGGAGATCGATCTCGACGCAGATTCGGTTCAACGCATCGATGCGGCGAGCCAGCCCGACTGATACCGTCGCCCAGCCTGCCAATGCTGCCGCCGGTGTCCCGGTTCGCAATGGTCGTTATCGTGCGGCAGGACACCGGTTCTTTATTTTCAGTGGCCTGCCGATTCACGCAATGAGTAGGCATTTCCCGGGCAGGGCACTAGCCGGCAATCGTGCCCTGTTCGATGAACCGGGCGACTTCGGCGGCGGTAAAGCCCGCTTGCGTCAGCACCTCGGCGGAATGCTCGCCAAGCCGGGGCGGTTGACGCACGATGCCAGGCCGATCGCGTCCCGGTCCGAACTCGACGGGCAGCGCGGGCAGCCCCACTTTCGTGCCCGCGCTGCCGCCGAGGCGCGAAATATAGACATCCAGCAGCCCGCCGGTCGCCATCAGATGGGGATCGGTAAACAGATCGCCGGGCCGGCCGACTGGCGCCCACGATACATTGGCCCGTTCGCAGCGCGCCTCGGCCTCGGCCTGCGGAATCTCCGCCAGAATTTGTTGCAATGCCGGGATCAGCCACGCGCGTTCCTGTAACCGCATCAGATTGGTGGCGAGGCGCGGGTCGGCGGCCAGGTCCTGAAGCGCGAATTCCTCGGTAAATCGCGTCCATTGCCGGTCGGACGTAACGCCGATGAACAACTGGCCGTCCTCGGCGGTCTCGAACACCTCATAAATGGCCCAGGCGCCGCGCCGGGCGGGCATCGGCAACGCGTCCAGGCCGGTCGCCGCCATTCCGGCCATGTGGGTGCTCATCAGGAACGCGGCGCTTTCGAACAATGCGCTGCCGACGCGCTGTCCCATGCCGGTCCGGTCCCGTTCGCGCAGCGCGGCCTGGGCGGCGACCACGCCGAACACCGCGCCCAGGATATCGACCACCGACGCGCCGGCCCGCAGCGGCTGGCCGGGCGGGCCGGTCATGAAAGCGAGGCCGGTCTGGAATTGCACCACCTCATCCAGCGCGGGCCGGTGTTCGTAGGGGCCGGCCAGATAGCCTTTCAGCGCGAGATAGATCAGCCGGGGATTCAACGGCGCAAGCTGGTCGTATCCGCACCCCAGGCGCTCCATCGTGTTCGGGCCGTAATTTTCCAGCACCAGATCGGTGGCCGGAATCAGGCGGTGGACGATCGTCCGGCCCTCGGGCTGCTTTAAATCCACTGCCAGGCTGCGTTTGTTGCGGTTGAACGCGGCGAAGAATCCGGCGGCGAACCCGCCGAGGCCACGTGTGTGGTCGCCCATTGGCGCCGGTTCCACCTTGATCACGTCGGCGCCAAGTTCGGCAAAGATTAGGCCGGCGGTCGGGCCCATCACCGTATGGCTGAATTCAAGCACACGCAGGCCCGCCAGCGGCCGCGCGGTCATTGGGCATTGCCATCGGGGAAGAACCGGTTGGCCGGTCTTGGCAGTCCGAGGTTCTCCCGCAGGGTCCGGCCTTCGTACTCCGTGCGGAACAGACCGCGGCGTTGCAGTTCGGGAACCACCTTATCGACAAAATCGTCCAGGCCGCCGGGCACGTAAGGGAACATGATGTTGAAACCGTCGCAGGCGTCGCTCAACAGCCATTCTTCCATCTCATTGGCGATGGTCTCGGGCGTGCCGGTGAACGACAGCCCGCCGTAGCCTCCGGCGATCTGAGCAAGCTGCCGCACGGTCAGATTGTCGCGCCTGGCCCGGTCTATGACGCGTTGCCGGCCGCTTTTGCTTTGGTTGGTTTCGGGGATGTCCGGCAGCGGCCCGTCGAGATCGAATGCCGAGGCGTCGCAACCGAGTGCGATGGACAAGGACCCAAGGCCGCTGTCGGGGTGAACGAGACTGTCCAGCAAATCGCGCTTTTGCTTGGCTTCGGCGGCGGTTTCGCCCACCACCACCAGCGCGCCGGGCAGGATTTTCAGGTGGTCGCGGTTGCGGCCCAGGGCTTCGGTCCGGCCCTTTACGTCGGCGTAAAATCGCTGGGCGTCGGCCATCGCCCCGCCGGCGGCGAAAATCATTTCGGCGGTTTCGGCCGCGATCTGCCGTCCGGCCTCCGACGCGCCGGCCTGCACGATCACCGGCCAGCCCTGCACCGGGCGGGCGATATTCAGCGGGCCGCGCACCGCATAATGCGGACCCTTGTGGTTCAGCACGTGCATCCGTTCCGGGTCGAAATAAATTCCCGTTTCCACATCCCGGATGAACGCGTCGTCCGCCCAACTGTCCCACAGCCCGGTGACCACGTCGTAAAATTCGCGCGCCTTGCGATAGCGGGCGCCATGTTCCAGATGCTCCTCCAGGCCGAAATTGAGCGCCGCTTCGGGGTTCGATGTCGTTACCAGATTCCACCCGGCGCGGCCCTCGCTGATGTGGTCCAGCGAGGCGAATTTGCGCGCGATATGATACGGATCGTTGAAGGTGGTGGACGCGGTGGCGATCAGGCCGATGCGTTCGGTGACGGCGGCGAGGGCGGGAAGCAGCGTGAGCGGATCGAAGGATGTGGCGGTCGCGCTGCGTTGCAAGGCGTTCATCGGCATGTTCAGCATGGCAAGGTGGTCGGCCATGAAGAACGCGTCGAATTTGCCGCGTTCCAGGGTTTGCGCGAAGCGGACGATATGGCGAAAGTTGAAGTTGGCATCGGCATAAGCGCCCGGATAGCGCCACCATGCGGTGTGGATGCTGACGGGACGCATGAATGCCCCCAGCCGGAGTTGCCGCCGTTCGGTCATATCTGTGTTTCCCATGCCATGCGCGCTAAGCTAACGGCTTGCCACGCGGTTTCAAAGCAGGTGCGTCCTCGCCCCGCGCCCATCCCGTATCCGGAGCGACTGCCGATGGACCAGGACCTGAAAGACCTTGCCGCCCTGATCGATGCGGCGCAGCGGATCGTGCTGTTCACCGGCGCGGGGATCAGTACGGAGTCCGGCATTCCCGATTTTCGCAGCCCCGGCGGGCTTTGGACGAAGCAGACCCCGATCGACTTCGCGGATTTCCTGCGCTCCGACGACGCGAGGCGGGAAACCTGGCGGCGCCGGTTCGCGATGGAGCCGATTTTGCGACAGGCGGCGCCAAATCGCGGGCATCGCGCCGTCGCGGCGCTGATCCGCACCGGAAAGGCTGCCGCCGTCATCACCCAGAACATCGACGGGCTGCATCGGGCGTCCGGCGTTCCCGGCGACAAGACGATCGAACTGCACGGCAACACCACCTATGCGCATTGCCTGACATGCGGCTCGCGATATGAAATCGATGCGCTGCGCGTCGATTTCGAAAGCGACGGGATCGTGCCGTGTTGCGCCTGCGGCGGCTGGGTCAAGACCGCGACCGTGTCGTTCGGCCAGCCGATGCCGGCGAACGAAATGCGGCGCGCGGAGCAGGAAACGCTGCTGGCCGACGTTTTCATCGCGATCGGTTCCTCGCTGACGGTGTATCCCGCCGCCGCGTTTCCGGAACTGGCCAAGCGCAACGGCGCGATTTTGGCGATCGTCAATCTGCAGCCGACGGGGCTGGACGGTATCGCCGATCTGGTCGTCCGCCGGCCGATCGGCGATACCTTGGGCGCGGCCGCGGGCGTGCAATAGCCGAATCGCTACTTGCCAATACAGAATTGCGAAAACACCGAACCGAGGATATCCTCCACCCCGACATGACCGGTGATCCGGCCCAGCGCCCGCATCGCCAACCGCAGATCTTCTCCGCGCAGCTCTGGCAGATCGGCCCGTTCGGCCGCTTCCAGGAACCCATGCGCCTCCAGCAGCGCGGCGCGATGGCGTGCCCGGGTCAGCGGCGGCGCCCCCCTGGATTCGGTCATTCGCGTGGCGGCCTGAGCCAGACTGTCGCGCAGCGCGTCCATGCCCGCTCCGGTCTTGACACTGATCCGCAGGGCGCCCTCCGGGCCGGCCAGGCCGAGGTCGGCTTTGTTGGCGACCAGCAGCGCGGTCTGCCCGGCCGGACGCGGCGACCCCGCCTCCACCAGCGTAATGACCAGATCGGCGTCCCGCGCGCGTGCAATGGCTCGGCGGACGCCTTCGGCTTCGATGCTATCGTCGGTTTCGCGCAGACCGGCGGTATCGACCAGCGTTACCGGCACGCCACCCAGGACGATGCGGGTTTCCAGTACGTCCCGCGTGGTGCCGGGGCGATCCGAAACGATGGCCACGTCCCGTTCCGCCAAAGCATTGATCAACGAGGATTTGCCGACGTTTGGCGCGCCGGCGATGGCGAAGAACAGGCCTTCACGCAGTTTCTCGCCGCGCCCGGCGTCGTCCAGGTGTGTCCGGATTTCGGCGCGTACGGTCCCTAACGCGGCCATCAGTTGCGTTTCCACCGCCGGCGGCAGGTCTTCGTCGGGAAAGTCGATCAGGGCTTCCTGATAGGCTAAAATTCCCTGCAATCGCTCTGCCCAATCGCGATACAGGGCTCCGAGGACTCCGTCCAACTGGCGCAGGGCCTGAATGCGCTGGGCCTCGGTTTCGGCCGCGATCAGGTCGTGAACGGCCTCGGCCTCCACCAGATCCATCCGCCCGTTGAGAAACGCCCGGCGGGTGAACTCCCCCGGTTCGGCGGGCCGCAGCCCGGCTTCTGTCAGTGCGGCGGCAACCCCGTCGATGACAGCCCGGCCGCCATGCAGGTTGAGTTCGGCGCAATCCTCGCCGGTATAGGTGCCAGGACCAGGCATCCACAACACCAATGCCCTGTCCAGCGTCGTGCCGGACACGTCGCGCAAACGGCGGAGCGAGGCGTGGCGGGGTTCGGGCAGAGTACCCCCGCATAATGCGGCCACCGCCGCACCGGCCCGCGGCCCGCTGATCCGCATCACCGCGATGGCGGCGCGGGCCGAACCGGAGGCAAGCGCAAAAATGGTATTGCCGGACATGGCGTCTGACTACGTCAGGCCATGACGGCGGGCAACCGAACCCTGGCCGGAGCCCGGAAAAGACCTGAACCATCATCGAGGTGGTCGGATCGCGCGCGATCGTCCGGCCTTGTGCCCGCGGCGATAACGAATGACCGTCGGTTTGATGCATCGCGTGTGTCACGGACGGATCGCAGCGGGTCCCGGACAGGTCAACGCAAGCACCGCGGCCAAGGCGTTCGGTCAGGCCGTTAGAACGCGACGGTATTCGGACTGTTAATTCCCCGGATCGGGCCAGATTAGGATATTGACATATTTCCTAGTAATCTCTAAGAATCAAGGAATGTAAACCTCATCCCCGCCGAACCCTTCCATCCACCTCCTCACCGCGGTGTACCACCAGCTCGTCCATACCCTGATCGAGGTGCTGCCGCCGCCGCGCGGCGACACGCCCGTTGGGATGGAGGCCCGGAAACTATCCGCCATCGGCAAGATCGCGGCACTGGCGCCGCTGAACGCCGATGAGGCCGATCTCGCCGCCCATTGCATCGCCGCCCGAGCGCAGGCGGATGAGATGTTGCGGCTGGCCCGCCTGAATGAGCATGACCCCGCGTTGGCCGCGCGGCTGAGCGCGGAGTACCGATCGACAATGCGCCTGTGGCTGGCGGTGTACACAAGGCTGAAGCGGGTGCAGGCCGAGCGCCGCAAGCGCGATGCGAATGCCGAGACGGCGAACGAGGACGCATGGGCGCGCCATATCGCCGAACGGTCGATGTTGGCGGTGTTGGAGGCACAGCCAGACGCCGACCCGACCGAGGCCGCAGCGACCGAACCGGTGCGGCGGCAACAGGCGCCGGTTTCCGCGCCGATCGTGGCTCCGGTCGCTGGGCCGATTGTCCGCCCGGCGACAGCATCGGCGGAAATAATATCGAAAAATGAGATAAATTCTCATCGTATGGCTTTTGAGACGCGCTTGAGCGAACAGGCCGCGATCTTTGGGTCCGGCGAACCGGGTGAAGAGGCAATGAGCCAGTTGCTGCACATCGCGGCACGTCCGTCCGGCCATGAGCCTGGAACGGGACACCAGCCGGGCGTAGCGGGTCAAATGCTGCAACGGCCAAATGCGAAACAGGGAAAAGGGAAGGCCAGGCGCCACCATTCAGGGCGTTACGGCAACGCTGGCAAATAAGTGGGTCGGCACGCCAGCAAAGTTGTCGTGCAAAACACGAGCTCAGGCTTGGTTCGGCTCCGCAACTCATAGCGACAGCGGTTGAACCGGCCCTAACCGTCCAACAGGCCCGGACCGCCGAACTGGAACACGCTGGCTGGCTCGTCTGCAAAGTGCCACGACCGGTTCAGGTGGCCCACCATGGCGTCCACAAACGGAGCGGTGGCGCAAAGTTGTTCGAAGTGCCGTTCCGGGACGATCAGGCCGCGGCGCTTGCACAGCACGGCGATTTCATCGCGTCGCATACGGCCGATTTCCGCCTTCGCCGGTTCCGGAACCGGCGGCGCCGGCAACGGAGCGGCGCCGGCTTCCAGCACCGGGCGGCGGTTGCGCCAGGGCGTGGCCTCCTCGTACGCCTGGGCCACCCGCAGCACCATGGCATCGGCGAACGGACGCCCAACCACCTGCATCGACAGCGGCAAACCATCATCAGTGAAGCCGATGCACTGCACCAGGGCGGGGCCGCCGGTCACGTTGAATGGCGTCGTCACCGAGTTGTTGCGCCAGAAATCGATCGTTCGCCAGGACTCCAGGCGAGCGGCAGGGCCGGGGCCGGCGGTGACCAGAACGTCGTATTTCGCATACAGCGGCGCCATTTCCGCGATCATCGCCCGGCGCTGTCGCGATGCCTGCACATAGTCGGCCCCGCCGATCAGCAGCGCCCCAAGCGCCCGGCCCAGGAAATCAGCACCGAATTCGTTCAGCCGTGTCCGTAGCTCGGGCTCGTGGACTGCGAACAACTCGCTTTCCGCCCCGGCGATCTTAACGGCGTGGTAATCCGCGGCTGGTCGAATGCGCGCATCTTCGATACTGGCGCCAAGGCCGCGCAGAATGCCGTAAGCCTGTTCCAGCGCGTCTTTCAGTGCCGACGAAACCGGCACGTCCTCCTCGTACAGGTGTCGCAGGACACCGATGCGCAATCCCTTCGCCCCGGCCCGCAGGTTCGTTCGGTAATCGGGCACCGGCCGGCCGGCACTGGCGGGATCCTTCGGATCGTGACCGGCGATGGCCTGAAGCAGAATCGCGCAATCCTCCACGGTCCAGGTCATGGGGCCGACGTGGTCGTAACTGAAACTGTTGGTGTAAACCCCGGATCGGCTGACCAGTCCGTAGGTCGGTTTCAATCCCACCAGACCGCACAGCGCGGATGGGTTGCGGATCGATCCGCCGGTATCGGACCCCAGCGCCGCGGGGGTAAGCCCTGCCGCTACGCCGGCGCCCGACCCGCTGGACGATCCGCCGGTGACGTACGCGCGATTCCATGGATTGCGGGCGGCTGGCCAGGGCAGATCGAAAGACGGCCCGCCATGGGCGAATTCGTGGGTGGACAGCTTGCCCAGCAGGATCGCGCCGCTGTCGTATAGTCTCGTCACGGCGGTTGCGTCGAAATCCGGCACATAATCGCGGCGGGTGCGGGAATGGCAGGTCGTCGGGATTCCGGCGGTGCAGAAAATGTCCTTCAGCGCGAACGGGATGCCGTGCATCGGCCCGCGATAGCGGCCGGCGGCGATTTCAGCCTCGGCCGACCGAGCGGCCTTCAAGGCATGCCCGGCGGTGACGGTCAGAAAGGCGTTCAATTGCGGATCATGGGTTTCGATGCGGTCGAGGTAGGCCTGGGTCAGTTCCACGGGCGACAGGCGGCGCTGTTCGATAAGGCTCGCGGCTTCGGCGATGGAGATGCGGTGCAGGCTGGCGGTATCGGGCATGGTCGAGGTCTCCGCACGGGTTCAGGTACGGCGCTTCCCCTTGGCGGTCGTTGCCGCACTAAAATCCAGTTTCACCGGCGGCGGGATAAACGCAAGGGCGCCCCTCTGCTTGGGGGCGGACCTATAACGGCGAGGACCCGGTGTGTGACGGCCGGGGTGTGCGACGGTCACATTGCCGTAGAACGCGGTGTTCAGGCGGGCCGGTCATCGCGTAGAAGCTTCGGTTCAACGTTTGGTCAGGGCGGTATCGTGCGGCGACAAACCATCATGGCGATATGGATTGGCGGCCTCGTGCTCGCGGCGATCCTCTACGCCATCGGCCCGGATCGGTTTTTCGGTGCTTGCCTGGATCTGGTCGCCGGGATCGACACCTGGTTCCGCGGCGTTGTGGCGGCGCTGGGTGCACAGGCCTACGGGGTCGTCCGGGCGCTTGCGATTGCGATCTATCTGGTGTTCGCGGTGCTGGCGTTCGCCGGGTCGCATCGGGGGTATCGCGGCATGGGCGCCCTGATTGCCGTAACGGTGGTGTTTCTGGCGCTGGTCTGGCGTCCGTACGACGTTTGGCCGGTGCCCATCGGCCGGTGGATGGCGGCCTTGATCCTGTCGGTCGTGGGTGCTGTCGTCATGTCGCAACGCCTGTCCGGGACACACCCGCTGACGGGTACACCATCCGGGCGATCCGACCGGCCGCCGCCTTATCCGCCCGGTGGCCGTCCATGATGACCGGACCGGACGGTGCGTCCCGTCCGCAACAGGTAATGAAAGCGGCGCTGGCGCTGCTGCTGACGGCACTGGGGGTGTGGACGCTGCACGGCTACCTGCCGGCACTGATCTGGGCCGGTATTCTGGCGATCGCGGTATGGCCGCTGTATCAGCGCGCGTCGCGCCGCTGGCCGCCGGGGTCGCACAACGTCGTGCTGCCGGCCCTGTTCACCGTGGCGACCGGACTGATTTTCATAGCACCGCTGATCCTGGTCGCGGTGCAGGTCGGCCGCGAGGTCCACACCCTGTACGAAGACATCGCCGACGCCCGCACCGAAGGCATTCCCGCGCCGGCCTGGCTGGACCGCTTGCCGTTGGCGGGTCAGATGGCGACCGGCTGGTGGCAGAAAAATCTGGCGGACCCGGATTCCGCCCAGGCGTTGCTGGCGCGTGCGCGGAAATCCGAGTTCGTGTCGAACAGCGGCGAACTGGGCGCGGAGGTCGTTCACCGGACGGTGCTGTTCGGATTTACCCTGCTGACCTTGTTTTTCCTGTTCAAGGACGGCGACACACTGGGTGCCCAGTTGCGGCGCGCCAGCGAGCGAGCCTTCGGACCGGCGGGGGGACGCATCGGACGGCAGATGATTGCCTCGGTGCATGGCACGGTCGATGGGCTGGTGCTGGTTGGGCTGGGCGAGGGGTTGATCCTGGGCATCGTGTATGAGCTGACTGGGGTGCCGCATCCGACCCTGTTCGGGCTGTTCACCGCCATCGCGGCGATGGTGCCCTTTGGCGCCCCGTTGGTGTTCGGTGTGGCGGCGCTGGTCGTGCTGACGCAAGGTTCGACCGTGCCGGCGATCGTCATTGCCGCGCTGGGGTTCGTCGTGACGTTCGCCGCCGATCATTTTATCCGGCCAACGCTGATCGGCAACGCGACCCGGTTGCCGTTTTTATGGGTGCTCCTCGGCATACTGGGCGGTGTCGAAACCTGGGGCCTCCTCGGGTTGTTCCTCGGGCCGGCGATCATGGCGGCGCTGATGCTGCTGTGGCGGGAATGGACGGGCCGGGACGACGGCGGAGGCGAACACATCTAACCGGCGGCCCCTGGTATGCGCCGGGTTGACCCACAGCAGCGCGCGGAACCAGGACGATACCGGACGCCCTTCCCTGGACGGTGGTATCGCGCGCCGGGTTGGAGGGCGGCGGCGCGCCAAAACAAGACTGATACCAAGCCGCGCCGACCCATTCTTTATGGGTCGGCCTTTAAGCGGGTTGGTATCAGACCAGGATTGCCAGCCGGATGGGGTGCCGGAGCCGAACGACCACCACCGCGTTTTGCCGGAATCGCATGGCCATCCGGCGGATCGGGCGCGGATCGCCGAACACCAGGGCATGCGCTTCGGACCAGCGCCGCCAGCGTCCGTTGCCCGGCAACACCCGCCGCCGCCGTAGCGCTTCGGCCAGCCGAGCCTGCATTCGCCGGTTCCAGCCGGGCGGCATGGCGCGCGAAAGCGGATTGAACGCGGTCACGAAGACGGCCTGGCGCACGCCATGCTCAACCAACAGCCGGTCCATGGCATCGGTTCGGCGCCCGATGCGGCATTCGATCCCGGCGGCGCGATAGACGGTGTTGCGGTAAGCGGTCAGCAGCGCGGGACGCACCTAGCGGTCGTCGCGCCGCGATGGAAATTCCACGTCGCGATGCACATGCACCGACATCAGCACGCCGAACCCGGCCATGACCGTCAGCATGGCCGATCCGCCGTGCGACACCAGCGGCAACGGCACCCCGCCCACCGGAATCGCACCCATGACCATCGCGATATTGACGAACACATACAGAAAGAAGTTGCAGGCGATACCCAGCGCCACGAGCCGGCCGAATTGATGACGGCAGCGCAATGCGATCAGCATGCCGCCCACGATGATTAGCGCCAGCAGACCCATCACGGCCAAGCTGCCGACGAAGCCGAACTCCTCGCCGATCATCGTGAAGATAAAATCGGTTTGCTTCTCCGGCAGAAAGTCCAGGTGACCCTGCGTGCCCTGCAGGAACCCTTTGCCCCACATCCCGCCAGACCCCAGCGCGATTTTCGACTGGATGATGTTGTAACCGGCGCCCAGCGGGTCGCTCTCGGGGTTCAGGAATGTGTCGATCCGGGCGCGCTGATAGTCGTGCAGATGTGCATAGGCGAATTGGCCCAGCAACGGGATCGGCAGCGCCACCAACAGAAACTTCCACCACCGCACCCCGGCGGCGAAGAAGATCGAGGCGCCCAGCATCGCCGTGATCGCCGCGGTGCCCAGGTTCGGTTCCTTCAAAATCAGCCCGACCGGTATCAGCACCGCAAGCACCGGAGGGATGAGAAACAGCGGATTGCCCATCCGCTCCCAGGATGCGCGATGGAACCAGGACGCCAGCGCAAGCACTAGCGCCAGTTTCATCAGCTCCGACGGCTGCAACTGCAAACCGCCGAGTTCCAGCCACCGTTGCGCGCCCTTGCCCATGTGGCCCATGCGCAGCACCAGGATCAACAGGACGACGCCGCCGAACCAGGCCGGCCACGCCAGTTTGGCGATGAACCGGATATCCACCATGCCGATCGCCAGCATGATGACCAGACCGGTCGCGAAGCGGATGGCATGGCGCGTGGCATACGGTTCGGGTGCGCCGCCGGCCGCGCTGTAAAGCGCCACGTATCCCACACCGGCCAGACCGCACAGCAACAGGACGTACAGCCAGTTGACCTGGTACACCTTGCCCATCAGGTCGAACGACGGTTCGCGCCACAACCGGCGATCCATTATGCGGATCCTTTGCCGGGCGCGGTCACCGGGCGCTGTCCGCCACTTGCGCGGGGGGCGCCTCGTTGCGATTGGCCGGGTCGCGGCGCAGCGTTTCGATCATGATCTCCCGCGCCATCGGCGCCGCGGCGGCGGCACCGGCGTTGCCATGCTCGATCACCACCGACACGGCATAGCGCGGTGCATCATACGGGGCGTAGCACACGAACAATGCGTGCGGGCGATACTCCCAGGGCAGCTTCTCGCTGTCGAAATGCCCGCTTTCGCGCAATTCGCGCGATACGCGCCGCACCTGCGCCGAACCGGTCTTGCCTGCCAGTTGCACCTGCGGATCGGGCAGCCGGGCGAGCGGGGCGGTGCCGCCGGCTTCGTTGACGACGGCCCACATGCCTTCCCGGACATGGGCCAGAACCTTGTCGGACATGCCCAGCACCGGCCAGTCGTCCGGTAGCACGCCGGGTTGTAGCACGCCGGCCAGCTTGCGGGTCAGATGCGGCTGCACCAGACGCCCGCTGGCGATGCGGGACGCATAGGTTGCAAGCTGCAACGGCGTCACCTGAATAAAACCCTGCCCGATGCCGCTGACGATGGTATCGCCGATGTTCCAGGCATGCCCGTGCGCGATCCGCCATTCCCGTGTCGGTATCAGGCCGCTGCGCTGACCGGGCAGGTCCAGTTCGAGTTCCATGCCCAGTCCCAACCGGTTGGCCATGGCGGCGATATGGTCGATTCCGGTGCGGCGCGCCACCTCATAGAAATACACGTCGCAACTGTTCTTCAGGCCGCCGCGCATATCCATCATCCCATGGCCACCCTTGCGCCAGCAGTGGAACCGCGTGTCGCCCAGGTCGAGGAAGCCGGGACACTCGATCCGGTCACCGGGCGCGATTGCCCTGGATTCGAGCCCCGCCAGCGCCACCGCCATCTTGAAGGTCGAACCAGGCGCGTATAACCCCGACGTTGCCTTGTCGATCAGCGGCGTGCGGCGGTCGCGGGTCCATTCCAGCCACTGCGACTGCGACACGCCGGCGTTGAACAAGGACGGATCGAACGACGGGTTGCTGGCCATCGCCAGTACCTCGCCGTTACGGCAATCCATCACCACGGCGCTGGCGCTTTCGTCGCCAAGGAGGTTCAGCACCGATAGGTGCAGGCCGGTGTCGATGGTCAGCCCGGCATCCTCGCCCTGAATGCCTTCCTGGCGGTCCAACTCGCGGATCACCCGGCCAACCGCATTGACTTCCAACTGCACCGAACCCGCTCGGCCGCGCAGGCCCAGATCGTGGAATTTTTCCATTCCCGCGCGGCCGATCCGCAGACCGGGCAAGCCCAGCAGCGGGTCGTCGGCCACGTCGGCCTCATTCGGCGGCGCGACGTAGCCGACGATATGGGCCAGCTTGGGGCCATACGGATAATACCGGCTGGTCCCAACATCGACGGCAATGCCCGGTAATGCCGGAGCATTGACCTCGATCGCCGCCATCTCGTCCCAGGTCAGGAATTCCTTGATCAGCACAGGAATGAACTTGCGCCGCCGATGCAGTTCGCGGTCGATGCGTGCCCGTTCGTATTCGCTCAGGGGCAGCAGAGCGGAAAACGCATCCAGCGTCGCGGACACGTTATCCGCCTGTTCGGCCACCAACACGGCCCGCCAGTTAGTGATGTTGCCGGCGACCGGCGCGCCGAACCGGTCCAGGATTCGCCCGCGCGGCGGCGCGATCATGCGGGCACTGATACGGTTTTCATCCGCCAGCGTGGTATAACGGGCGCCATCGCGCACCTGAACCTGATACAGCCGTGCGCCCAGCGTCCCCAGCACGGCCATCTGACCGCCCATCAGCAGCAGGGCCCGTTTGGTGAAGACACTGAGGCGCTCGCCGTCTTTCTTCATGATTATGCGCGCTCAGGATCGGCGATCGTCCGGTGCGCGGCGGCGAACGGCACGGCCAGAAGCGGGAAGATCGCAATGGTCACGATCGCGGTGAAAATCGCCGGATACGGTGGCAGAAGCCGGAATGACAGTAGCATGACCAGCAGCCAGATCGTCAGGGACGCCGCGGTCGCCGCACCGGCGAACACGATCCAGACCCAGGTAAAGCCGCCGCGCGACAGCGACCGGCGCATTGCCGTCGCGATGCCATGGACCGCCAACAGGGTGAACGCGCCAACGCCCAGCGGCAAGTAGCCCATCAGGTCCATCGCCAGTCCGATCGGGAACACAACCAGCGGCGGCAGCGCGCCGGGCCGGTACACCGACCAGAACCAAACGCATCCCAGCGCCACGGCCGGCAGCAACGCCGCCTGGCCGGGCAATTGCAGCGGCATCTGGGTCAACAGCATGAGCACGACGGTGATGCAGGCCGGAAAGCTGGCTCTGGCGGCCATATCCAGGCGCCGGCCCATACTGGCCCTTGGCCGGATGCCCGGACGCCGGTCGATATGGGCCATCAATGCCGTCCCGGCGTCGGATGGTCAGGAGCGGTCACCCCGGTCAGGCCGTAGTCGAATATTCGCACGACCTCGAGCTTTTGCAGCATCGCGGCGGGTTCGACCTCGGCCGCACCGCTGCTGGAATAATGCACGGTGCCGACTGGCAGATTTGCTGGAAAGGCATTGGCCTCGGCACTGGTGACGATCCGTTCGCCTTCCTGCGGTACCACCCCTTCGGGCCAGTATTGCAGCCGGGGTCGCAAACCGTTGGTCCCTACCAGGATCGCATGGGCCCGGGAGGTTTCCAGCGTAACCGGTATGCGGCTGTTGAGGTCGGTAATCAGCAATACGCGAGCGGTACGGTTGCCCACTTCGGTCACGCGCCCGATCAGCCCGCGTTCATCGACCGCGATTTCCCCCTTGCGGATGCCGTTGTTGGGCCCGGCGGACAGCAGCACCGCTTTGGCATAAACCCCTCCGGCATCGGCAACGACGCGCGCGGTGACGAAAGACGCATCGGGATCGGGGATCCAGCGCAGGCTGGCCTTCAGCCGCTGGTTTTCGCTATCCAAGGCCAGCGCGATCGATTGCCAGCGCCGCAGCTTTTCATTTTCGGCACGCAACCGGGCGTTTTCGTCGCGCATGTCCCACAGCGCGGCGGTCTCGGCGACGCCGGCGTGAATACGGCCCAGCGGGCCCAACAGCACGACGTAAATGGGCGCCAACCCGTCGGCGAGCGCGGTGCGGGCGCGTTCCGCCAGCAGCGCATCGGCCTTGCCCAGCAGCATGAAGCCGAACGACGCGACAATCAGAACCGGCAGGGTCAGCCGGATCAGCGCCTGTCGTGCCTGGATGGAAAGGCGGATCATGGGGTCCTTCAGCAGGCGACCGGGCGACTGTCCGGGACAACGCGACGGCGTCGTACCACGGACAATGCGCGTTTAGTACATGCTTGTCAGCACGTTACTTAACCGCTTTCGCTCTTCCAGGGCACGCCCGGTCCCCAGGGCGACACATTGCAGCGGATTTTCGGCGATCGCGACCGCCAGGCCGGTCGCATCGCGCAGTACCTGATCCAGCCTGTGCAGCAGCGCGCCGCCGCCAGTCAGCACGATGCCCTTATCGACGATGTCGGCCGCGAGTTCGGGCGGGGTGTTTTCCAGCGCCACCTTCACCGCCTCGACGATGGCCGATACCGGTTCGGCCAGGCTTTCCGCGATCTCCCGCTGGCTGACCAGGATTTCGCGCGGCACGCCGTTCATCAGGTCGCGGCCGCGCACTTCTCGATACGGTCCCTCATCCTTGGGATCGAACATCGCGGCGGCGCCGATGTCCATCTTGATACGTTCGGCGGAGGATTCGCCGATCAGCAGATTATGGTGGCGGCGGATGTAGCTGATAATCGCCTCATCCATTTTGTCGCCGCCAACACGGGCGCTACGCGAAAACACGATGCCGCCCAAGGAGATCACGGCAACTTCGGTCGTGCCGCCGCCGATATCGACAACCATGCTGCCGGACGGTTCGGTGACCGGCAACCCGGCCCCGATCGCCGCGGCCATCGGCTCCTCGATCAACTGAACGCGGCGGGCGCCGGCGCTTTCCGCGCTTTCCTGTATGGCTCGGCGTTCGACGGCGGTTGAACCGGACGGCACGCAGACGATGATCAGCGGCGAGGCAAATCCGCGTCGGTTATGCACCTTGCGGATGAAGTGCTTGATCATTTCCTCGGCGATTTCGAAGTCGGCGATCACCCCGTCGCGCAGCGGGCGGCTGGCGGTGATGTAACCGGGCGTGCGGCCCAGCATTTGCTTGGCTTCCTCGCCGACCGCGACCACCTGCTTCTTGCCGCGCACGTCGGCGATGGCGACCACGCTGGGTTCGGCGAGGACGATGCCCCGGCCCTTGACATAGACCAGGGTGTTGGCGGTGCCGAGATCGATGGCCATGTCGGCGGACATGAAGCCAAGCAAATGGGAAAACATCCAAAGAACCTTCGTCGTGTTAACCTGGGGGGACGCAGCGCAAGCGGCAGGGCTTAGTCCCCGCGTGTCCGGTTCACAAGGCCTCGCGGACCGCCAATGCCTCTGGAGGAATGCTGCTTGCCCCAAGAAACCGCGGAATGTGCAGCCGGAAGTCCGCGCACGGTTGATATGGTGGGCGCGACAGGGATTGAACCTGTGACCCCCTCCGTGTCAGGGAGGTGCTCTCCCGCTGAGCTACGCGCCCGGCCCGCCGGGGTGGGCTGTTTAGCGCGCGAGGCGATCCTTACGCAAGCCCGGATCGGCCGTCCGCTCAACGATCTGTTCGTGCGCGGTGCAACGGCCGCGGGTGCTGAATTCGGTCCAGGCGACGGGACCGGACCGGATCAGTCCAACTGAAAAAAGCCGGGTGTCTCTGGCGCGTCCGCGAGATCTTCGCCGATCGACGAGACTTCGGCCATGCGCGGGCCGCGGCGGCACAGCCGGGACATTTCCTCCACCGAAGCGGTATCGCCGGCGATCAACGCCTCCACCGAGCCGTCCGGGCGGTTGCGGACCCAGCCCGACACGCCAAGTTCCGTCGCCTTGCGAACCATCCACGCGCGGTAGCCGACCCCGTGGACCCGGCCCGCTATCGTCAGCCGCTTTGCGTTCACCCTTCCCTCCGCGTCAGGCCGATATACCGCGCCGCCAGCACGATGTCGGCCAGCATGTTCTGGCGCCGGTCAACGGCTTCATAATCGTCGCCCCATTGTTCTGCCTGGAACAATTCGTCCAGGGCACTCAACGCATAGGCGGTCCCGGCATCGAGTTGTCCTGCCGTCAGAGCCAGGCCGAGGACCAGGCTACCGAGCGCTGGGACGGCGATTGCAAGACCGGCCAATGCGTGAGCGTCCAGCGCCGCCACCGCCCGCCGCAGGGCCGCGACGCTGTCATGGTGTTGCGCGATATAGGTGGTGCCCGCCGTTGTGCGCAGTGGGGCATCGCAGGTCAGAGCCGCCCAATCCAGCCAGGGTTGCCATTGCCGGTGCTGCCGTTCCGCCAGTTCCCGCGGCGATTCCGCGCGATAGCACAACAAATCGGTTTCGCCGTACCGGGCCATGGCGTCGATCGTGGGCGCCGGGTCTGGGGCGATCCGCTCTTGCACCGTGCCGGCCAGGCGGGTCAGCGGCGTGTCCTTGAACGACATCTCGCCGCCCTTGGCGCCCCCGGCGGCCAGCCATTCGTCCGCGATGGCGTGCGCCAAACGGGCTGGTCCGACCACCAGCGGCGGCCCCGCCGGCAGGCGCATCGGTTTTCCGTCCAGCAGGATCGAATGACCGTTTTCGGCCAGATGAACGGATGCGGTGTTCCAGAAACGCTTCACCGGAGGGTTCTCATCGAAACAGTTTTTTCAGGAGCGCCGCCGGATCGGGGGCACCGGACGGCGCGGCTTTGGATGGCGCGGGTTCCGGCACCGGCAGACCGCGCGCCGCCGCGAGGGCAGGGGGGCAGACATCGGCGCGGTCGCCATTCAGGATGCCGGCGGCGATCGCGGCGCCGGCCTCCGCCGTGGTGAGTTCGCTGACCTTCGCCGCCGGTTCCCGGATCGGGCCCGACAGGGCAACGGGGATGACAACGCCGGTGCCGCCGATCCGCACCCGCGGGCGCAGCGTCATGGCCAGGGTTTCGGCGCCGAGATCGACCGTTCCGCCGCCGGTCATCGTCAACAGCGAGGAACTGAGCGCCAGCGCCTGCAGTGTGCCGGTTCCGTTATGGGCTTCCGCCCGCAGGCCGAAGCACCGCACCGATGTGGTGCCTCCGTTTCTGACGAGATCCAGCGCGCTCAATGAGGGATTTACCGTTCCGAGGAGACTGCCCAGCAGGCGGTTATCCAAGGTGCCTGCGGTCACGGCCAGGCCGAGGAAGCCGTCGAGGGACGCGGCGATGGCATGCGGCGTGGTGCCGGTGCCCCCGAGATCGGCGTACACCTCCATCGTTCCCGTGGCATAGGGCGGCTGTTGAGCGGCGGCGAGGATGGTCTTCAACGCCAGCCCCGGCGCGCGCAGGGTGAGGTGGACCGGTGGTTCGGCGGTCGCGGCATCCGCCGACAGGGTGGCGGTCAGGTGACCGCCCGGCAGTTCGGCGGCAAACGGATCGACGGTTAGTTTGCCGCCAGACAGGACCGCGTGGGCATCGATGGATTTGTAATCCGCGCCGTCCGAGCGGATGACGGCGATCTTCAGCGACAGATCGGCATCGGCGGTGCGCAGCAGATCGAACGGCAGGGGATCGGTGGAAAACAGGCGCGTTCCGCCATGCCGGACCGCCGGTTGGGGGGGGGGCGTGGCGCCCGGCGACGCATCCGGCGCGGCGGTTTGCGTCCGGTTCAATGCGCCGGCAATGGCGTCGAGATCGATGCGCGTGGATACGATTGCGGCGGTCAGGGACGGTCGCGGGCCGAAACCCAGCCGGACATCGCCGGACACATCGCCATCCGGGCCGGCCAGGGTAAGCCCGGACAGTGCGACGCCATGCTGGAAACCACCGTCCGGATCGGATAGGGCGGCGTGAAAGGCCAGCGATTTCAGGTCCGGCAAAGGGTGCCGCGCCAGGCGTGACAAGGCGGATAAATTCGGAACTTGCGCCGCGACGGTCAGCTTTGCGCCCGTCATCGCCCGGATATCGGCGATTGTTCCGGTTGCGGTGGCGGCTGCTCCGCCCGCCTGCATCTTCAGGTCCACCGGAAACGGTGCCATTTTGGCATACGGCATCAGCAGCGTCGGCGATCCCAGCGTGCCGGCGATGGTTATTGGGGTATCGGCGGCCTTCGCGGCGGCGGCAATCTTCATCGGCTGGTCCGCCCCGGGGGCGTCGATGTCGAGCGCGATCAGAGTAAGGCCGGCGACATAGGCATTCAGGTCCTGCGCCCCGGCATGCAGAACCAGCGCGGAGATGGCCAGCGGAGCGCTGCCTGTGCCGGCGATCCTGGCGGAGAAGGTGACGTCATGCAGCGGCGGCAAGGCATATCCTTGCATCAACAGCGTCAGGATGGCGGTATCTGGCACGTTGCCGGCGACCGCAAGATCGTAGCCCGTGGGCTGCAACGGATGGCTGACCGATCCATCGGCCGTCAGTTTCGCGGTTCCGGCGGTCAATGCCAGCCTGACCGGCCACGGCGCGGCGGCGGATTGATCGATCGACCCGGTCAGGCTGCCGGTCGTGGCGGCAACATTGAAGGCAGTGCCATTAAAAATTGCGTCCGCATCCAGTTGTATCGCTGAATCCGGGGTCGCGGCGCTGGCCTTTAGCTGCGAAATGGCAAACGTGGCGCTCTTGCCGGCGGCGTCGTCGCGATAGGCGATCATGCCATCCTGGATAACCAACGTGTCGATGGCGATGGTTGTCGCGATCCGACCGAACCGATGTTCCGTCCGGGGCGTCGTTGGCACGACGCTGGGCGCGATTTGCGCGCGGGGGGCGGTGTGGGCCGGCACGGTTCGCCAGTTGGCGTTTCCCGACGCGGTGGTTTCCAGCCGGATGTCGGGCCGGATCAGGATCAACCGGTCGATCCGTATCTGGCCGGACAGCAGCGGCAAAAGGCCGATCTGAACGTCCATGGACTGAACCGTGGCCATGTCCGGACGCGAAAAACCCGGCGGATTGGCGAAAGCGACGTCCGTTGCCCGGAACCCCGGCCGCGGCGAAAACTTCAGGCGGATCGGCCCGTTCAACGCAAGATCGCGCCCCGTGGCTTGCCTGACGGCCTCGATCAGCGCGGGCTTAAGGCTGTCCGGGTCGAAGCGAATCGCAAAAACGGCCCCGCCCGCCACCGCCAGGGCCAGGACGGCCGTAAGGACGATCGATCCGATACGAAGTGGCCGGGGCAGGGTCATCGCCGCCTTTCAGGAGGTTTAGCCGGCGGGGCGTGGAAACCCAGCGTTTTGAAGGTCGCCCTCATATGGGGTGGCAGATTGGCTTCCACAGCCAGCGTGCCGCCCGCCGGGTGCGGCAGAACAAGCCGTCTGGCGTGAAGGTGAAGGTCGCTCGACAGGCCCTCGATCAGCGCGGAAAAAGCCAGGTTCTGGTCCGGTTCCTCATATTTTTCGTCGCCGAGGATTGGGGCCTTGATGGCCACGCAGTGAACCCGAAGCTGATGCGTGCGGCCAGTCAACGGTTTCAGTTCCAGCCACGCCAGCTTCTGGGCCGCATTGTCCAATGTCTGGTAATCGGTGATCGCCCTGGCGCCGTCGGGATCGTCGCGTTCGGCGGGGGCGGTGCGTTCGCCGCGGCTTCCGCCCACCTTCTTCAACGGCATATCGATGCGGCCTTCCACCGGGACGGGACGGCCGGCGACAACGGCCCAGTAGGTTTTGTCGATGTCGCGGCCGCGAAACAGTGCGGCGAGCTTGCCGGCGGTGCCCGGCGTACGAGCCAGCAGCAGACAGCCGGTGGTGTCGCGGTCCAGGCGATGAACCAGACGGGGGCGGTGTTCGGCGCCGAATCGCAGGGCGTCCAGCATGCCATCCAGATGGCGGACGATGCCCGGACCGCCTTGCACCGGCAGGCCATAGGGCTTGTCGATCACCAAAATCTGGTCGTCCTGGTAGATCACGGCCTGTTGCAGGTCTTTCGCATCGTGCGGATCGACGCGGCTGATCGGTTTGGGTTCGGCGGGGGCGTCCATTTCCGGCAACCGGACGGACTGGCCGGCCGACAGGCGCGTGTCGGTGCCGGCCTTGGCGCCATCAAGGCGGATCTGACCGGTGCGGCACCACTTCTGTATCAGGCTTTGCTGGGTGCCGGGGAAATGGCGGCGAACCCAGCGATCGAGGCGGGTGCCGGCCTCATCGTCCGTGACAGTGCGGGTTTTGTTGGTCATGCGCGGGGTTTGGGACGTTGGGTGGGGTGGGTCAAGTCGGGACGCGATTATGGCAGCCAGATCGGCGGCGGCGGTTAACGGGAACCGCGGCTGGCGATCCCTGAACAGCGACCGACACCGCCCGGATCCGGTGCCGGTTCGGTTGCCTGGAAACCGGATTGACGGCGACGGCAAACAACACGACCGGAGTGCCCAAGGGCAGTCGTTTCGATAGACGTCATGTAGTAAACCCGCACAACCATAAGGGTATTTTTGGCATCCAGGTTAAAGATATATTTCGATTTAATTAAATTCACCTATAGTGAAAATATTGATGTTTCGATGCGCCGCGACACTAGAACGCAAATTAAATCCGCTCCATGCAGCCGCCGTTCCTCGAAACGGCTTCACCGCCCTGATGGAGTTCTCGATGCCTCACGCAGTAAAACCCGTTAAGTCTATTGCCTTCACAACGATCCTGTTATCGGGCGTTGCCAGTGCCGCGTTCGCGCAATCGACCGGCGGCACGGTCAACGCCGGCGAGGTCAGTGCCGCCGGCGGCGGAGCGGGGGGCGGCAATACCGTGGGAACACAGGTGCCGACCCCGCAACAAGTGTTTCAAACCCCAACAACCGAGCGGGTGACCGATCAGGCACAGCTTCAGACGCTCGGTCCGGCGGCCGGCGCGGCGCAGGCCTTTGGACTGACTCCGGGCGCCTATGTAAACGGGTACGGCGCCACCGGTGCCACCAAATACACCATCGCGCTGGACGGCATCGGCCAGGGCTGGGGCGGTTATGGCGGCTACACCGGCGGCGCGTCGCTGATGATCACGCTGGATGGCGTGCCGATGGTCGATCCGGGCACCGGGCTGTGGGCGTCCGCATCGTTGCCCGCCCTGTCGATGTTTCAGGCCCAGCAGGTTAGTTACGGTCCGGGCGACGCGGCCAACCGCTGGTATGATAATATCGGCGGCAGCGTCGAGTTTACTCCGATTCAGCCGACCAAGACGGCCGGCGGCACGGTGAACGTGACCTATGGCAGCTATAACACCAAGATCGTCGATTTTTCGTTGCGGACAGGCGAGTATAACGGCTGGTCCACGATCCTGTCGGGCAGCGTGGGCGGTGGCGACAGCTTCCGCACCGGGCCGGATGGCTTTAGCAACTCCAGCAGCGATTATGCCCTGTTCGGCAAGACCGTGAAAACGTTCGATGGCGGCGATATCAGCTTCGGCGGGTATCTGAGCAGCGCGTCGGGCTATCGTCCGCAGGTTATTCCCACGTCGCCCAATCCGCAGATTGGCATCAACGGCATATCGCCGGCCGGCGCGGTCAATCCAGGCCCGCTGTATAGCCAGAAAACGACCGGCTATTATTCCACGCCTGCTTACGCCAACTATGGAAAATTCGACGTCAACCAGCTTTGGACGGTTTACAACAAGATCAATTTCGCCATCGACGATACGACCGCATTCCACAATCTGTTATACTACGTGCGCGAGGACCGGTTGCACCAACGGTTCAACGATTCGTTCCCGCAAGGCGCGGGCAATCAGCAGGAGTACAACAACCCGTATTCTTACTGGTACGGCGATAAGGCGTCGATCACCAAGACCTGGTGGATCAATACGTTCGACGCTGGCGCCTTCGTGCAGAACTCGCTGTACAATACGCAGAACGCCTTCTTCAATCCCGCGCCGCCGTTCAACGGCAGCGCCGCCGTCCCGAACGCCAAGTATCGCAGCGGCCTGTTCAATCAGATCGATACGGCGGTCTATTTCCAGGACGATATCCATCCGATCAGCAACCTGCACATCGTTCCTGGCATCCGGGTGGCCAGCTTTCTGACCAGCTATACCGACAATGCGGCATCCGCGTTTCCCAATGCCACCGGCACCAATCAAGGCGCGCTCGGCAACGGCCTGCCGCCGGGCCAGTCGCGCAGCTTCACGGCCCCGGAACCCTCGCTCGAAATCTCGTATCAGGCGCTGCCATGGCTCAATCTTTATGGCAGCTACGAGGAATCTTATAAAACGCCGCAGGTGGGCGGCGGCGGCGGGCTGTATCAGTCGATCGGTTCGCAATACGCGGAACTGGCGCATGCGCGGGAGTACCAGGCCGGCTTCAAGATGCTGACCGACAAGCCGGAATACGCCCTGCATAACTTCGACTTCGGTGCCAACTACTTCTATCTGACCTATGGCAACCAGACGATCACAACGACCAACGCTGTCGGCACCGCCAGCACCGCGTTCGGCACGTCGAATTACCAGGGTATCAATATCTTCGTCGATGACAACCCGTTGACCAACCTGCACACGTTCGCGAACGCCAGTATCGTGAAGGCAGTGTATTCCAATTACGTGACCGGAAGCTTCGCCGCGCCTGTCAGCTATAACGGCAGTCACGTGCCGTACACCCCCACGGCAACGCTGAATGTCGGCGGGGATTACAAATTCGTGGTGGGCGGAGTGCTTGTCAATCCGTACGCGATCTACCAGTTCACCGGCGACCAGTACATCTTCAACAATGTGACGGGTGCGCCCAGCGGACAGACGCTGGCAGCTTACGGGACGTTGAATGTCGGTGTGAATACGCAAGTCCCGGTTACGATCGACAACAAGGTGCGCACAATCAATCTGTCGCTGTCGGTGCTGAATGCAACCGACAACCGCTATAACTCCTATCTGTACCTCAGCAGCGGCGGTTACTTCGGCACGACCAACAGCGGCTATGGGCTGGCCTATCCCGGTGCGCCAATGACCATTTACGCCAGTGTCGGAGTCAGCTTCTGACGCGACAATAAACCTTCACCGATCTGTCATACACGAACCGATAGCGGGACTGTAACACGGTCCTGCTATTGTTGCGCGATTGGAACCGAACACATGAGCTTTCAGGGTATTATCGATATCGCCAACTATTCCGACGGCGTGCTGTACGCTTTGGCATTGCTGCAATTGATGGCAATGGCGGTAATTATCGACCGGGCATGGTATCTGCGCCGCACCATCGCCGGCGGGGCTCGGCTGGTGGCCGCCGTCGCCCGGCACGACCGCTTGCGCGACAACGAACTGGTGGCGCTGCGCGACGGTTCGGCCCGCTTGCCCGAGGCGATGGTGTTCGACGCGGTTTTACAATCCAAGGGTACATTTTCCCGCACCGAATTGGAGAACCGGATGGAGGAGGCGATCATGCTGACCGCTCCGCGCCTGGACCGGCGGCTGTGGATACTGGACACAATTATTACTCTGGCGCCGCTTCTTGGCTTGTTCGGCACTATCCTTGGGATGTTCCGGGCGTTCGCGGTGCTGGCGACGCCAGGTGGCGCGCCGACCGCGGTAACGGGCGGCGTCGCGAACGCGCTGATCACCACGGCGGCCGGCATCTTCGTCGCCATGGTGGGACTGCTTGCTTATAACGGCTTGTCGAATTCCGTGCGGCTGGTTCTGCATCAGATGGAGACGCTGCGGACGCTGCTGCTGAACCGGGTGGCAATCGGCCGGCCGGTGGCCGATCGCGCCCCGGCATTCGCGGCGGAATAGGCCGATGGCAAGCCGCCGGATGAGCTATTTCGACGCCAAACGCGGCCGCGTCGAGATCATTCCGATGATCGATGTGATGCTGTTTTTGCTGGTGTTTTTTATCATCGTCACGTTGCAGATGATCCCGGACGCCGGAGTTGCGTTGCAACTGCCGAGTTCGGCGCAGACGGAGCATCTGGAACACGCCAAGATCACGGTAAACGTGGACAAGGACGGTATTATGTCCGTCAAGGGCGAGACCGTTACTCAGGCGGAACTTGTCGGCTTGCTGCGCGGCACGCCGGACGCGTCGCAAACGCAGGTGACGATCGCCGCGTCCAAGGATGCCGCGTTTCAGCAGTTTATTCATGCGCTGGATGCGTGCCGGGAGGCGGGTGTGACAGATGTGGGTGTCGCGGCGCAGCCGTCGGCCGATCCGGACGCGAAGACCGGTGCGTCGCCCGCGGCGCCGCCAGCGCGTTGACCGATGGTTTCCGTTGTGAGCGATAACTACCAGC
This sequence comes from Pseudomonadota bacterium, assembly GCA_021805565.1. Lineage (GTDB taxonomy): Bacteria > Pseudomonadota > Alphaproteobacteria > Acetobacterales > Acetobacteraceae > Rhodopila. The sequence continues at coordinate 231,429 of JAJZFA010000043.1, forward strand.
GCGCTGTCGCGCCGGACCGGGGCGGCTTCGGCGTCGCGCTGGCGCTGGCGCTGGTTTTGGAAGTCGTGGCCGTGCTGGCTTTGGGCATTTTGCCGCAACCGGCGCCGCCGATGCCGCCCGCGGCCAAGCCGGTGCAGATTCATGCGGTGACGTTGCCGCCTCCGCCGGAAGTTCCGCCGCCGCCGCCGGAAGTTCCGCCGCCGCCGCCGCCGCCCGAACCGCCGCCTCCTCCGCCGGAGCCGGCGCCGCCGCCACCCGAGACGCCGCCCCCGCCGCCGGAACCTGTGCCCCCGCCGCCCGAACCGCCGCCTCCGCCGGTGCCGGAGCCGCCGCCACCGGAGCCGCCTCCGCCCGAACCGCCGCCGCCACCAAAGCCGGCGGTCTCCAACCGCGTGACGCCGCCGCGCCGAATCCCGCCGCCGATCCCGCGGCCCGCCGCGCCGGCTCAGGCCGCTCCGGCCGTAGAGACGCCGCCCCAAGCTGTGGCCGCGCCGGCTGTTAGCGCGGCGGCGCAGGCCAGCGTGACTGCGGTCTATGCCGCGGCTTTGCGCGCCAGGGTGCAGGCGAATTTGGTGGTTCCGACGGCGGTCCGGCTACTGGGGTCGAGCGGGGTTAGCCGCGTTGCCATTCAGTTGGCGCCCAGCGGGGCGCTGCTGAGCGTGACGCTGATAAAATCCAGCGGCAGTTCCGATATCGACGAAGCGGCGCTGCGGAGTGTCCGGGGCAGCCAGTTTCAGCCGTTCCCGGCCGAGATGCCTCAGCAGGCCACGACTTTTGCGCTGACCGTGCGGATTTCGCCCTGATCGGAAGCGTCTGCGCTAATCGGCAAAGGCCGCCCGGATCGCGGCGCTGTTCTGTCCGATGGATGGAACAGCGCCCAGGTTCAGCGTCTCGCCCACGCGGATAACCGCTGGAGCGATAATCTCCGCCACGCCGCCGTCCGGCAGCGCCACCTTCGTCCGTCGCAGCGCCGGGTGATCGCGCAGCGCGGCCAGATCGTTGACGAATCCATAAGCGGTGTTGGACTTACGCAATTTCGCCGCCGCCTGGTCGCGGGTCAGTCCGGCGAACATCTGTCCGACCCGTTCGTCCACCATTGTTCGGTTGGCAACGCGGATCGTGTTGGTTTCGAATCCAGGTTGACGCGGCAGATCGGGCGCATCGAGGAACGCCGAACAAAACGCGGCCCATTCGCGTTCGTTTTGGATGGAGATCAACACCAGCGCGCCATCGGCGGTGGCGAACGCGCCGTATGGACAGATCGACGGGTGCGCCAGCCCGAGTCTTTGGGGCGCCTGACCGGTGCCCTCGAAATACAGCAGCGGCACGTTCATCCAGTCGGCCACGGCATCGAACAGGCTGACTTTCAGCCCCTTGCCGCGTCCGGTCCGGGATCGTTCGATCAATGCTTCCAGGACACCTGTATAGGCGTTCATGCCGCAGCCCACGTCGGCGATCGACACGCCCACGCGGCCCGGTCCGGCCGGGTGTCCGGTGACCATGGCAAGCCCGGATTCCGCCTGGATCAGCAGATCGTACGCCTTCATCGAGGCGTATTCGCCGGTTTCGCCATAGCCGGAAATATCGACGGTTATCAGCCGTTCGTGGCGCGCCCGCAATGTATCCGATCCGAATCCGGATCGTATCGCCGCGCCTGGCGCGAGGTTTTGGACGAACACATCGGCCTTGGCGATCAGCCGGTGCAGCAGGGCCGCGTCGTCCGGATTTTTGATGTCCGAGACAAGGCTTTCCTTGCCGCGGTTCAGCCAGACGAAGTAGCTGGACAGGCCCAAAACCGAGCGGTCGTAGGCGCGGGCGAAATCGCCTTCGGGGCGCTCGATTTTGATGACACGGGCGCCGGCGTCGGCGAGGCGGGCGGAACAATACGGGGCGGCAACGGCTTGTTCCAGCGAAACGATCAACAGGCCTTCCAGCGGTTTGGTCATGGTCCGGTTTCCTTGTCGGTGGGCAGAACAGGACCACGCGCGGAGCGGTCTGGGCAAGGGCCGGGCGGGTAAATTGCGGTCAACGATACCGAGAGAGGAAACGGCATGAGCCGCCACATAACCATCGCTGGCGCCGATCTGGAGATCGAAGACAGAGGGCAGGGGCGTCCGGTCCTGTTCCTGCATCCCGGCGAGGGGCTGCAACCGGATCGTCCCTGGCTGGACCAGTTGGCGCTGACCCATCGCGTGATCGCGCCGCATCATCCCGGTTTCGGCGGGTCCGCACTGCCGGACTGGATCGGCACCGTGGACGATTTGGGCTATCTGTATCTCGATCTCGCGGCGGCGCCGCGGCCGATCGAACCGGGGTGTTCGCGGCCTGGAAATCCGGGATGACGGCGTTGGCGAAACGTCCCAACGTAACGGTAAAACTGGGCGCGCTGCCGATCCGGTTACCGAACCCCGGCGCCCCGCCGCGCGACAGGCCACCGGCGTCGGAGGGAGTGGCGGCAGCGTGGCGTCCATGGCTGGAAACCAGCATCGACGGGTTCGGTGCCGGCCGCTGCATGTTCGAGCGCAATTTTCCGGTGCAGAAGCGTTGGAGGTCCTATGCCGTGACGTGGAATGCGTTCAAACGGATCGCGGCCGGCGCTTCGGCCGCGGAGAAAACCGCGTTATTCGCCGGAACGGCCGTTCGGATTTATGGCGTTCCGCCGTGTTGGCGCGCCGCGGGGTAAGATTTGGTGGACAGACCGGCGCGGGTCAGCCTAGCGTCATCGCCTGAGCGCAATGGGAAACGGGTGCGAATGAAAATCGCGGTGGCGATTTCGCTGCATTGTGGGAACAGTCCTTGAGTGGCGGGCAATCAGCGGGCACAGTCCCCCTGAATGAACGAGCCCTTTTATCGCCTTCGCGGAGCCTGTTTGTATGAAGCGTATCGCCTCGCTGACCCTGGTGCTGATGCTCAGCGCGTGTGGGTACAAAACCTGGTGGAATCCGCCGTTTGTCGAGGGGTTCAATCCCAACTTGCCGGCAACCGACAGCGAGAACATGCGGCGTGTTCAAGGGCTGGAACCGTCCGAACCGGTCCTTACGACCGAAGAGGGGGATATCTGGCCCGGCCCGCTTAAACCGCCGCCCACCCTGCAAGATATGGAAGCCGGCGTTACATCGCAGCCGGAAGCCCCGAAACTGGGTTCGCCGCTTAGCCGGCGCGGGCAGACATCCGATTCGGGAGCGGCCGGTTCGGCGGGTGGCCAGCCTGCGTCCACGAACGGTTCGCCAGCTTCGAAGCCTGGCGGCCAAAGCGGTTCGGTCGGCCAGGGAACCGCCAATACCCCAGGCGGGCAGTCGATTGTCGTGCCCAACGGAAACGGAACCAGTACCGTGATTCACGCCGATGGCCGGGTTGAAACGGTCCCCACGGCACCCTGATGGCCAGTCAGGAAACGCCCGGCAAATCATTGACCGTATTGTATTTTGCGTGGCTGCGGGAGCGGACGGGCATGTTAGGGGAGCAGATCGTTTTGCCGGACGAGGTTACAACGGTCGCGGGTCTTATCGACCATCTGGCGGGACGCGGACCCGGCCATGCGGCGGCATTTCGCAATCGGACGGCGATCCGTTGTGCCGTCAATCAGGAATTCGCCGCTGCCGACGGGGCCGTTCGTCCGGGTGACGAGGTAGCCTTTTTTCCCCCGGTGACCGGCGGTTAGCGGCGGCTGGATCCACCCGTGGGCAAACATCCACAGACACCCCTCGGACAAGGTGGTTCGGCTGGCCGGCTTGGGTTCGATGGTGTGCCCCACACCGCACTCCGAAGCGAGGGTGGCCGAGCATCGGGCATACTCTAAATACTGGATATCGGCCCGCCATGCGGATCGGGCACCACAGGCTGCGCCGCCGCTCCGGCCGGGGCCGCGGCGCGCGACAAAAGCACGGCCGCGTGTTTCGTCAGGTCTTCGGCGGCGATGGGCTTACGCAAAAGGATCGTTGCGTCATCGCTGCCCGAATCGATTTCCAGTTGAAGGGTCGGATCGGCATAGCCCGTTAACAACAGTGCCGGAATATCTGGCATGCGAAGGCGGACTTCATAAATCAGCAGCAGCCCATTCATGCCAGGCATGGACATATCGGTTATCAGCAAATCGAACGGCTCGCCGGCATCGGTCAACGCCAGTGCGGCCAAGCCGTCGGATGCAGCGGTCACACGGTAACCCTGGTCTGCCAGTTGTCCGGCCAACGCCTCGCGTACGAACGCATCGTCATCGACCAGCAGCACGCGGGGAGACCGCGGAGCGGCAAGCGCGGACGATTGCGGAAGGGCTGCATCGGCCGGGTCCGCCGCGGCCGGTGCCACGGGAAACCACAGGCTTATGGTCGTGCCCTGTCCGGGAGCGCTGTCGATGGAGAAGGCGCCACCGGACTGCTGGGCGAACCCGCGCGCCATCGCCAGCCCAAGGCCGGTCCCCTGGCCGGCCGGCTTGGTTGTAAAGAATGGCTCCGAAGCCCGAACCAGGGTTGCGGCATCCATACCGGTGCCGGTGTCGGTGACATCCAGCCGCACATAGTCGCCGTTGCGCAAAGCCGCCGGGTAATCCGGCAAACCGGGAACCGTTTGACCCCGGGCCGCCAGAATAAGGATACCGCCACCCGGCATCGCGTCGCGCGCGTTAACGGCGAGATTGATCAGCACCGTTTCCAGTTGCGCCTTGTCGGCCATCAACGGCGATGCATCCGCCTCGGCCTGTATCCGCACCGAAATGCCGGCTCCTAAGGTGGATCCCAGGATCTCCCGCAGGCTTTCCAGCAGCGTTGCCGGCGGAACCTGAACCGCCCGCAATTCGCCGCGCCGGGAAAAAGCCAGCAATCGGCCGGTGATCGCCGCGCCGCGCGCCGATGCATCGCCCGCCATGCGTGCGAGCCGGGCAACCGCGACTGGGTCGGCGGAGCGCCTCTCGATCAGCGACAGGCCGCCGGACACTGCTTGCAAAACATTGTTGAAGTCGTGCGCGATGCCACCCGCTAGCTGGCCCAGCGCTTCCATTCGCTGCGCCTCCGCCAACTGTGCTTGCACCTGTACGCGGGTCGCGGTTTCCTCGGCCACGCGCGCCTCCAATTGTTCGTTCAGGCGCCGCAGGCCTTCCTGATTCGTGCGCAGCGCCGTTTCGGTCGCGATCTGTTCGCTGACGTCCACATTGCTGCCGAACCAGCGAACGATCGCGCCGCCGGCATCGCGAACCGGCACGATGCGCGTCAGAAACGGACGGAACACGCCATCGGCGCCCCGCAATGGGAATGTCATGTCGAACACCGCGCCGGTCGCCAGGCAGGCCTGCCAGCGCTCCGTTACCTCCGCCAGCATGTCTGGGTGGTGTACGGACTGCCAGCCCCAGCCCTCCAGGTCGAGCGATGTCGCGCCGGTGTAATCGTACCAGCGCTTATTGTACCAATAAATCCAGCCGGTCGCGTCCGCCATCCAGCAAAGATGCGGTTGTTGCTCTCCCAAGGCGCGAAATTCCTCTTCGGATTGCCGCAGCTTGTCTTCGGCCTGCTTGCGGGCCGTGATATCGATGGCCGTGCAAATCGCGCCGGTCACCGTCCCGGCATAATCGAGCAGCCCGACCGCCTGCATGTAAAGCGTAACAGACGTGCCGTCGGTAAAGACAATATCGAGTTCCTCTGGCGCGACCTCTTCCCCGCGTGCCGCCCGCTGCAACGGAAGACGGTCAGGCGGAACCTCGGCGCCATCCTTCAACACACGAAAGTTGTTGGGAACGTTTTCCGGGGCGCCTGTCATCGAAGGGTTAGCCGACGCCGGCAAACGCAACAACGCGGCGGCATGGCGATTGCCGGTTACTCTCTCGGCGTTCCGGTCGTCGGTGAACCAAACCGCCGCCGGCACGGTGTCGATCACCGCGCGCAGTTGCGCCCGTTGCGCATTGAAGGCGGCCTCGCCGTGCCTGCGTTCGGTCAGGTCGCGCGTAACCGAACCATAGCCGGTCACCGAACCCCGCGGATCGCGGATCTCGAACAGATTGTAGTGAACGGGGATGCTCGCGCCGGTTTGGAAATGCCGGAAATGCAGTTCCCCGCTCCAGCGCCCGAGCGCCTCGATCGCCGGCAAGACGGTGGCCCGCACGATCGTCTGGCTGTCGGGCGTGAAATAATCCACGACGGCGGACTCGCGCACCGCGGCGAGATCCGGCAATCCGACCAGCCGCAGCCCGGCGTCGTTGACAAAAAACGGCCGCATCGCGGTATCCGCGAAACCGATGAAATCCCCCGACTGATCGGCGATGGCGGCCAGACGGCCGCGCTCTTTATCCGCTTCCCGTTCGGCGGTGATATCGATGTGTACACCCACCCACTCGCCGATCGAACCGTTGCCGGACAATACCGGGACCGCCCGGACAGAGCAGTGTCGCCACGCGCCGTCGTGACGCCTGACGCGGTGTTCGAAGAGAAACGGGTGGCGTTCGGCGACCGCTGCTTGCCATGCCTCCACCGTGGCGCGAGCGTCGTCGGGGTGTATGGCGGCGGTCCAGCCGTAACCCCGATAATCGGCCGCTGATTGGCCGGTAAATGCCGTCCAGCCGGGCTGTTCCCCCTCCATCTCGCCCGCGGCGTTGTTGGTCCACAGAATGCCTTGCACGGCCTCGATCGCTGCCCGGAAGCGCCGTTCGCTTTCCGCGACTGCCTGTGTCGCGTCGCGACGCAGTCGAGCCAGCGACAGGTTGGCCCGCACGCGCGCCTGAAGTTCCCGCGCGGAGAACGGTTTCAACACGTAGTCGTCCGCGCCTGCTTCCAGCCCGTCGCTTCTGTCCACCTCGCCGGCACGGGCCGACAGAAGGATAATGGGCAGATCGTGCAGCCCGGCCTCGGCCCGCAGTGCCCGGACCAGACCGATACCGTCCAGGCGCGGCATCATGATGTCAGCCAGCACAAGGTCCGGGCGGCGCTTCCGGATCGACTCCAGGGCCGCCTGCCCGTCGGACACCGCCTCGACGTCCCACCACGCGGACAGCAGGCGTTGCACATAGGCGCGCATATCCGCATTGTCGTCGGCGAGCAAAATGCGCGGGCGATCCACGCTGTCCGGCAACGCGCCGGTCTCGGCAGGCCCGGTTTCCGCGTCGTCTAAACTGTCGGGCAACCAGGCTTCCGATTGTCCACCGTAAGAACGCGCCCGAACCGGCGTTCCGGCGCTCGGTTCCGGTGCGCCGCGGCCGTCCGCCACGGCCGCGGCGCCGAAGGGAAGCGTCACCGTGAAAATTGTCCCCGCCCCCGCCTCGCTCGCGGCTGCGACGGTGCCTCCGTGCAGTTCCACCAGATCCCGGACCAGGGCCAACCCGATGCCGGTGCCTTCGTGGGACCGGCTGCGCTGTCCCTCGATCCGGTGGAAGCGTTCGAACAGGCGCGGCAGTTCGGCGGCGGGAATGCCCACACCGGTATCCTCGACCTCCAGCATCGCACAGGCCCCATTGGCAAGCAGCCGCACCGCGATTTCGCCCTGGAAGGTGAACTTGATGGCGTTGGACAAAAGATTGAGGACGATCTTTTCCCACATGTCCCGGTCCACGAACGCCGGCTGACCCAAAGGCGGACAGTCCACAACCAGGCGCAGCCCCGCGCGTTCGCACGCCGACCGGAACCCCGACGCCAGATCCGCGGTCAACTCAGCAAGGTCCACCGGTTCCCGCACGGGCCGGGCGCGTCCCGCTTCAATGCGGGAAAAATCCAGCAGCGTATTGACCAGTTTCCGCAGCCGCAGGGCGTTGCGGTGAGCCATGGCGAATTCGTCGCGAAGCCGGGGTGCCACGTCCGCCGCATCGGCCGCGAGCGCGTCTTCCAGCGGACCGAGCAGAAGCGTCAAAGGAGTTCGGAATTCGTGGCTGACATTGTCGAAAAACGCCGTCTTGGCACGATCGATTTCCGCCAGGGCCTCGGCTCGGCGGCGTTCGGCTTCATAGGCGAGCGAATTGCCGATCGCGGTCGCGACCTGACGCGCGACAAGGTCCGCGAAGCCGCATACTTCCGCCACCGGCCGGTATGGATTAAGCCCGGCCACCATCAACCCCAGCGGTTTGGCAGTTCCGGAATGGAGCGGAATCACCGCTACCTGATTCGGCGGTATTTCCCATGCACCGCGGGGAAGATTTTCGATGCCGGCAACGTCGGCATACCGCACTTCGCCGCCGGCCCAGGCTTCGGCGAATGGCAGCGGATGCGGGGAATCGCCATCGAGGCGAACCGTTTCCGGACAGTATCTGGCACCGCGTTCGCAACCGGCGGCGCCGGCCAGGCGGAGGGTACGCGACTGCTCATCCGGCACTGTGTAGAATGCCACGAACGGCAGATCCCGCGATGCTTCCCCGGCAAGACATGCCGCGAAGAAGGAGCAGACGGCATCCGGATGACCGGTCGTTGCGGCGTTTTCCGCCAGGCGCCGGAGCAATTGAAGGCGGCGCTCTCCGATCACCCGTTGCGTTGTCTCGATGACCGGGCAAAAAACGCCGCCGACGGCTCCGCTTTCATCCCGGATGGGGCTGTAGGAGAAACTGAAATAGCACTCCTCGGGGTAGCCGTTACGGTGCAAAGATAATAGCAGGTCCTCGGCTCGCGTTGCCACGCCATCCTTGAGAACGCCATTCAGCATCGGATCGATCAGAGTCCAGATCTCCGGCCATACGAGTCGTCCTGGCCGTCCCAGCGCGGCGGGATGCTTCGTGCCCAGGATCGACGAATACGCATCGTTGTATAGCATCGCGAGGTCCGGTCCCCACCACAACAGGATCGGGAACGCGCAGTTCAGGCAGGTGCTGACCGATGTGCGAAGGCTTTGCGGCCAGTTTTCGGGTGCCCCGAGCGGTGTGGCCGTCCAATCCAGCGCGCGCATCGCGGCGCCGAGTTCGTTTCCGCCGGCGAGAAAGTCGAAGGTTCCGCGGGTTGCCGATGTCATTGCGATCCCGGTTGTCAAAAAGGGGTCATGGCACGCCCGCGATCGGCGAACATGGGCGGATGGAAGCGGATGGCGCGGTATTCACGCGCCGCCACTCATCCGGACGTGGCGCTTCGGGCGCGTGCATCCGGAAAGATCATACATATCTATTTCGTAACAGAAGACCGACCGGACGTCCAAATTGCATGCTCCGTCCGGTTTTCGATCGCGGGTCGGCACAAACCATACCTGTGGCGCTCGAGTCCACGCCCCGCGCAATGCAGAAAGCCGGCACGCGCGACGATCGCGTCCGTCAGCATGTCTGTGTGGCGACAACGCGCCGCGGCAGAACTGAACAATACTATCACCCTCCCGCGTCTGGTCGATCAGGACAAGGGTCATAGACCGGCGAGGGATTTTGGTTGCGATCACAATTTCGTGCTGCTGGTCCGTTGGCCAGCGGCGACGTCGCGAAGAACCGACCCGGCGTTATATCGGCCGACCGGCCGCGGCACGGACGGTATGATACCGTAACGGGGAGCGATAAAGGCACGTCGTTCGGCGAAACAGGCCGAGGCCGGCACGCGGTGCCGCCGCGGCGCCCTCGGCAGCGTCGGGCAAGCCATAAGCTCATGTTTTGCAGGGCAGCTTTATCGGCGTGCTGACGCACGTATGGCCGATGCTGCCGTTACCCTGGCAGCGTTGGTTCCGCCGAGCGGGACGCCTGTTCCACCGCCGGAGCGCCCCGCCGAACCGGAGATGCCTCCGGTGTAACGCCGAAACGAACCATGTATGGCCGGAACTTGCTCCGTTCCGCCTGCTCGTTCAGACCGTGATCGTCGAAATGATAGTTGTGCGCGCCGTAGCCGCCTTGCGGCTTATCGGCGACATAGGCCTGTATCGCCGGCCCCATTGCCGGCGGCACCTGCATGCCGAAATGACGGTACACGCCCTCCACCGTATGGACTGGGTCGGTGATCAAATCCAGGTGATGCACATGGCAAACCGCCTCGGGGAATCCGGCGTCGTCGCCGACCGCCATCATCCGCCGGGTGCCATCCAGCCAGCGGCGGCTTTCGTTTGGACCCAGCGTTTGCGGGTCGAGGTGGCGGGTAAACGGGCGCCGCAACACCTCGGTAAGTTGAGCTTGCGACAACAGCACCTTCACGGGATCCCGGTGAACGAATATCAGCCGGGCATCCGGATACACCGATCGTATCGCGTGTAACGCAAACACGTGTTCGGGACATTTCAGCACCCAACGCGGCTGAGTCTGTCCGCCAAACTGCAGGAACCGCAGGAATCGCTTGTGGAACCGGTAAGCCGGCAGGTGCCGCAGGACATCGGCGTCGAGCCAGCGACGATAGGACGGAATATGATAATTCGTATCGAAACGCAGACTGCGAAATACATGCGCGGTGATCTCGCTGCATTCCTGTGGCGATTCCGCATCCAGTGGATGCAAAGCCTGGAAATCCGGTGCGATCCACTCGAATGCTTTTAATTGACGGGCCACCTTGGCGATCCGTTCGTCGCGCGTTCCCGCCATCGCGGACGGATAGATCGTTTCCCACACGGCCGGGGCACGGTTTGCCGGATCGGTCAGCATCAGCCGATGCAGGAACGTGGTGCCGCTGCGCGGCAATCCGGTGATGAAAACCGGTTGCCGGATGGGCGCCTGTTCCATCGCGGGGTTGCGAGCGGATTCGGCCTGTATCAGCAGCAGGTTGGTCAAAAAGCGGAGAATATCCCATTTGGTCGCACTGCGGCCGATGAGTCCGAGCGCGGATTCCCTGGAACACGAATCCAGCAGCCGCGCCAGGGGGTCGATGAACGCGGATTCACCGAAATCGGTCAGCCCGGTCTGACGGCGCGCGAGTCCGATCAGCTGATCGGGGTCGATCGGACCATCCAAAAGACCCAGATGTCCCGCGACGGTATCGGATAGCCGCAGGGCCATGGTGGTTATCGTCAAGCCTCGATCTCCCGCTTCTGCCGCTCCGTGTTCGGCGGCCGGCCGATCCATTGTGGCGCCAGCGCCACATCGCTAACATCGATCATGAGCCGGACCCGCCCTCATCGATGCAGGACAACATCCGATATGTATCTGCATGATGTCCGTTGCTACCCCATATGGCGAGTGCGCCAAACGATGACATGGTCTGAAGGATGGGTGGATGTCCAATTTAGAAGCTCGTCGCCGCGATGTGTTCGCGGCTGTCGCGGCTTTCGGCGTGTGTGTGTCCCTGCGCGCCAGGGCCGCGGACGATCGGGGGCCGGTGGCGCCTGTCGAGGCGCTTGTCGATGGCCTGTTGGGCGTGATGAAGGCGGGCAAGCAGACGCCGTTCGCGCAACGCTATGACATGCTTGCACCGGTTATCGACAAGACATTCAACCTGCAGGCCATTCTGGAGGAATCTGTTGGCACATCCTGGGCGACGCTGCCGCCGGATCAGCAGACCATGCTGGAGAAAGCGTTCCGGCGCTACACCGTGTCGTCGTATGTCAACAGCTTCCATTCGTTCGACGGCACCCGTTTCGAGGTGAAGCCGGAAACACGCGCCGTGGGCACCGAACAGGTTGTGGAGTCGTTGATTTTGCCGAAATCGGGCGACTCGCACGAGCTCGACTATGTGATGCGAGAAGGCGATTCCGGCTGGCGGGTCGTGGACGTGCTGGCGGATGGTTCGATCAGCCGGGTCGCCGTCCAGCGTTCGGATTTCCGCAGGCTGCTCAGCCGTGGCGGCCCGCAAGCTCTCGCGGACAGCCTTCGCGCTAAATCAAGCGATCTTTCCGGTTGATCCGTGCCTGAACACGCCTATGCGGCCAACTGCGCCGCGGTCATGCTGTCGCCGGCTACCGTGGTCCGGCGCATATCGCGCACTTGGGTTTCGTCGAACCGCCTGACCCGGTGCATGGTGGACCGGTTGTCCCACATCACCAGATCGAATGGCCGCCATGTGTGCGCGTAAGTAAAGCGCGGTTGGACGGCGTGTTCGGTCAGATCGCGGATGAACGCCCGTGCTTCCGGCACCGGCCAGCCGGCGATGGTGCCGATGTGCGATGACAGATACAGCGATTTGCGTCCGGTGACCGGATGCACCCGCACCAGGCTCTGCCGCACCGGTCTGAACATTTGTTTTTCTTCGTCCGACAGGTCGCTGAATCCCAGCGTGCCGCGCGAGTAGAGCAAGGAATGCTCGCAGACCAGACCTGCGATTTCCGCTTTCGCCGCGTCATCCAGCGCATCGTACGCGGCCCGCATGTCGGCGAATTCGGTATTTCCCCCCGATTCCGCAACGATGCGTCCCGACAGCAGCGAATACTTCGCCGGAATCGCCCGGAACGAACTGTCGGAGTGCCACAACCGGTTCCCCAGATTGAACAGCCGCCGCCGGTCGTCGCGCGCCAGCGGCTTATGGTCCACCCCGAGGTTCGACACATCGGCCATGTACGGGTCCAGCCGGCGGTCGGCGGCCTTGGTGACATTGCCTCCTACGGCTTGTTCCAGGGCGCCGAAACACAGGCTGAACGCTTTTTGCTGTTCGTCCGTCAGCCGCTGATCGCGATAGACCAGCACCGCATAGCGATCCATGCCGGCCTCGATGGCCGAGACCTGAGCCGCGGTCAGCGGCCGGGTCGTGTCGATGCCCGATACCTCGCCAACGAATCCGGGCGTCAGGGCTTCGATGGTCACGCTCATTGGATAACTCCTCCGTTATGCCGCCGCATGCTGGGGCGCCGCGATGCGGTCGCCGCGAACCTTGGTCCGGTGCGGACCGAGCGCCCGGGTTTTGTCGCGACAGCACCGGCCGCGGCCTGCGACGGGGTCAGCGGCCGGGTCAGGTCAAGTCCGGTTACGGTCGCGGCACAGCCGGACTCGACAGGGGTTATGTCCACCGACGTTCCTCCCACGGAAACTGGCGTGCGAACTATCCGCGCTCGGGACAGAATGGGCAATACCGGCGCCGGTCTGGCAGGCCGTTCGCAGCCTTGAGGGGATTACCCGCCATCGCCGACCAAATCCGCCTCGAACCGGTCGCGCCAGCGCTCCAGGCTGTTGGTCCGCATAACGGTCAACATAGCCTGATGGCGGTCCTGGCGTTCTTCCAACGGCATCGACAATGCCTGTTCGATGGCTTGCGCCATCCCGGCCTCGTCGTAGGGGTTGATCAGCAGCGCCGCGTCCAGTTCGCGCGCCGCGCCGGCGAACTCCGACAAAATCAACACGCCGGGGTCTTCCGGATCCTGCGCGGCGACGTATTCCTTGGCGACAAGATTCATACCGTCGCGCAGCGGAGTGACCAGACATGCCTGGGCCTCGGCATACAGCGGCATCAGCACATTCCGCGGAAAACTTCGGTTCAGATATCGCAATGGCACCCAATCGACCTCGGCGAACCGGCCATTGATGCGGCCGGCCTCGCCTTCCAGTTCCCGCCTGATCCGCTGATACGTCTCGATATCGGATCGGGACGGCGGGGCGATCTGCATGAACGTGACCAGTCCGTGCCGGGCGGGATTGTCCGCCAGAAACCGCTCGAACGCGGCGAAGCGTTGCCGCAACCCCTTGGAGTAATCCAGCCGGTCCACGCTCAGGATCAGGCCTTCCAGCAGGTTGGCGCGCATGCGTGTTGCCTGACGGCGGTTGATCGGCGTTTCCGCCTGTGCCCGAACGTCTTCCACATGCACGCCAATGGGATAGACCCCCGTGCGCACCACGCGCCCGAACACCGCGACCGCGTCATCGATGGCGGTGGGGACGCCATTGGCATGACGCACCACGTAATCGATGAACGCGGTCCGGTCGGTCTCGGTCTGGAATCCCAGCAGATCGTAGGCGCACATCGCCTGGATCAGGCTGGCATGGGACGGAATGGTCATAAAGACATCGGGGGCCGGGAACGGGGTGTGCAGGAACAATCCGATGCGGTTGGACACCCCGTTGGCCCGCAAAGCACCGGCCAGGCACAGCAAGTGATAATCATGCACCCAGATCAGGTCGTCAGGCCGGATCAATGGCGTCAGCGCGGCCGCGAACAGTCCGTTGACCCGGCGATAGCCTTCGAACTCCGCCCATTCGAAACGCCCCAGCCCGATCTGGTAGTGCAGAACCGGCCACAATGTGCCGTTGGCGAAGCCGCGGTAGAATTCATCGTAATCCTGGCGCGACAAATCGATGGTGAACAGCGAGATCGGGCCGACGGTTCGTTCCGGTTTGGGTTCTAGACCGGCGGAAATTTCGCCGCTCCAGCCGAACCACAGGCCGCCTTTTTGCTTCAGCGCGTCGAGCACCCCGGCCGCCAGGCCGCCGGCGGTGGCCTCGCCTTCCTGAATCGGGGCCACGCGATTGGACACAACGACAAGCCGCGACATGAATGGATCGATCTCCGCACCAACGCCGGATGGCTGGTCCAGCCTAGGCGGAAAGGCACCCTGTTGCCACCCGTCGCCCGTCGGCGGCAAAGACGCATGGCGCCGGCCAACGTCCACGGGTTAAAATAAACTCGCGTCAGGGGCATTGTGGTTGTCCCGAGTCGCAGCCCGCGCATGCCTGACACCGTAACCCACCGGGACAAGCCCCATGCCAGTCCAATCCAGCCTGACACTTGCTGACACCGGCCCGGTCCCGTCATGGGACACACCCTCCGGTCCGTCTCTCGCCCGGCCAATCCACTTTTCCGGCTATGAACGTAAGAGCAGGGATTTTTACGCGACGCCGGCGCCGGTGACCCAGGCGTTGCTGCGTCATATCCGGTTTCGCTGCCCGGTCTGGGAACCGTGCTGCGGCGACGGGGCGATGTCGTCGGTGCTGGCCGGAAACGGCTACGACGTGGTCTCCACCGATCTGGTGGATCGCGGATTCGGAACCTCCGGCGTCGATTTCCTGGCCTGCCAGAGCGTGCCGGATGGCTGTAGAAGCATCGTGACCAACCCACCCTATGGCGATACCGGCTCGCAGGCCGGCCAGTCGCGATCGTCCCTGGCGATGATCGGATTTTTGCGTCACGCGCTGGCGTTGACCGAGTCGGTACAAGGGCAGCTCGCGCTGCTGGTGCGGCTGCAGTGGATCGCCGGCAAGCGCGTGGCCGACGTCATGTCGGCTGCCCCGTTTTCGGCCGTTGTCGTGCTGACCAACCGTATCCGCTGGTTCGATAAGGGCGAACACACCAACGGGGCGCAACATCATCACGCCTGGGTCGTGTTCGACCACGCCCATCCGCCCGGTCAGCCGCCCGCGCTGTTGTATGGCTGAACCGGCCCGGCGGCGGCGGTGGCGGTGGCAATACAATCGCGGTCGATGAACACCCTGGCATTCATGTTTTATTAACGTTTGTCGTGCAGAACCCGTGCACCGCCGAAGGTCACGGGGAATAGCCATGACGATGCTACGCGAACGAATGGACTCGGCCGCGGACTGTGGTCCCGCACCCTGGCGACAAACCGGTCCAGGCGCCGTTCATTGTCCGGGCGAATGCGTCGCCGCCGCGCTGATAACGGGCGGGGACAGCCGGCTGGACCTGGGCCGCTTGTCCGGCGTCAACAAATATCTTTGTCCGCCGGTCCCCGCGCCCGATCTGGTCTGTGTATCGTCTTGCACCGCCTCGCCGGTCTCGGTCCAGGGCTTCCGGGCGGCCGCCGATGCCTATGTTAGCCTGAACGGGCGCGCCCCTGCCCGGCGGTTGGACCAGGCCGCGGGCGATGCCGCCGATCGCCTGCTTCGCTATTGCGGTGCGGCGGGTCTCGCCACGGCCATTCTATGCCCCTCCGGCACCGATGCGCTGATGGCCGCCACTCGCCTTCTGGCGCTGGAACGGCCTGGCATGCCCATAACGGCAATCCTGCCGCAGGCGTCCGAAACCGGGTCGGGCGTGCCGCTCGCGGTGGCGGGGCAGTGGTTCGATGGCGAGCCCCCCTCCGGTTGGCGGCGTCCAGGCTACGAAGCGCACACGATCGCAATTCCATTGCGCGGTGCCGATGGCGTTCCGCTCGCCGACGAAGACGTGTCCGATGCCTACGCCGCCGCCGCCGCCGCACCCGGCCGGGCCATCGTGTATCTGACGCATGGCACGAAGACCGGACTGATCGCGCCGGTCGCGCTGCCCGCCGGCGACGATGTCGTTGTCGATGCCTGCCAGGGCCGCATCGAGCCGGAGATCGTCGTGGCCTATCTGCGGCGAGGCTGGCCGGTCGTCATCACCGGCTCCAAATTTTTTGGCGGGCCGGCTTTCTCCGGGGCGGTTCTGTTCCCGGTCTCGCGATTGACGCAGGTACACGCGCGCCATCGTCCGGTGTGCGAGCGGCCGACCCTCGGGTCGCTGCTGCGTTGGATCGCCGCCCTTGAATCGATCGAGGCGTTTGCCCCGCTGGCGGCGGCGATGCCCGCGTTCGTACAGGCCAGATCCGCACTGATCGAGCAGGGTCTGGCCGCCAACCCGGCGCTGATATCCGTCCGCGGCCGGATGCCGGGCGGATCGGGCTGGGCCGGCCTTCCAGGCATCTTCACCTTCGCGGTGCGCGATCCGGCCGATCGCCGGCGGCTGCTGACCGCGGCGGCGCTGCGCCCGCTATACGAGCGGCTGGCGCGCGAGGAGATCCTGCTTGGTCAGCCGGTCGATCTGGGACGGTTCGGCGGCCTTCGCATTGCCATCGGTGCCAGGGATATCAGGTCGGGGGCGCTGGCCGGCGATGGCCTGCAGCGGCTGTTCTCGTTTCTCGGCCATGCGACCGCGTGATGAGTCCAACGGCCCCGCACCGCTCCAGACGGCAATGACCGCGCGCCTTGCCGGACGACGTGTTGCCGAGACAATTAGTATGTGTTACATACTAATTGTCCAGAACATGAAACGGGGAGAGCGCACATGCCGGCCACATGGCCTGTCAATCGGTGGTATGCCGCCGGCTGGGATTTCGAGATCGACCGGACGCCGCTGGCCCGCACGATTTGCGGCCAATCCGTCATGCTGTATCGCCGCTTCGACCGGTCGGTCGTCGCGATGCGCGATGCCTGTCCGCACCGGATGCTGCCGCTGTCGATGGGCATCAAGGAAGGCGATAACATCCGCTGCCGCTATCATGGCCTGCTGATCGACAGCCAGGGTCGCGGCGTGGAAATGCCGCTGAAGCAGGATCCGGTGGCCCGTACCGCCTGCGTGCAGACCTATCCAGCGGTGGAACGGCATCGTTTCGCCTGGATCTGGATCGGGCAGGCCGAACAGGCCGATCCAGCACTGATCCCCGATTTCTGGCCCTGCTCCGATCCGGCCTGGACCTTCGATGGGGGCTATTATCGCATTGGGTGCGATTATCGCCTCGCCATCGATAACCTGATGGACCTGACGCATGAAACCCATGTCCATGCCGGTTCCATCGGCCAGCCGGAATTGATGGAAACCCCGATGGAAACCACATCCGAAGGCAATAACGTATTCGTCAAACGCTGGATGCCCGGTATCGAGGCGCCGCCGTTCTGGCGCGATGCGCTCAAGCAGGAAGGACCAGTCGATCGCTGGCAAATCTGCCAGTTCATTCCGCCATCCTCGGTGATTATCGACGTCGGGGTCGCGCCGGCCGGGGCAGGGGCCACGATCGAGCGTCACGACCAGGGCGTGCGCGGCTTCGTGATCGACGCACTGACGCCGGAAACGGCCACGTCCAGCCATTACTTCTGGGGTATGGCCCGGAATTTCGACATCGCCGACAGCGGCTTCACCGCGCGCTTCAAGGCGCAGCAGGGCGGCGTGTTCCTGGAAGACGTGGCGATCCTGGAAGCGCAACAGGCTTCGATCGAGCGCAACCCCGATCTGAGGCTGCGCGCCTATAACATCGACAGCGGCGGCGTGCGGGCCAGGCTGGCGATCGGCCGGCTGATCGAGGAAGCGGGTTCGGCCGGTGCCTGATGTCCCGCACGAGCTGGATGGCATTCTGGGATTCCACATCCGGCTGGCGCATGGCGCGGTCTATCGGCATTTCAATGAAACGTCCGGTTCGGCGGGCCTGACGCAAAAGCAGACTTCGGTGCTGTGGCTGGTCGGCGACGAGCCGGGTATTTCGCAAACCGATATTGCCCGCCGCCTGCACATCGACCGGGCCACCACGATGGCGATTATCAATACGCTAACGATGCGGGATTATCTGGAGCGGCGGTCGTCATCGACGGATCGCAGGCGCCAGGCCCTGCACCTGACGCCGGCCGGACAAGCTGCGCTTACCATCGCGCGGGCCGCTGTCGCTGCCCATGAAGCGTGGCTCGTCGCCCGGTTCAAACCCGCAGAGGTGACTCAGTTGATTGCACTGCTCCGGCGGATCCATGACTAGGGCCGCAATCGCCGGCCGCATGGATGCGGTTGCGCCCGGCCCGTTTGGCCGCATACAGCGCGGCATCCGCGTGCATCGCAAGCTGAGCCGGGGCGGTGCCCTGTACGGGCATCAGGCAGGCCACCCCGATACTGACGGTGACCTGCCCGCTGTCGCTGGCATCGTGCGGAATCTCGGCGGCGCGGATCGCTTCGCAGATCGCCTGAGCGATCGTTGCCGCGCCGTCCAGCTTGGTGTTGGGCAGGATAACGGCGAATTCCTCGCCGCCGTAGCGTGCCACGGCATCGCCCGGCCGGCCGGCGACGGACGAGACGATCGCCGCGATCGTGCAAAGGCAGGTATCGCCCGCCGGGTGTCCGTAGAAATCGTTGAATGCCTTGAATCGGTCCACATCGAGCAATAGCAACGACAGCGGTGCTGCTTCCCGCGCGGATCGCGCCCATTCGCGTGAGAGCGCCAGATCGAATGTCCGCCGGTTGGCGACCCCGGTCAGCGCGTCGGTGCTGGCCAGCGTTTCCAGGTGCTGGTTGATAATCTCCAGTTCTTGCCGGGTGGCCTCCAGGCTGGTTACCAACGCCGTCTTTTCCTCATCCTGCACAAGCAATCGCATGGTTTGCGCATGCAGGAAATTCATCAGCGACAGGGCGGCCAGCAGATGCAGCACGACAAATCCGGCGTACATCAAAAAATAGACGTTGCCGGACATCAGACAGACACAAAACAGCGGGATCAGTGTCAGGTATATCTGTCCCGCCGCAACCGAACGCACCGCACAGTTGCGGACGGCCGCGCCGATCACGGTGGCCGATTGCACCGCAATGACCATCAGCACGAATGTGCGGTTCGGTTCGAACAAGATTACCGTGCTGAGCCCGCCCCATCCCGCGGCGGCGATCCAGCCGCTTACCATACCGCGGATGGCCCAGCCCTTGGGGGAATAAGTGCCGCGGGAGGTTCTGTAACGATGCATCAGCGTCAGGCACCAGACGCCATTGGCCGAGAAAAATAACGATGCCGCCAGGTACCAAAACGATCCAGAACTGAAAAAACCGATCGAACCGAGCAGGACGAAGACGGCGACGGCGATGATGAGGGAGCTTGCTTGCTGGAATATTGCGTCGGTCAGCTTCCACGCGATCTCTGGCGAGACACCGGTCAGGTCCCTCAGGGGACCGGTCGGCCGGATCATATTAACGGTTCCCCGAACTGGTACTGGCGATGATGCAGCGACATCGGGTTACAAAATACTAACATCGTTGCCGCCACTGTCTGTGTCCCGGTGATCCTGCATCGGCGGTATATGGCAATGTTCCGTTGCTTTCCACCGGGCCCGAACACGAGCGCGCATCCGGATTCCGGCACGAAGGCGGCAGGCATCGCGCATATGGCGGTTGTCGCGGGTTCAGCAACGGCCAAATCGGCGGACGGGCATTCCCGATCCGCCGGGACCGCCGGGCTATCGATTGCCGAGGAAGCCGAGGATGGCGGATGCCACCGCGGCCGGCTGGTCCAACTCAGCCAAATGACCCGCGTTGGCGATAAATCGCGTCGTCGTCGGTCCGGCAATGCCGGCGGCGAACGCGGCGGCATAGGCGCGGGGCATGATCCGGTCGCCTTCGCCCCACACCAGAAGGGTCGGGGCCTTGATCAGACGCAGGCGCTTCTCGATCCGTGTGTTGCCCAGCGGCCAGAAAATCCGCGCGGCGGCTTCGCTGGCTCGGACCTGTTCGATCGGCCATTCGACCGAATTCGTCCCGTCCGGCGGGGATTTCAACGCCTTCCAGTTCTCCGGATCGGCGCACATCAGGCCCGCGACCGCATCGCCGCGCTGCGCCCACGGGTCGGTTGGCGGATTTTTCTCGTCGAACAGACCGAACGGAGCAATCAGTGCCAGTTTGCCAACGGTCGCGGGCCAAAGTGCCGCGACCTCGGCCGCCAGCGAGGCGCCGACCGAACTGCCCACAAGGTCCGCGCCCGCAAGGTCGGCCTTGTCCAGGATTTCGCGCAACGCCAGCAGCCAGTCCAGATGCGAATCCAGCACGCTGTGGCCGCGGTCGCCGCCAGGAAACCCTGGCAGCGACGGCACGATCACAGTGCGCGATCTGGCCAGTTCGTCCAGGAACGGAATCCAACGCGGCAGGCCGCCCAGCCCAGCCAGGAAGCCGATTTTTGGGCCGCTGCCCTTGCGCCAGATACGCGTGGGAAAGCCGTTGACATCGATGGTCAACGTTTCAAGGTCGCTCACGTTTCGCTCCGCCTGTTGGGTGCCGGTTATTCCGCCGCGAGCTTCGGTACGAAGGCGGGCACGTCGGCCCGTTCCGCCGATTCCATCGGTTGCGGCCACCAATGGTCGGTCCAACTCGCATGCACGTCCCGCAGCTTCGGCATGACCTGTTCGGCGAACAGCTTTGTATTGTACCGGGTCAGATCCTTACTCATGTTGCCAAACTGAAGCAGCAGCATCAAGTGGCCGACATTCAACTGCGTGGCGACTTCCCGCAGTTGTTCGGCCACTTCATCCGGAGAACCGATGATGACGTACCCATTCTCGACGATCGCGTCCATCTCGCGCGCCACGGCGGCAAAACGTTCGCCGGTCGATTTACCGCGCACCCCGGCGTCGGCGGCCTTCTTCACCTGACTTTCGATGCCCGCGCGCTGGCTACCCTCGCTGGTGTAGCCCGGCGGGGTGGCCCATTTCGGATCGACATGCAGGCAGCGGCCATAAAAATACTCCGCCGCCTCGCCATACAGATCGAACGCCTGCTGACGGGATTCGGCGACACCCACGAATTGCAGGAAACCGGCCTGATATGGGTTCCGGTCCTTGCCCAGCCGGTCCATCTCCGACCAGAAGCCATCCATCGTCGCTCGGCCCGCCTTGTAACCGTAATACGACAGATAGCAGTAAACGTAATTCATTTCGGCGCACCAACGCCATGTCTCGACTGATCCCCCGCCGGGCACCCAAATGGGCGGATGCGGGTTTTGCACCGGGCGCGGCCAGACATTCACGTAACGCTGCTGGTTGAAACGCCCATTAAATGCGAACGTGTCCTTCTCGGTCCAGGCGCGAATCACCAGATCGTGCGCCTCATGATATCGTTCCCGCAACTGACTTGGGTTTGTCCCATAAGCGTAACAGGTATCCATCGGCGTGCCCACCGGAAACCCCGCGATCAGCCGCCCGCCGGAAATCACGTCGATCATCGCGAACTCTTCCGCCACACGGGTCGGCGGATTATACAGCGCCAGCGAATTGCCCATGACGCAAATCGCCGTATCCCTGGTGCGGCGCGCGAGCGACGATGCGATCAGGTTGGGCGAGGGCATCAGCCCGTACCCGTTGGAATGATGTTCGTTCACGCATATCGCATCGAACCCCACCTCGGCCGCATATTCCAACTCGTCCATGAAGTCGTTGTACATCAAATGGGCGCGCTTCGGATCGAACAGCGAGGAATGAATGTCCACCCATACCGACGGATTGGCATCCCGGAAATCCTCGGGCAATTCCGTATATGGCATCAGGTGGAACCACATCAGCTTCATTGTTCGCCTCCCACATCCCGCTACTGGCGAGTATTGCGAGGCGCCTGTCGCTATGTCAATTTCCGGATCGTGACAGCCGGCCCAACCGCGACCTGCGTGCCGGTCCTGGGCGCGGCGATCGGGCAACGTGAACAACGCGAAGGAGCGATCCTATGAACGACCTTGCGCCAGCCCCGGCCGCCGATCCCGGCATCGGCGCTCTCGTCCGGGCGCGCGCGTTGATTCCGTTGCTGCAATCCGCCGCCGGACGGATCGATGCGTACAACGAACTGCCACCGGACGTGCTGGATGCCATGTTCGGCGCGGGCCTGTTCAAGCTGCTGCTGCCGCGCGCACTCGGCGGCGAGGAACTGAATCCGGTCGATTATATCCAGTGCGTGGAGGCGATCGCCATGGGCGACGGTTCCGCCGCATGGTGCATGAACCAAGGGTCCGGCTGCTCCATGGCGGCGGCCTATATGGCGCCCGGCGTGGCGCGGACAATCTGGGGCGGCGCGCGCGATGTGGTGGCCTGGGGGCAGGGGCCCGGCGCCAGGGCCGTCCAGACGGATGGCGGCTGGTTCGTTAGCGGAACCTGGCGTTTCGCCAGTGGGTCCCGGCATGCCACCTGGCTTGGGGCGATGTGTCCATCCCACACGGCCGATGGAACGCCGCTAACGCGTCCGGACGGCAAACCGTGGGAACGCACCTTCATGTTTCCGCGCGCCAGGGCGCGGATCGGCGATGTGTGGCAGGTCATGGGCCTGCGCGGAACCGGGAGCGACGATTATACGATCGAGAACCTGTTCATTGACGATGCCCACACCCTGACCCGGGAATATGAACCCGAACGGCGCCAGCACGGTACACTCTATTCGTTGCATGCGATGCAACTCTATGCGTCCGGTTTCGCCAGTGTCGCGCTGGGGATCGCGCGCGCGATGCAGGATGCGTTCATCGATCTGGCGAAAACCAAAACCCAGGCATGGTCGGCCGATCCGTTGCGCGACAATCATGCGGTTCAGCACATCGTCGCCCATGCCGATGCCGCGTGGAAGGCGGCGCGGGACGCGCTGCACAAGGCGGTTCGCGATATGTGGCACGACGTGTCGCTGACCGGCGCCCTGTCGCTGGCCCACCGTATGGAGGTCAGACAGGCCGCGACCTACGCGATTCATGCGTCGCGCGATATCGCGCACCAGATTTTCCATGAGGCAGGTTCGGCCGCGATCTTCGGTAGCCAACCGTTCGAGCGTCGGTTGCGCGATGTCAACAGCGTATCGCAGCAATTGCAGGGCCGGCGGACGCACTTCGAATCGGTCGGCCATTACCGGCTTGGGGGTATGCCGGACCTGCGCTGGATTTAATCGCGGGGCAATTCGGTTCGTCAGGCCGGCATGCGCATTGCTGACTCCGAGCGGAACCGACCACGCGGGGCGTGGCCGGCTTTGCGCCCAAGGCCGCGACTTCTTTGCAAGGCAACTTTTCTGGCGTGCCGATGCACTTGCCAGCGTTGCCTTAGCACCCTGAGGGTGGTGCTCGAACTATCGAGAAAATCGATTTTTCGGCGGAGGTGCGGCATTGAGGGTCCAACATTACCTCCGCGCATCGTCTCCGTGCCCAATGCCGCGCAACCAACAAAGTGGTGGAGAAGGACCGTTCCGCCGACATTTCGTCGGATGTCATCGTATCGTCGGTGACAACATCTGGATACGTGCAAGGCGCTTAACGTGGCTGGGGCCGAACGCGAACGTGCTTCCCCACAAGACATCGCTGGTGATCGAGCGACCGGGTTCGATGCCCTGGGCCACGGTTTAAGGGCACTATTCGTGCAATCCCCAGATTTGCCGTAGGTCTGTCCTGACGTAAGACGAGCACTCGGATTGGGCCTGTATCTGTCATAACAACGGGAACCGGCCCGGACGCTTCCAGCGGCTTTAATGCCACGATGGGTATGACGCAGACATCGTGCCGCTTACAGCCGTTCGCAAACCGGCGCTCGGGATTCGAACGCTTCGGCGAAGCGGAAACACACTTCGCGGGCGTCAGTCTCATCGACCTCATCGACACGCAGGAACAGGCGGTCGGTCAGCTTTTCATAGAGCCCGTCGCCGTTGCGAGAATAAAAGCGCGTGCCGGCCACCGGCTGCCAAACATCGGTCACGATCATCCCTCCCGCCTGTTGCCTTTTGTCTTCGATCGCCGCGCGGCAAGGCTTTCGCGCTTTTGGCGCATTTCCGACAAAACCGCGACATTGTCAATATCCGCAGCCCGCACCGGCGAAACACGCCTGTATTGCGACTGCGGCATGAGTAAAACAACGATCGATATTTGCCGGACGCCATTTCTTTTGTGCATCGCACCATGACGGGGCAGGCGCATCCCGCCGATACCGGCCCAACCGCTCGGCACCGGACGGGCGGTTGAATGCCTGCCGCGTGGCATGGTACTTGCTGCAAATCAGCCACCGGTAACGAAGGGACACCCACCATGGACGATTATGCCAAGCGCGGTTACGGCGGCGCCGATATCGGTTTCGGTGAACGCATCGGTATCGCGGTGGTGGATTTTCAACTTGGTTTCACGGACGGGCGCTTCCCGATGGGCGGCGCGGCGCTGACCGACCGCGCCGTGGGCAACACCGCGACCCTGCTTGCCGCCGCCCGCGCCGCAAGGCTGCCCGTGGTCAGTTGCTACACCGCCTATGCGGGTGGCGATGCGCCGCACTGGAAAGTGCCGCCGGTGCTGACGGGACTGCGTCATGGGTCCGAACAGGTCCGTCTCGATCCGCGTATCGAAAACCGGGCCTACGACTTCGTTCTGTGTAAAACCGCGCCGTCTATTTTCTTTCAGACCGCGGCGGCGCCAATTTTTATCCGCAACAGGGTCGATACGATCATCGTCACCGGCTGCACCACGTCGGGGTGTGTGCGCGCCAGCATCATCGACGCATTCAGTTTCGGCTTCCGGGTGATCGTGCCGGAGGATTGCGTGGGCGATGTCGCGGAAGCACCGCATGTCGCCAATCTACAGGATGTCAGGCGGCGCTATGCCGATGTCGTGGACCTGAACATCTGCCTGGAGCATATCGCCGGGCTGCCGAACCGCAACGGCGTGTAACCGCCGCACGCCGGATGGCGGGGCGCGTCCCCCGCCATCCGGTTGCGTGGCATTCGTCGCTACGCGATCTGGTTCGCCAGTTTGTTCAGATAATAGGCCGGGTCCCCGAACAGACGCTCGATCACCATGCAGCGGCGGAAGTAATGGCCGACCGCGTATTCCTCGGTCATCCCGATGCCGCCGTGCATTTGCACCGCACTTTGCGACACATACCGCCCTGCCTGACCGATACCGGCCTTGGCCAGCGCGATATCGTGCGCACGGGCCGCGTCGTCGGGATTGTCGATCGACATGGTGGCCAGCATCGCCATGCTGCGGCCTTGTTCCTGCGCCATGAACATGTCGGCCAGACGGTGCTGCACCACCTGATAGGACCCGATCGGGTTGCCGAACTGAACCCGGGTCTTGCTGTATTCCAGGGTCATTTCGTTCATCGCTTCCATCGCGCCCACGGTTTCCCCGGCGGTCGCGGCGATACCGGCCTCGGCGACGCGCTGGATAACCGGCAAACCGCGCCCAACCTCGCCCAGAACGTCCGCCGAACCAACCGCGACGTTGGACAGGGAAATATCGGCCGCCCGCGTATCGTCCCGGCTGAGGTAACCGCGCATCGCAACGCCAGGGGCCTTGGCATCGACCAGAAACAGCGTGATGCCGTCTTCATCGTAGCGATCGCCGCCGGTGCGGGCGCTGACAACGATCTTGTCCGCCGCCTCGGCATGGGACACGACGGTCTTCGACCCATCCAACACCCAGCCGGCGCCGGATTTCGTGGCGGTCGTCACCACATCCGTCAGGTCGTAACGCGCCTGCCGTTCGGTATGGGCGAACGCCATTTTCAGGCTACCTTCGGCGATCGCCGGCAGGATCGCCCGTTTCTGAGCCGCCGAACCGGCGACGTTCACCGCCGTTCCCGCCAGCACCACGGTCGGGAAATACGGTTCCAGCACCAGCACCCGGCCGAACGCCTGCATGACCAGCATGACATCCTGCGCGCCGCCGCCGAAGCCGCCGTACTCCTCGGCGAACGGCAGACCCAGCAGCCCTTGTTCGGCAAACCGCGACCACACGGCCGGGGAGTACCCCTCCGGCAGTGCCATGTAAGTTTTGCGTTGCGCGAAACCATAGGTGTCGCCCAGCATGCGCGACACGCTCTCGACCAGCAGGCGCTGGTCGTCGGAAGGATCGAAATCCATTACAGCCCCAATACCGCTTTAGTCAGGATGTTCTTTTGAATCTCGTTGGTGCCGCCATAGATCGAAGCGGCCCGCAACATCAGATAGCCGCCGGTTCCGGCGCTGCCGGCTTCCATCAGCTCGTCCGGTTCGTTCATCGCCGCGAGTTCCCGCGCCCAGATCGGCGTCGCGTTCGGGCCAGCGACATCGACCGCGAGTTCGGACGTTGCCTGCAACAGTTCGGTGCCCTTCACCTTCAGCACCGACGACAGCGGATCCGGCTTTCCGGCACCCTTGGCCTTGTCGTAGGCCGAAACGACGCGGTATTGAGTGATCTCCAGCGCCTTCATGTCCACCTGCAACTGAGCGACCCGCTGACGGAAAACCTGATCTTCGATCAATGGCTTGCCGCCGAAATTGACCTCCCGCGCCATCTCCACGGCGGCGGTGACCCGCTCGCGCGACTTGCCCAGGCGGGCGATGCCGGTGCGTTCGTTGCCCAGCAGGTATTTCGCCACGTCCCAGCCTTTGTTTTCGGCATGGATACGCATCGCCACCGGCACCCGCACATCGTCGAAGAACACCTCGTTCAGATGATGCCCGGCGTCGATCGAGATAATCGGACGCACCGTGACGCCCGGTGTTTTCATATCCACCAGCAGGAATGAAATGCCTTCCTGGCGCTTGCGCGCATTCGGGTCGGTGCGGACAAGAACAAAGCACCAGTCGGCGTTATGCGCGGTGGAAGTCCATATTTTTTGCCCGTTGACCACGTAATGATCGCCGTCCAGCTTTGCCGCCGTCTTCAGCGACGCGAGATCCGATCCAGCGCCGGGTTCCGAGAACCCCTGGCACCACCAATCGTCCAGATTGGCGGCACGCGGCAGGAACCGCTTCTTCTGCTCCTCCGTTCCGAACTGTAGCAGCACCGGACCCAGCATCGTGATGTTGAACGACAGCAACTCGGGCGCCGGGGCCATGAGATTTTCTTCCAAGAAGATCATCTTCTGGATCGCCGACCAGCCGGGGCCGCCCCATTCCTTTGGCCACGACAATGCCGCCCACCCCTTTGCGTTGAGGATGCGCTGCCACCGCACCGTATCGTCCTTGGTGGGCGGATGGCCGAGTTTCATCCGGTCGCGCGTGTCCGCGGGCAGGTTTTCGCGTATAAACGTGCGAACTTCCTCGCGAAAGGCGCGTTCCTCCGGGGTGAAGCGAAGATCCATGGATGTTGTCCCTCCTGATGGCCGGTAAGGGCAGAATCGGCAATCCGTGCGTCGGCACACCGATCGAGCTGCCCGCTCAAACAAAGACTTATGGCTTGTTCGACGCTGCGATCCGGAGCGATCATTGTCGGACAAGCCATGACAGTAAGCGCGGTGCGCGTAAGGTGCAATCCGAGCACCGATAGGCGGCTGTTGCGCCGTCCGCGGCGGGCGCTTAGCGTGGTCCCGGCAATCAGGGCGAAACGGGCGGTATTTGTGCCGGCCAGGCGATAAAGCTGTCAGCATATAGAACGACTTAGGGAACGTCCTAAGCAACGGGGGATACGGAACATGACCATGCGGACAGCGCTGCTGGTATGCTGCGGATGGGCGGCGGCAACGCCCGCGCTGGCGGGTGTCCACGACATCCTGATCGGGCTGGACGCCAAGGTCGCCATCGGCCCCAACGGCCAGATCGCCGGTCCGCCGGGTAACGACGCCGTGCTGGTCATGGACGTGTCCAATCCCGCCAAACCCCGCATCCGAGCGTCATTGCCGCTGA
This sequence comes from Pseudomonadota bacterium, assembly GCA_021805565.1. Taxonomy (GTDB): domain Bacteria; phylum Pseudomonadota; class Alphaproteobacteria; order Acetobacterales; family Acetobacteraceae; genus Rhodopila. The sequence goes on from JAJZFA010000043.1 coordinate 259,226, forward strand.
TGAATTCGCTGATTGGGCCGCCGACCAATCTGCAGATCACGCCCGACGGCAAACTGGGACTCGTCGCCAACTCCGTCGTGACAACCCAGAATGGCACCGCCTGGAAAATCTCCATGGACACAAAGCTTTTCGTGATCGACCTGAACGCCAGCCCGCCGAAGCTGGCCGATACCGTGACCGTGGGTACCCAACCGTCGGGCATCGCGATTTCGCACGATGGCAGCCTTGCCCTGATCGCGAATCGCGCCGGCAAAAGTGTGTCTGTCGTGTCGATCCGCAACGGCACCGTAAAGGCGCTGGGCGACGTGCCGCTGGAGCAGGAAGCCGCCGCCGTGGCGATCGCACCGGATGGCAGGCGGGCCTTCGTGTGTCTGAACCTGGTCAACAAGATCGCCGTGCTGACCATCGACGGCCAAAAGGTGACCTATGACAAATCGCTGGATATCCCCGCCGCGATCAATCCTTACAACATCGACATCACGCCGGACGGTAAATATGTCATCGCGTCCAATACCGGCGCCGGCCAGACCAACAGCGATGCCGAGGTGGTCATCGACGCCACGGGCCCGCACCCGCACGTGATCGACATCGCGTCCCCCGGCAACGGGCCGGAGGGCTTCGCCATCTCCCCCAACGGACACTGGGCCGTCGCCCCCTTGCTGCTCGGTTCGGGCGCCAAGGAAGGCGATTGGTTCAAGACCAGAAACGGCGAACTGGCCGTTATGTCCATCGGCCCCGAAGGCAGGCTGACCGTAACCGGTAAGGCGCCGCTGGGCGCGCTGCCCGAAGGTGTCGCCTTCAGCCCGGACAGCCAGTATGTCTATGTCGGCAACTACATCGACAAAACATTGCAGGTGTTCCGGCTGAACAACGGCAAGCCGGTCCAGGCCGGTCCGGCCATCGCGTTACCCGGCCAGCCAGCGTCGATGCGGGGACCGGCCCGATAACAACCCACCGGCTGGAAGAAACACCATGGCAATTCCGGACGACGCGCCGGCAACGCGATCCAAAACATAACGCCCACGGTCCAAAATATTCGCACACCCCCCCGCGGCCAAGCCGCCGGGCCCGGCACTCACTTTTGAAAGGACGCCCCATGGCCGACCCCGAAATCGCCCAGCTACGCGCCGCCATAGCCGCACGGCCCCGCGCCCCGGATATCGCCCAAATGCGCCGCGACGCGAATCAACGTAGCAAAGCCTTCGCCCTGGCCGCCGATGTAACGGTGGAACCCGTCAGCGCCAACGGCGTGAAAGCGGAATGGACCTCGACCCCGCAAGCCGCCCGGAACAAGGCGATTCTCTACTTGCACGGCGGCGGATACGTCCTCTGCTCGCTGGACAGCCACCGCCATCTGGCGGCGGAGGCCGGCCGGGCGTCCGGCACCAAAACGCTCGCCATCGATTACCGCCTCGCCCCCGAACATCCGTTTCCGGCCCCGGTCGAGGATACGCTCGCCGCTTACCGCTACCTGCTGGATAGCGGCTTCGAACCCGGCCATATCGCGATCGCGGGCGACAGTGCCGGCGGCGGCCTGGCCATCGGCGCGATGCTGGCGATCCGCGAAGCCGGTTTGCCGCTGCCAGGATGCGGCTGGTGCATTTCCCCCTGGGTCGATATGGAAGCGACCGGCCAATCGTTCATCGACCGCGCCGAGGCCGATCCAACCGTGCAAAAAGCAACCATCCTGACAATGGCGCAGTGGTACCTGGGCGAAGCCGACCCGCGCCATCCCCACGCCGCGCCGGTCCATGGCGATCTGCACGGGCTTCCGCCGCTGATGATTCAGGTGGGTGCGGACGAAACGCTGCTGGACGATTCCGTCGCGCTGGCCCGCAAGGCCGGAGCGTCCGGCGTGCCGGTCGATCTTCAGATTTGGCCCGAAATGATCCACATCTGGCATATCTATTTCCCGGTTCTGTCGGCAGGGCGCAAAGCAATCGCGGCCGGTGGAGCATTCGTACGCGACGCACTCGCTTAGGGGCGCGCCGGCACCGCAATCCGAAACCATGGTCGCCGGTCATGCACGAAGCCGGCGAACGATGGCGACCGGATCGCGCAACTAAGCCGGCCCCGAATGTCCGCGACGGACAATCCGGCGCGTAAAAAGTCTTGCCTGACTCTCAGGATGGCAGACATATCGTTAAGTCGCGAACGGTTCACCGCCGCTAAGCGCGACCTGAACGGACGGTCTTGCCGCCCGCTAGCGGCGTGTCGGACTTAGGTACGAAACACGAACAAACGGCAGTTTGTTTTAAGATTTCGTCGCTTAATGTAACTTAAGAGTCCGGATATGGCCCTTCCTGACAACATCACCCGATTGCCCTGCCAGGTACAGCCCAACATCATGCACCCAGGCCACCAATCTTCCCCAATCCGCGCCCATCGTAAATATTGACTTATTTCCTATAATGCCCTAATGTCCCAGGAATGGAAACCACCCCCCCCCCCGCCGCCACGCTCCGCCAGCAGCCTCGCCCCGCAGCTGTATCGCCAGCTCGTCTACACCGTGCGCCAACACGGTCTTGCCGGTGCCGGGTTCGCCTTTCACCAGCAGCGGCCGTTGCAGGGTAACGGCGGCGTTGACCGCGACTTCGAGATCGCGGGTTGCGATGTATTTTTCGGTACTCTTGAATCCGGCCACGATGGGCTCCCTTGGAGAATGGGGCCGAGTGTCGTGGGATTGCCGCATGCCCGCAAGCCCAAGACCGGACGCCGTTCGGGCGTGCCCGGCAAAGATCGCTCCGGATTGCGCTTCGAAAGCAAATCGGGTTGAAAAAGCCGGGATATCATCGCCAAAAAAAGCGCATCGGATTGCGTGGGTGTACGAAACTTGCGGCCTACGGATTTTCCGGTACCCCCACAAAATCTTCATGCTTATCAGGAGGCACTTTCGTCAGTTCTGGCCGGTCCGGCGCCATCCGCTCAGCCGGGGAGGCACGTGCCACGCTGGGATAAAACTGCGGCGCCTCCCGGCGTTCGAACATGCCGTAGTCGCGCACGATCCGAACCCGGCGCACGCGCGCGCCGCCGGGAATGGCGGCGCCTCGCTCGCCGGCTTCGGCCGCCGCCGCGTCGCGCCAGGACAGCAGCAGCACCAGATCGCCCGGAGTTAGGATCGCGTCGAACACGTCCCACTCCACAAGTCCGTCCGCGTCCGCTGGAAGGCCGAGGCGGGAAGCAATCTCTCCGGCCGGGGCGCTCTCGGGCAGGCCGGGTGGGCGCTTCGCCTCGACGATGGACACGGCTTTGCCCGCGCCTGTCTCGGTTTCGTCCAGGCGCTGCTCCCGCAAGGCGTGACCCTTGGGCACCCGGTTGTCCGCCGTGATCTGGCCGACGCGCAGGTGGTAGTCGCGGAACACCTCGGTGCGGCCTTTCTCCTGCACGTCGCGATGCATGGCGAGCGTGCGCCAGCGCACCAGCGCCTTCTCGTCGCGCCAGGTGGACATCGACAGCACCCAGGCGTCGCGGCGCCTGGAACGGTAGCGGACGTTGTCGATGAACCCATCCACCCGTGCCAACTCGGGGCGCAGCAGTTGGGCGTAGCCAAGATAAGCGTCCCACCGGTCGGCCTTGGGGTGGACCTCGAAGATGACAGAAAACACGCTCGGACCCCCCGTTAGGCTCGTGATCCGGCTCAGGCCGGCCCAGCGGCGATCGAACGGCCGGATGCCGCCGGTCCGGACACCGTGTCATTGCCGTCCAGGAAGGCAAGCGTTTCGCGATAAAGCGCGTAGCGGCCCTCCTCGAAATGCATCAGGTGTCCGCCATGACCGAGCTTGACGTCGCGCTTGAGCGGCGAGGACGTGAGCGCGTCGAACAGCCGGTTTGCGTCGGCGTCGGTACACATGCTGTCCCAGGCTCCCCGGACGATGCCGACGGGTGCCCGGATCAGGCCGGGGTCGTAAACGAGATCGCCCGCCCAGGCGGCGTAGATGTCCTGAATGGGGCCGAGGGGAACCTTCACAGCCGGGGGAGTGCGGGAGCAACTCCCAGGGTCGCAGCCCAGGTAGCGCTCGCCCCACGCCTGGAAGTGCCGCTCCAGCAGCACTTGTGCCTCGTGTTTTGGCGTGTCCGCGACGAAGCGGTCCCACTGGTCCTGTAGCGTGACCGGCTTCCACGCGGGCAGGCGCGGCGCGTCCGCTGTTCCGGGGCGCCGGGCGATGGGTCCGAAAAGCACGAGCCGGTCCACCAGATCCGGGCATCGCCCAGCGAACCGCCCCGCGGCCATCGTACCCCAGGAATGGGCGATAATGGAGATTGGACGACCCGCACCGTACCTTCCGCCGATGAAACGCACGGCAGCCTCCAACTGATGGCTCGCGTCCTCGGCCCGGCCCAGCGCCGGGTGGCGATCCGCTGCCTCGCTCATCTCGGGGTGCGGGTCGGACAGCGCACCGAAGCCGTGAAAATCCAGCGCCCAGACGTCGTAGCCGGCCGCGCACAGCACGTCACGCCAGGAGCGGCCGTCGAAGCGGTGTGCGACGGACAGCGCGGAGGGAAAGGTGCCGCCATGCACGAAAAGCACCACCTTGGCTTCGGCGGCGCTTTCCGCACTGGGCAGCGTTGCGGGCAGGTGGCGCAGGAACAGGCGCAGGCCTGAATGGGGGCTGGGGATGCGGTAGTGTTCCTCTCGCGGGTCGAGCGTGTCGCCAGGGGCGGGCTGGATGGTCATAAACAATCTCCGGGGTGTGGCGGGAGCGCCGAAACTGGCGTCCCGCACGGCGGATGTCGACGGCGATCGCTTCGGGCGCGGTCGAAGCGATTTTTCGCCCCCACCCCGCGGTTCGCGCTAAGCTGCCCGGATGCAAACGGGTCCGCACATCGCCCAGATCGCCGCCCTCGTAGGCGACCCCGCCCGCGCCAACGTGCTCTCCGCGCTCATGGGCGGCCGGGCGCTGACGGCTTCCGAACTTGCTTACCATGCGGGCGTCACGCCACAGACAGCCAGCTCCCATCTTGGCAAATTGGCGGAGGCCGGACTGCTCGCACAGGACAGGCAAGGAAGGCACCGCTACTACCGCCTCGCCTCGCCTCTGGTCGGGCGGATGCTGGAGAGCATTATGGCCGTGGCCGAAACCGGCCCCAGCCGCTACCGGCCTCACTGGAAGGGCGGCGAGGCGCTGCGTACGGCGCGAACCTGCTACGACCACCTCGCCGGACGCCTTGCCGTAGACATCGCGGACGCGCTGATCGCGCGCGGGCACGTCGTGCTGGCGGCGGACGGGGGCGAGGTGACCGCGGCCGGTATGGCGCACCTGACCGGGCTTGGGATCGACCTCGGGGCGGCGAAGCGCGGGCGCGCCTTCTGTAGGCCGTGCCTGGACTGGAGCGAGCGGCGCCCGCACCTCGCCGGCGCGGTCGGCGCCGCGCTGTGTGTTCGCGCTTTCGAGCGGGGCTGGGTCGAGCGGGTCAAGGACAGCCGCGCCGTCGCGGTCACGCAAGAAGGAAAACGGGGCTTGTCCGACGCTTTCGGCGTGGTTCCGCAAACGTGAAGGTAGTCGCCATGCTCCCGCATTTCGCCGCCGTTTCCGCCGCATCGTGTGAAATTACAACATAACGCGGGCAGGATTGCACCGTGCGTTGGTGTGAACCGGGAACGGTCTTTACCAAAGTTCCTATCCGGCCGATCCGATGTTGTCCGGACGCGTGCCGGCGATGATCGCGGTGCCGGGTATGCCCCTGACTAATGTTTGAGCGGGGCCGAATGTAGGCTGGTTTATCGCCGTGTCGCGGCCGTGCGGCCCTCAGGCCGCCGAAACGCGATGAACTCAACCCCACATTCGCCCCACGCCTTCGGCCCATCCCGACAGGGCCGGCATTGGTCCGGGATATGTCCGGCACCTCGCACCCAAGCCCCTGCCTCCCCCGATCCGCGCCCGTCACAAAAATTGACTTATTTCCTAAAATACCCTAAAGTACCAGGAATGAAAACTTTCCCCCTACCGCGCTCTGTCAACAGCCTCGCCACGCGACTTTATTACCGGCTCGTCTACACCCTCACCGCCCTGCTTTCCCCGCCGATCGACGACTCCCCGGAGGCGCTGAATGCCAGAAACCTTGCCGCCATCGCCAAGGGAGCCGCGCTGCTACCGGTCAACGCCAATAAGGCCGATTTAGCCGCGCAATGCATCGCCGCCCAGGCCCATGCCAGGAAAATGTTGCGCCTCCTCCGCCAATGCACCGATGACATCGGATTAACGCTACGCATGAACGCCCGATACGGATCGATGATGCGCACATCGCTATCCGTACATGCACACCCAATGCGGATGCAGGCAGTACGCCACAAACGCGAAGTGATCGAAGGCGCCACGAAGCGGGACGCACGAACCCAACACGTAGCCAAACGCTCCATGCTAACAGTCGCGGTCCCGGAAGCCCCGCTCGGCGAACCGGCATGGCCCACAGGTGCGCCAATCGCGACGCCCACGGCCATCGCGACCCCCAACCCAATCGAGGCACCCGCCGCCACCCCAGCCCCCAAAACCACAGAAATTATGCCGAAAAATGAGACAAAATCTCATGGAGTGGCTTTTGAGACGTGGTTGAACATGCACAGCGTCGATCATGAGTCCGACGGGCCAAAAGAAAGAAAACTGCGCAAAACCCTGCTCGAAACAATCCGTCAGGCCACGCAAATATCCCCAACGCGATAGAAGACCGGACACATCCCCGGCCCCGCCACCCAAAGCGCTACCAATCCCGCATGCCCTGGCACCACATCGCCCATACACGCGCCAACCCGCCCGCCCAGCAAGCCCGAAGCCCAACACCGCCCACAAACTCGCCGCCGCGCCAATAAAGCGGCCCGCACGCACAATGACCCAGCGCCGCAATCCCAGCCGATGATACGTTCCGGACGCCCCCTCCCCCAGCCACGCCTGTTGCCGTCCATAGCCGGGCAGGCTATCGCGGTGAGTGGATGAACGATCCGGATAAAAGGGGAAATGCCGATGGACGTACGGTTCGATGAACGTGTGGCGATCGTAACCGGCGCGGGCGCCGGCCTGGGCCGCCAACATGCCCTGCTGCTGGCCTCGCGCGGCGCCAAGGTGGTGGTGAACGATCCCGGCGGATCGGTCGATGGCACCGGCGGCGCGCACGCCGCGGCCGACACCGTCGTTGCCGAAATCAAGGCCGCGGGCGGCGAAGCCGTGGCCAGCTACGCCTCGGTCGCCGAGGAAGCCGCCGCGCAAAGCATTATCGATACCGCGATGAAAACCTGGGGCCGGCTCGATGCCCTGGTGTGCAACGCCGGAGTCCTCCGCGACAAGGCGTTCAACAACATGTCGATGGAGGACTACGAATTCGTCAATCAGGTCCATCATTTCGGCACCGCCTACTGCATCAAGGCGGCGTGGCCGATCATGCGCAAGCAAGCCTATGGCCGCATCGTCGTAACCACGTCGGGGTCCGGCACGGTCGGCAACTTCGGTCAGGCCAACTACGGCGCGGCGAAAATGGCGGTGAACGGGCTGATCAACGTGCTGCGCCACGAAGGTGCGAAATACAACATCCGGTGCAACGCGATTTCGCCGTCCGCCTATACCCGGATGACCGAATCCCTGCTGCCGCCCGACATCGCGCCGTGGATGAAGCCGGAACTCGTGTCGCCCGTGGTGGCGTGGATGTGCAGCGAGGAATGCGACCAAAACGGCGAGATCATGGCCGCGACCGCCGGCGGTTTCGCCAGGGTGCAGTATTTCGTGACCGAGGGCGTTCAGTTCGATCCGGCCGAAGCGGTCTCGATCGAGATGGTGCGCGACTCCCTGGGTAAAATTCGCGATCTTTCGACCGCCACGCCCTATTTCGGCATGATGGGCAACGTGGTGGAAAAGCTGCGCGAAATGGGCCGCATTAAGTAACGACCCTCACTCGCGAACCGGCCGGCAACAGGCGTGTTGCCGGCCGGTCCGGCCCTTGCCCGTAACGCCGCCTCAGAACAGCTTTCCGCCGTTCGGCACGCGCAAATCGGGACGCACCAATACAACCGCCCCATCCTCGTCCGGCATACCCAGCGTCAGGACCTCGCTGATAAAGGGACCGATCTGGCGAGGCGCGAAATTGACGACCGCGCAAACCTGACGCCCGATCAACTGGTCCGGCCGGTAATGCACCGTCAGTTGCGCGCTGGAGCTTTTCATCCCGATCTCCGGCCCGAAATCGATGGTCAACTTAATCGCGGGCTTTCGCGCCTGTGGGAACGGTTTGGCTTCGACGATAGTACCGACACGAATATCGACAGCCTCGAAAGCGTCGTAGGCGATCTGGTCCGGCATATCCTTACCTCCGTTCGCGTTGCCTTGCCGCCGATCCGGGTTATTGTGACGGTTCTAGTCCTAAGGATCACGATGCGCGATTTTCAGCTTCCCGGCCGCAGTCCGGTTTATGCCACTCACGGGATGGCGGCAACGTCCATGCCCGCCGCGACCCTGACCGCGCTGGATGTGCTGCGGGCCGGCGGCAACGCGCTGGATGCCGCGGTGGCCGCTGTCGCCGTGCAATGCGTGATCGAACCGCAATCCACCGGCATCGGCGGCGATTGCTTCTGTCTGTACGCACCCGCCGGAACGGGTAAGGTTCATGCGCTGAACGGGTCCGGCCGAGCGGCGGCGGCCGCCGGTATCGGCTGGTACGAAAGCCGCGGGATGCACGCGCTGGACAACACGTCCGCCCATGCCGTCACCGTGCCGGGTGCCATCGGCGCCTGGGAAACGCTGCTGAAAGCCCATGGCCGGAAAGGCCTGGACGAATTGCTGCAACCGGCGATCCGCTACGCGCAAGACGGCTGGCCGGTGCATCCCAAGGTGTCTCGCGACTGGGCCGCCAGCGTGGACAAGCTGCGCCAGGGGGGCGCCACATCGTTCCTGCCCGGCGGAGCGGCGCCGGACGTCGGCGACATCTTCGCCCAACCCGCACTTGCCGAAACGCTGCGTGCCATCGCCCGGCATGGCGCGAAGGCGTTCTACGAAGGACCGGTCGCCGCCGATATGGTCGCGACCTTGCGCGCCCGCGGCGGCCTTCACACCGAAGAAGACTTCGCCAACGGCCTGCGCAACGCGGAATTCGTCGATCCCATAAGCCTTAACTGGAAGGGCTACGACGTTTATCAGTGCCCGCCGAACGGCCAGGGCCTGCTGGTCCTGATGATGCTGGGCATCCTCGGCGGCATGCCCAGCGCTCCGGACGGACCCGCCGGGATCGTCCGCGCCCACCGCCATATCGAAACCGCTCGGCTGGTCTATCGCGACCGCGACGCGTTCCTCGCCGACCCTGGTTCGGCCCCCGGTTCGGCCAATGTGCCGGTAACAAAACTGCTCAGCCCGGACTATCTGGCATCCCAGCGCGCGCTGATTAGCGACACGGTCGCCATGCGCGGCCTGCCCGCGGCGGGGTCGGACGTGCTGCCGCCGCACAAGGACACGGTGTATCTCTGCGTCGTCGATAAGGACGGCAACGCCTGTAGCTTCATCAACTCCCTGTTCGAGAACTTCGGCAGCGGCATCCTGGCCCACCGATCCGGCGTCATGCTACAAAATCGCGGCTACGGCTTCCGGCTGGAACGCGGACATCCGAACTGCATCGCCGGCGACAAGCGGCCGATGCACACCATTATTCCGGGCATGCTGATGAAAGACGGGCAGGCGGCGATGCCGTTCGGCGTCATGGGCGGCCATTACCAGCCGGCCGGGCAGTCGTGGTTTCTGGCCAACTTCCTGGAATACGGCCTGGACATCCAGCAATCGATGGATTTGTTCCGGCTGTTTCCCTACGGCGGCAAATTGCAGATCGAGCGTGGCGTGCCGGACGAACTGGTGCGCGAACTGACCGCCATGGGCCATGCGCCGGAGCCTGTGGAGCGGCCGCATGGCGGCGGTCAGGCGATCTGGATCGATCGCCGGCGCGGTTGTCTGGTGGGCGCGTCCGACCCGCGCAAAGACGGCATGGCACTGGGATATTGACCATGGAACCCTGCGATCTCACCGCCACCCACGCCCGGTTCCTGATCGGCGCCAAACAATTATCCCCGTCCGAACTGTTGGAAAGCTGCATAGGCCGGATCGAGGCCGTGGACCCGGCCGTCAACGCCATGCCGGTGCGCGATTTCGCCCGCGCGCGCACGACGGCGAAAGCGGCGGACCAGGCGGTTATGCGGGGCGACGCCCTGCCGCCGCTGCATGGGCTGCCGATCGGCATCAAAGACCTGGAACTGACCGGCGGCCTGCTGACGACCTTCGGTAGTCCGTTGTTCAGGGATAACGTTCCCGCCGCCGACGAACGGGTTGTCGCCGCCATTCGCACGGCCGGCGCGATCGTGATCGGCAAAACCAACGTGCCGGAATTCGGCGCCGGCGCGAACACCCGCAACGCGGTGTTCGGCGCGACCGGCAATCCGTTCGATCCGTCTTTGTCCTGCGCGGGATCGTCCGGCGGATCGGCCGTGGCGCTTGCCACCGGCATGGCACCGCTCTGCACCGGGTCCGATACCGGCGGATCGCTGCGAAACCCCGCCGCGTTCTGCGGAATCGTCGGCTTCCGCCCAAGCCCCGGCCTTGTACCGAATGAGCGCCGAACCCAGGGATGGAGCGGGCTGCCGGTCACCGGACCCATGGCGCGCACCGTCGCCGATACGGCCCTGCTGCTGAGCGCGATGGCCGGCGACAGCCCGTCCGATCCGCTCGCCATCGCGATCCACGGCGCGACGGTACGGCAAGCGGACGATTTCCACCCGCTTAAACCGGTCGATCTGTCGCGCTTACGGGTCGCGACAACAGCCGATTTCGGCTTCGCCCCCACCGAACGTCAAATCGCCGCCACCTTTACCGCAAAGCTCGGTTTGTTCCAGCATGTGTTCGCCCATGCCGAACAGGCAACACCGGATTGTTCCGGTACCGATGAGGCGTTCGAAATTCTGCGGGCGCTGAATTTTGTCGGTTCGCATCTGGAAAAGGTGCGCAAGATACCCGGCATGGTGGGGCCGAACGTTCGCATGAACGTCGAAGAGGGATTGCGCTACAACGCCGAGGATATCGCCAGGGCGTTCGCGTTGCAGACCGCGTTGTATAACCGGTGGCAAGCGTTCTTTCAGCGATACGACGTGATCCTGACACCCGCTATTACCATCGGTCCGCGGTCGTGGCGGGAACTCTATCCGGCCGAGATCGACGGCAAGCCGACCCGGACCTATTTCCACTGGCTGGCCATGGCCTACGCCGTTACCGTTGTCGGACATCCCGCGATCTCCTTGCCGGTGGGACTGGACCGGAACGGAATGCCGTTCGGGCTACAGATCGTCGGCCCGCGCGGCGGCGACGCGCTTGTCCTGCGGGTCGCGGCACAGCTCGAGACGCTGCTTGCCCAAGACCCGCGAACCGCCCGCCCGCTGCCCGATCTTCCCGCGCTGAAATCCGCGCCGCCAATCCGGGAAGCAGCGGGATTCCTTGGGTTCGATTGAGCATGTCCAGTCAGACCGGGGACGCGGCCGAACACCCATCGATGCGATGGCCAGACCTTGTGCGGGATGTGCGGTTTTGACGCGCTGGCAATCCAACACCGGGTGTAGCCCCGACAAAATCGCCCATTCCGCAGGAAAACGGTGCTGCTACCCATCCGCCTTCCGTTTAGGCGCCTAACCTCGTTGCAACCGCCGTCTGGCTTGCACATTGCCGACAGCACGGGCAACGATACGGCGCGAGCGCTCACCGCCAAAACCAGCGTCAGGAAACCCATGTCCTCCGCAGCCTCCGCATCTTGCACCGTTCACGCCGGTCCTCGGCTGGACCGCCTGCCTCTCGGTGCATTCCATCGCCGGATGCTGGCTCTGATCGCGGCCGGCATGTTCTTCGACGCCTTCGATGTCTATCTGCAAGGCAGCCTGCTGGGCGCGCTGGTGCACGATGGCTGGTCCACCCCTGCGATCAATGCCTCGTTCCTGACGAAAACGTTCCTTGGTATGCTGATCGGCGCCGCCGCCGCTGGCCTCATTGGCGACCGCTTCGGCCGCCGCGTGTCCTATCAGATCAATCTGGCGATTTTCGGCCTGGCGTCGCTGGCCGCCGTCTTCGCGCCCAATATGCAAGTGCTGATCTGGCTGCGCTTTGTCATGGGCATCGGGCTTGGGGCCGAAATCGTCGTCGGCTACGCCACGCTGGCCGAGTTCATTCCGCCGTCGCATCGCGGCCGCTGGGTCGGCCTGCTGTCGCTGTTCACCAATCTGGCCGTCACGGCGACCGGCTTTGTCAGCCTCGCCGTCATTCCGACCCTGGGCTGGCGGTACATGTTCGTTATCGTCGGCCTGGGCGCCATGGGGGTCTGGGCGGCGCGCAAAAATATGCCGGAATCGCCGCGCTGGCTGGAATCCCGCGGGCGGCTTGCCGAAGCGGAAACCATCCTGGCGCAAATCGAAACCGAATGCGGCGGTGCCGCCAACCTGCCGGCACCGGATCTTACGCCAGTACCGGCAGCGGCGGTCCCAGACCGGTTGTCTTACCTGTTCTCGTCGCACATGCTGCGGCGGACGTTGCTGGCGCTGCTGATCGCGGTGACCACCACCACCGTGCTGTACGGGTTCAACGGCTGGCTGCCGACGTTCCTGGTCAAGCAAGGGCACGGTATCGTCGCCACCCTGAGCTTCACGGCGGTGATGGGTTTGGGCGCGCCCGCCGGTTCGTGGCTGGGCAGCACGATCGCGGATCGGGTGGGGCGGCGCCCGGGAATCGTCGTGCTGGCGCTGGCCTGGGCGGCGTTCGGCATGGCCTATGCCTATATTGGCAGCAATATCGCGCTGATGGCTGTCGGGTTCGGCGTCATGGTGTCCTCCTACGCCCTGGTGGCGGTCGGCTATGCGATCTATATCCCCGAGCTGTTCCCCACGACACTGCGGATGCGCGGCGGGGGTCTGGCCGGCGCCGCCGGACGGCTTGCCGCGGCCGGCGCGCAGTCGGGCGTGGTCTGGGCATACGGCTTTGGCGGCGTCGTCGCGGTGTCGTCCTGCATGGCGGCCCTGCTGGTCTTCCTGGCGCTGGTCGTCCTGGTGGCGGGAATCGAAACCCGGCAACGGTCCCTGGAAGACCTGTCCAGCGACCTCGGCGAAGCCGGTGTCTCGCCCGCCGTCCTGACCCCGGCAACGGAGAATCGCTGATGCTCGCGCCGATCCACGGCCCCGCCGCATGGCATGCCGCCGATATGCAAGCCAGTGGACGCTGGTTGCGCCACCTGACCGCATCTGAAACCGCGGCTGTTGCCGGCATGCTGCATGCCGCGGCGGCGACCGGCAAGCCGATGCTGGAGCTAACGCGCGCGGACGTGAAAGCAGGCGCTTTCGCGGCGGTGCTGGACGAATTGAACGACGAACTGGAGCGCGGAATCGGCTTTATGACGCTGCGCGGCATGCCATCGGATCGCTTTAGCGCCGAGGCCAACCGCCTGCTGTTCTGGGTGATCGGCTGTCACCTCGGCGTGGCCCGGCCGCAGGGCAAGGCCAGCCAACTGATGTCGGATGTCCGGGCGGACGGGGGACAGTACCGGGGGACCGGCGGACGCGGCTATAACACGAATGCCGAACTGGATTACCATGTCGATGGCTCCGACGTGGTGGGGCTATACTGTCTTCAGGTGGCCCGCAGCGGCGGCCTGAGCCGGATCGCCAGTTCGGTAGCCATCTATAACGAAATTCTGCGCCGGTCGCCGGACTTGGCGGAGCGGCTGTTCCAGCCGTTCCCGCATAACCGGCAGAACGAGGAAGCCGAAGACGAGCCGCCGTTCTACATGGCGCCGGTGTACAGCCTGCGCGACGGGCATTTCGCCGCCCGCTACATCCGCAACCATATCCGCTCCAGCCAGGCCCGGACAGACACACCCCGGCTGACCGGACAGGATAACCGAGCACTGGATCTGATCCAGGACCTGGCGGAGACCGATACATTCCGTTTCGATATGGTGCTGGAACGCGGCGACATGCAGTTCGCGAACAATCATCTGCTGGTCCATTCGCGCACCCATTTCGAGGACTTCGCCGAACCGGAGCGCAAGCGGCATCTGTTGCGCCTGTGGCTGTCCGTCCCCGGCAGCCGGCCGTTGTGCGACGGTCTGCTGGACGCCTATAAAAGCGTCGATCCAGGAACCGTTCGCGGCGGGTTTAAGGGCCAGCATGCCGGGCCGGACTTACGGGCCTATCAGGCGCGCGCGGCGGCGGCGCTGGGGATGCGCGACACGCCTTACTGAAAAGGACTAGTCATGACCAAGCCAACCTTGCGCGAAATACTGCGCAAACCCGGCATCCTTACGCTGCCGGGCGTGTACGACGGAATCTCGGCCCGCGTGGCCAACAGCCTGGGCTTTCCCGCGCTGTACATGACGGGGTACGGCGCGGTGGCATCCGCCCTGGGCATGCCCGACGCAGGGCTGGCCAGCGTGACCGAAATGCTGGATCGGGTGCGCTGCATCGCGGCGGCGATCGACGTGCCGTTCATCGCCGATGGCGACACCGGCTATGGCGGGCTGCTGAATGTCGAGCGCACCGTGCGTGCCTATGCCGCCGCCGGGGCCGCCGGCATACAGTTGGAAGATCAGGAAATTCCGAAAAAATGCGGCCATACCGAATTTCGCCGGGTCGTGCCGTACGAAGACGCGATCCGCAAAATCCAGGTTGCCGTCGATAGCCGCCCGGACGCCGATTTCCTGATCGTCGCGCGCACCGATGCCCGCTATTCCGAAGGTATGGATGAGGCTTTGCGCCGAACCGAGGGATTCCTGAAAGCCGGGGCCGACGTGCTGTTCGTGGAAAGCCCCGAAACACCCGAGGAACTGCGCCGCGTCGGCGAAACGTTCCGCGGTGCGGCCTTGCTGGCCAACATGGTGGAAGGCGGCCGCACACCCTTCCTGTCCGCCGGAGAACTGGAAGCGCTCGGTTTCAAGATCGCGCTGTTTCCCGGAACCGGCTTCCTGACGGCCGCGCGTGCGCTCCGGGATGGCTATGCATACCTACAACGCAACGGCACCAGCTCGGGTGGCACGGCGCAACTGCCATTCTCCGACATGAACGCGCTGATGGGCTTTCCGGAGGTTCACCGCTTCGAGGCAAAATGGGGCGAACAGGACGTTCGGAATTAGGCAACGCTGGCGAATTAGTGCGTCAGCACGCCAGCAAAGTTGCCGTGCAATCCCTTAGTCCACCGTAATGCCGCCGGTCATCCCATCCCAGTCGTGATCGGCGCAGGTCAGTTCGTACTGTCCCTTCGCCGGCGCGATCAGGAAAACGGTCGCGGATTTTCCCGCTTGCACCACGATATCGGTGCCGCCGTTCGACAAAACGCGCTTGTCCTTGAACGTGGAGGCCTTGAGAAAGCCGGGCGCGGTGAACTCGTGCAAGTTCTTGCCGCGGTTTTCCAGGCGCAGCGCGTATGGTTTGCCCGCGTGGAACAAAATCTGGCTGGGCTGGAAGCTGTTATCCGCCATAACGACGGTAACGGGTTCGGCGTTCGCCCACACGTCCGCCGTCTGTCCCGAAGCCGGATAGAGCAGCGCCAGGCCCGTGAACGCTCGCCGAAAGCCGTTGGTCATCGTCCTCGTGCCGTTTGCATGCCGGTCACGGAGATAGCGCCGGTTCGCCACCATTCAATCCCCCCGGCATGCCCGCCTGAAACCGCGGCCTGCCCGCGAGATGTCCGGCAATTCGATCCGACAGGAATTCCGCATCGCGCCCGACGCCCGAGAAACGGCCGGACCCCCAAGTGTACAACCATGGCAGTCCCAGGACAAAGACGCCCGGCACGGACGTCACGCCGCGCCTGTGCGTTGGATAGCCGGCCCCATCGAAGACGGGCAAGTCAACCCAGGACCAATCCGCCCGGAATCCCGTACACCAGACGATGCTGGTAATGCCCTGCGCGATCGGGTCCAGTTCGGCAATCGGAACGTCCGGATGCCAGACCGGCATATAGCGATGGCCGGCCGGGGCGACGATTTGCCGGGCTTCGATATAAGCGTCGATGGTCGCACAGATCGCATTATAGCTAGTGTCGGCGGCATCGAGGTTTTTCGCCAGATCGCCGGACAATCGAAACGAGTTTCCGGTGTAATCCAGCAACCGCCCATAAAGCCGCATGCCCTCCCTGGCGAATGTCCGCAGATCGATGTCGCGTCCGCCATCGCGCCCCGTCAGGTAGTGGTTTGCCTTCCGGCGCACTTTTTCGCCCATCGGATGCCGGTCCACCGGCAGGTCGTACTGTCCGAGGTCCGCAAGCCAATCCACCGCGTCTCGGCCGCGATAGCCACGCGGACACCTCGGAGCGCTGCCGACAACCAAATGTGTCGTTCGGCCGTCGAGGTGAAGGTCCTCGGCGATTTGGCAACCGGATTGGCCGCTGCCGACGACCAGAACCTCGCCGGGAGGAAGCTGTCGGCTGTTGCGGTAGGCCGATGAATGCAGTTGCACGATCGACGCCGGCAGACGTTCGGCGAGGCGGGGAATGTTAGGCTGGTGATAGCCCCCAACCGCCAGGACAACCGCATCGGCGGTATAAGGACCGTTCGCCGTTTCCAGGTAAAATCCGCCACCCTGACGTGTCGCCAGCGTAACGGCGGTGTTCTCCCTCAACGGGGCCTGAATGTGCCTCGCGTACTCTTCCAGGTAAGCGACGATATCGTCCCGCACCATGAAACCGTTGGGATCGTCGCCAGGGTAAGCGTATCCGGGCAGGTCGCATTGCCAGTTCGGCGTGACAAGGCAAAAACTATCCCAGCGCTGCGTACGCCATGAATGAGCGGTGCGATTCTTCTCGAATACGACATGGTCGATGCCGTTCGCCGACAGATAATAACTCATGGACAGACCGGCCTGGCTGCCGCCGATGACGGCAACGCTCACGTGTGGGGTCATGCTATTTATTCCTGAAATGATTCGAACCGGATCGCCGCATCGGCGGCGAAGCGGACAGAGGCGGCTTCGATACGGGCGAGCTGCCCAAGGGCCAGCGAACAGGGATACCCGTATCGTTGCCGCACGCGTTCGCTGGCGGCGGTCAGGGCGGTTCGGCTGCGCGTCAGAAAATCCGGCATCGCATACAGCGCGCCGGCCGTGAAATGATCGCGGACGACGGTGGACGGGGAGTAGCATATCTCGCTCGTTCCGTCCGGCCAGCGTATGACGAAACGAAGTTCAGGCACGGGAACACCCCAGCAGCGGCCGGTGTGAAAAATCCCAGATCGTCTGGGTTTCGCCATCCATCGAGACCCGCACGGCATGGTCCGGCGTCACCGCACCGATATCGGCGGCGCGAATGTCTCGGTCTTCGAAACGAGCGATGGTGGCCGGCACGTTTGCGGGATCGACCGACAGGATATAGCCGAAACTGGGGAATGTTTGCAGCCAGCGATCCAGCGGCACCCGCTCCGGACGCGGAATCGCCGCAAGATCGATGGTCATCCCGACCGAAGAACATTCGGCCAGCATCATGGCCGTGCCGACGATGCCGCCCTGGCTGATGTCCTTCGCCGCTATCGCCAAGCCGTCCTCGGCGATCGCCGGCAAAATCTCGATGTCCTCACGAAGCCGCCGCGGCGGCGCATCCGTGGCGGCGTCCCAGTTGGCGAACGGGTCGCGATATCGTCCGCGCAGGTCGATGGCGGCGATCAGCCGGTCGTCCGGCCGAGCATCGAACGACGTCAGAAGCCGCTTTGCCCGTCCCAGAATGGCAACGGACAATTGCGGCCGGTCCGTCCCCAGGTTGGAATGCCCGCCAACCAATGGCGTGCCGAACGCGGCGGCAGCGGCGGCAAGGCCCTGCAATATAGGACCGGCGGCGGACTCTCCCGCGGCCCAAATGGCATCCACCACCGCGACCGGGCGCCCGCCCATCGCCGCGATATCGGAAATATTGACCATCACGCCGCACCAGCCGGCGAACCACGGATCGGCCGACACGAATTCGTTGATAAAACCTTCGATGGCGAACAGCAGATAGCCGTCGCCGTCCGGAATCGCCGCGCAATCGTCGCCCACCCGGATCGCGCCGGACCCGGACAGGCCGAGGCGTGCCGCCACTCCGGCGATATCCGCCTTCGCGGCAATTCCCCGGCCGCGGCGTAAGGTTTCGGCGATATGCGCGAGCATCATGCCGCCTGTTTCAGATGCGACAGGAAGCCGGTTTCCGGTGTCGTCAAAGGCGGATAATATGCCAGATCGGCTTGCATGAAGTGATGCGGATGGCCGTGTAAAACGACCTCCCCCAGCGTCGTCCAGTGTAAGGCGTGAAACAGCGGCGCATTTTGGCTTTGCACATGCGCGAGGAAGCGCCGGCAACCCTTGGCGTTTGCGGAACAGACCGCGAGGCGAATGAGCGAGGTGCCGATCGCACCGGCTTTTCTGTATGGCCGAACCACCGCAAGGCGCGAGCCCCACCAAAGGCCGGGTGCGTCTTCGTGGATGCGGACGGTGCCGACAACGTCTTCATGCGCGATCGCGAGGGACGACAGCGCGACCAGCGGAATCGCACGATCGTCGATGGCATCGCGATCGGTGTCCTGAAAAATACCTTGTTCCTCGCAGAACACCTGTCGCCGCAGCGCCGCCGCCCGGTTTCGTTCCCAGGCCAGTGTCGCGGATTTTACCCGAAATTCGCTAGCCAGGAACGGACGAAACGGTTCAATCATCATTGGACCGGCCCCGTTCGTATGTGGACAGAGCGGAGCAGGCGCCGCATCTGCCGCAGCCCGCCTTGATGTCCGTGGCGAGTAAGCCGGCCTTGACCAGCATCGTTGCCAACGGGCTTAGGATCGCGTGCATAAAATCGGCGCTTGGCGCTGGGTGGCCTTCCAGCGGCGTGCCGGAAATCGGAACGAATGGCACGACGAACGGGTAAACCCCAAGGCCGATCAGTCTTTCGGCCATCTCCAAAATCGCGTCCCGGGTGTCGCCCAGCCCGGCAAGGATATAGGTCGAAACCTGACCGCGCCCGAACACCGGCACGGCGGCGGCGAAGGCATCGAAATACCGGGACAGCCCCACACTGGCCTTGCCCGGCATAATGCGTGCGCGCACCGAAGGCGTCACGGCTTCCAGATGCATGCCCAGCGTGTCGATACCCGCGTCGTGCATGCGGGCAAACCACGCATCGTCGTCCGGCGGTTCGCACTGGCCCTGGATTGGTAAATCCACGGCGGCTTTGATGGCAAGCGCGCTTTCAATGAGAATGGCGGCACCGCGGTCGTCGCCGGGCGGAGTGCCGGTTGTTAGCACCATGTGCTTGACGTTATCGAGTTCGACAGCGGCTTTGGCCACTTCGGCGAGCTGCGCCGGGGTTTTGCGTTCCAGCGTGCGACCGGCCGACAAAGACTGTCCTATTGCACAAAACTGGCAGGTTTTCGTCCGGCTCCGGTAGCGGATGCAGGTCTGCAGCACCGTGGTCGCCAGGACATCCCGTCCGTGCAATACGGCGATTTTTGGGTAAGGAACGCCATCCGCCGTCGTTAGATCGTAAAAGCGCGGGCGTTTCGGAAAACCGACCGATGCAAACACCGCGCCATCGCGCAGGATGCGGCTGTTACCGGCGGCGTCGGGGGCTTCGGCAACAAAAGGGCTGTCGAATGCGAGCGCCGTATGCACCGGCACCATCGCCGTAATGCCGTCGATAACGATGGCCTTATGGTCGGACGGACCCGCCCCGCCGCGCCTGCTTCCGACGCCGGCTTTCGGATCGGTTAGCCGCAGGCCGCTGGATTGCAACGCGTTAATCAGGTGTTCCGTCGATGGGCGTATGTTCATCTTGAAAACTCCCAGTAAGGATTGTCCGCATCGTCGGCGCTGGACGGTCGTCGAGCAGCAGGCGCAACAGTTCGGGGCGCGCATAATGCCCGACCGAGTCCATCATTCGTTTGCGCTTGACGATCAGGCCCATGTCGAGATCGGCGATCAGCAGACCTTCGCCGTGTGTCAGGGGCGGAACGACATGGCTTCCCTCCGGCGAAATAATGGCGGTGAAGGAACCGCCGGTCAGAGCCTTGTGCAGCTTGGTGTCGGAAGCGATGGCGGCTTTCTGTTCGTCCGTCAGCCAGCCGGTCGCGTTGACGACAAAACAGCCGCTTTCCAGCGCGTGGTGGCGGATTGTCACCTCGATCTGTTCCGCGAAAATCGGCCCTACAAGAGATCCGGGAAATTGCGCGGCGTGGATTTCCTCGTGCTGCGCCATCAATGCATACCGGGCGAGCGGATTGTAATGCTCCCAGCACGCCAGCGCGCCGATACGTCCGGCATTTGTATCTACAACCTTCAGTCCCGACCCATCGCCCTGGCCCCAGATCATGCGTTCATGGAACGTCGGCGTAATCTTCCGGCGCGCAAGTTTCAGCGTGCCGTCGGCGTCGAATACGATCTGTGTATTATAGAGCGACCCATGATCGCGCTCGTTTACGCCAAGAACAACAACCATACTGTTCACTCGGGCGGCCGCGCCGACCGCATCGGTGATGGGGCCGGGAACGATAACGGCATTTTCGTATAGGCGAATATGCTCTTTACCCGTCGATACCGGCGCATAGATGAACGAGAAATAAGGATACCAGGGAACAAAGGTTTCCGGAAAGACGATCAGATCGGCGCCCTTTCCGGCCGCCTCGGCGATAGCATTCAGCACTTTCGCCACCGACCCGTCGCCCGTTGTCAGATCCGGCGATAGCTGCGCCGCCGCAGCCCGGACAATCTTTTTCATGCCAGTAAACCTGTCTGCACGTTAAGAGCGGTAGCGGCCGTAAGTGCGGCGGCATGCCGATAAAGCTGCCCGCCCGGACACAGGCTTGGGGCACGCCCGGCACCGCGATCCGGAGCGATAAGTGGCGGGCAATGACCGTTCCGCTGTGTCATGTCCGGGCCTGGGCCGGTCGCCCATGAAACCGGACACAGCAAAGCGGCGGGCGTCTGGAGCAAGCCCGGATATGATGCGCAAGTAACAATTAAAGCGTCCAGGTGTCCAGGATGACCGCGTTGGCCTTCTTGTGGATCAGCACCAGGTCCAGCACATCCAGCGGATTGATTGGCCTGATCCCCTCGATCAGCGATGGCTCGCCGTGGCCGTACAAGGCCTGCAACGCAAACCTACAGGCATAAACCTTGCCGCCCTCGTCCATGAACCGCTTCAGTTGATTGTTGAAATTCTGCGCGCCCGGGAACGCTTCATCGCCAATCTTGGGAAAGCCCCGCTGCACGCCGAGCGTGACGCCCGGACCATAGAGCAGGATAGACGTCTCGTAGCCCTTGCGGGCCAGTCGCAGCGCCTGGAGAATGTTCACGAGGCCGATGGAGCCTTCGAACGCGACGGTATGGAAGGTGACAAGGGCCTTCTCTCCAGGAGCGGCTTTCACGTCTTCGAAAACCTTCTCTTCGTAATCGACGAAGAAGTCGCCTTTTTTGTGGGCTGGGGCGGTGACGGTTGCCATGACGAGCGTCCTTTGGGTTGGGTTGCCGAGAACTGTAAGCAAACCGCGTGCCAAATTGACTGTAAACGGAGCAGTCGATCTTCCAATCAATTATACGGTCAATTATGCGATCAATTGATTTACAAATCGCCTAAATTAAGTACAGATATTTAATGCAATAGACTAAAAATTAACCATATTTTGAACGATGGAGCTAAAATATAATCTTTAGCGTCAAGTCAGGCGCACGTTCCGAATCGCGTTTCGCTCAATTTGCCGGTTTCGAAAGCTGCTGGAATAAATTTATGCAACAATATACAGTCAATCCGCTCGCTCGCTGACATGAAAGGTCTGGCTCCGTGGCTGAATGGCTTCCCGAACTCTCCCGGCGCGGAACCCCGCGTTATCTGGCGATCGCCGATGCCATCGCCAGCGATATCGAGGCCGGCCGGCTGTCGGCGGCCGACCGGCTTCCTCCGCAGCGCACATTGGCCACCGCGCTCGGCATGGATTTCACAACCGTCGCCCGCGGCTATGTGGAGGCGAAACGCCGGGGCCTGATCGAATCCCGCGTCGGCCAGGGGACATTCGTCAGCAAGGCTATCCGCCGCCGGCACCCGCCGATGATCGTGCATCCCGAGATCGTCGATCTTTCCATGAACCTGCCGCCAGAGCCGGACGATCCGGCGTTGCTGGACCGTATGCAAGACGGATGGGACGCGATCGGCCGCGATCTGTTGCGGCTGATGCGCTATCAGGGTTTCGGCGGCGTATCGGCCGATAAGGAAGCCGCCTCGGCCTGGCTCAGCCGCCGCGGATTGGTGCCGCGTCAGGACCGGGTGTTCATCGTTCCGGGCGCCCATCCGGCCTTGCTTGGCATCTTCGGATTGCTCGCCCGTCCGGGCGATGTCGTCCTGTCCGAGAATATTACCTACCCCGGGGCGCGGTCGATCGCCGCTCAGTTCGGCTTGTCGCTCGTAGGGCTGCCAATGGACGATCAGGGGATCGATGCCGGCGCATTCGCGGACGCATGCAAACGGTTGTCCCCGAAGGCGCTGTATCTCAACCCGACCCTGCTGAACCCGACAACCCACACGATTTCGGAACCCCGACGGCTGGAATTGACCGAAATCGCCCGCCGGTTCGGCGTGCCGATCGTCGAGGACGATCCCTACGGATTGTTGCCGGCCGATGCACCCCCGCCGTTCGCCGCCCTGGCGCCGGAACTAACCTGGCACATCGCCGGCCTCGCCAAGTGTCTGGGCGCGGGATTGCGCGTGGCCTATGTCGTGGTCCCGGACAACCGTTCCGGCTGGACCTTCGCCGCATCCTTGCGCGCCGCCACAGTGATGGCATCGCCGGTCACCGTCGCCCTCGCCACGCGCTGGATCGACGATGGCACCGCCGATGCGCTCGTTGCCGCCGTTCGCCGGGAATCGGCCGAACGTCAGGCCATCGCACGGTCGCTGCTACGGGGCCAGACGTTCCGGTCGGATCCGGCTGGGTTCCATCTTTGGTTGTCGCTGCCGGAGCCGTGGACGCGCTCCGCCTTTGCCGGACAAATGCGGAGAACAGGCATCGGGATCGTGGCAAGCGACGCGTTCACGTCCGGCGATAGTCCGCCCGAGGCGGTGCGGGTCTGTCTGGGTGGTCCGGCCGGTCGTACACAAATACGAGAGGCACTGGAGTTCATGGCCCATACGCTTGCCGAAACACCGCCGGCCGCTTCGAGTTTTTTGTAATCCCACGCGATGGTGAATGAACGCGCCGCACACCCAGCGTTAAATCGGTCAGGCGTCGCCGAATCATCGCTCCGGCAAACCCCGAGCTTGCTCTGGCTGTAAAATCGTCTATTTTGGGTTACGCTTGGTTTGTCTATTATTGTTGACGTTTTAACCGTCGTCTTAGCAATCGAGGGAGTTCCGATCTCGTGGACAGTCATCAAATGACGGAAATCAACGCGTCCGTGCAGGCGATCGTCCGGCGCGCCTACGATCTTGGCAGAGCCGAGGCGCTCAAAAGAGTCGTCGATGTGCTGAGCGAAGATCGCGGTTCGGTCGAACAATTAGCCCTGATGGCACCGGACAGCGCCGCGCCGCCCGATCGCGATTCCGCGATGACCCGGCCATCCGGTGCGTCTGAACGGCCCTGGTGGGCGTGGCCGGTCAATTGATGGGCCTTGTGGCGTAAAGACCATAACCGGGAGGGCGACATGTCATTCTCCGAACGCACGTTACGGTGGAACCGCTTTTACGATGGGCTGCCCGAGGACTGGCGGTTCCAGTTTTTGTTATGGCCGCTGCTCGCACTTGGCACGATCAACATGCTGTTGACCGTCGCGACCGGATTCCCGTTCGCACTTCTGTTATTGCTGGGTGTTATATTCGTCGCCGCCGTACGGCTTCCCTATGCCCTCGGCCTTTCGTCCGCATCCGCCGTGGACCGAACGGCTCGGCCGGTTCGGATCGAGGGATACGTCTGGTTGACAGAACTCAATCGAAATTATGAGTCTCTTTCGGAATCGCGGCGCCTGTGGGTGTATCCGGCGGTCCTGCTGATCGCTGGCGCAATCAATATGCTTTTGACGATCTACTACGGATTCCCGTTCGGCCTGCTGTTCCTGCTTGCCCTGCTCGCGCTTGTCGCATTCAGGGCACCTTACACCGCCGGGTGGCTGGCCGATTCGGCGAACACGGAAACGGCGACCGTCCTTTCGGGGACCACGTCCCGTCAGGACAACGGGCGGCTTGCTGGCGAGTCTGGCTTCGTGGCGGACGATAATGACGGGCCAACGACAGAATGAAGGCGAGTCACCCCATAAATGCCGACTCAGGCGCGATCATGCCGCGTTGCTTGGCGGCGAGTGGATAATGGGCGCTGACATAGCTGCCGCGATCCGCGAAATCCGCCCGGTAATGCCGGTTCGGATGGTGACGGAACCAGAATGGTGTGGTGGTTGCCGGGTGGTAATGCGTCACGCATGACAGGCGGCTGGTATCGTCGGGCAACGTGCGCGGGTGGCTGCGATGGACAAGATCGGCCGTCCAGAAAAATACGTCGCCTTTCCTGGCGATAAATCGTTCATACGCCATGGACTCCCGCCGGCAGGCTGCATCGAGTTCGGCGATGTACAAATCGTTGTCGTCTTCGGCGAAATTGATTCGCTTGCTGCCATCCTTGAAAAGGTAATGCGGCAGGCGGTGGCTCCGGTCGTAAAACGCGAGTTCGCCGCTGCCTTCGCGCACATCCTCCAGCGCGATCCACGAGGCGGCCAGCAGCATTGGATCCTCGATGGCGACAACCGAGGTGTCCTGATGCACGCGATGGCCGTTGCTTCTCTGGAACAGAAGTTGCTGGCAGGCGACAGGTTTGGTGTCGAACACCAGCGTCAGGAAGCGGGCAATGCGCTGGTGCAGGCACACATCCCGAGCCGAGGCGAGATTGACGTACAGATCGAACAGGCTTTCGAATCGGTCCGGGGTGCCGCCGGATATTTTTAACCCAGGTTTGCCGTCGCGATGCCGGGTCGTCAGGAATTTCCCTGGGTGCGTGTGATGGCTTCTTATGTCGGCGGCGAACCGGTCGATCAGGTGCGGTTCGATCGCACCGCGCCAGATCAGCCAGCCATGTTCGATGAAATGGGTCAGGTCTTCGCGTTCGTCCGGCGTGATGTCGCCGGCCTCATACAGACCGGCGACACGCTGGATCGCATACGGCGTATCGGTCCAAAGTGTCTTCATATTCAGGCCGTTTGCCGGTGCCGCCCACATGACCTGCTCGCGCGTTGTGACGGGCAGGGGATAAATGGCTGGCCGCCATTTTTCAAGGCCCAGACTCAACCGCTGGCCGCCCATCTGTTGTCCGGCGTCGCTTTGCGCTACCCATCCCGCCGCGATCCATTCTGATGTCCGGAGCCGTTCATGACCAATCCGCCGCAACCGCCGCATGCCCAAATCATGCAAATGATACATGGCACGGATATCTATGCGGGCTACGTAGCGACGATGCCCGAGGATAGCAGTGGCTGGAACAGCAGGCACCCGTCGTTCGATGAAGCGATCGCGACGGTTCGGCCGGGTGTCGTGATCGATGTCGGGGTTTGGAAGGGCGGCTCGACGTTGTACTTGGCCGAACTGCTGCGCCGGAACGGAGTACCGGGGACAGTGATCGCGGTCGATACCTTCCTGGGCAGCCTGGAACACTGGGACCGCAATTCCGGGTTATTCGATATGATCCCGCGCCGGCATGGATTGCCGCTGTTGTACGACCAGTTCATGAGCAACATCGTCCGGCGGGGCGTGACCCGTTCGGTCGTGCCGTTGCCGCAGACCTCCACCAACGCCGCCTTGCTGTTGCGCGGGCTGGGAATCGTCGCCGGCCTGGTCCACATCGATGCGTCTCACGAATATGACGACGTGATGAAGGATTCCCGGCTTTACTGGGATATTTTGGCTCCCGGTGGCTATCTGATCGGTGACGACTATCATCCGTACTGGCCGGAAGTGATCCGGGCAGCCGGCGATTTCGCCAGGGAGAAGGGCGTTGCCCTGGTGGCGCACGACCCGAAATGGATCGTGCGCAAGCCGTGACCGGACGGCCGCCGCTATCAGGCCCGACGCCTCGTCTTCTTCGGCACCGGCAGCAGCGGCGCCAGAAACCGCCCAGTGTGGCTGGCCGGGCTTGCGGCGATATCTTCCGGCGTTCCCTGCGCGACAATAAGACCGCCGCCGTCGCCGCCTTCCGGCCCAAGATCCAAAATCCAGTCAGCCGTCTTGATAACTTCCAGATTGTGTTCGATCACCACCACGGTATTGCCCTGATCGACCAGCGTGTGCAGAACTTCCAATAATTTCCGCACATCCTCGAAATGCAGGCCAGTCGTCGGTTCGTCCAAAATATACAGCGTCCGCCCGGTCGCCCGCTTGGCGAGTTCCTTTGACAGTTTGATGCGCTGCGCCTCGCCGCCGGACAGCGTGGTGGCCTGCTGACCCAGCGCGATATACCCAAGCCCGACCTGCTGTAAAATTTTCAACCGGTCATGAATGCGCGGCTGAGCGCTGAAATACGGAACCGCTTCTTCCACCGTCATCGCCAGCACCTCGGCGATGGATTTGTCGCGGAACTTAATCTCTAACGTTTCGCGATTGTAGCGTTTTCCCTTGCAGGTATCGCAGGTGACATAGACGTCGGGCAGGAAGTGCATTTCGATTTTCAGCAGGCCATCGCCCTGGCACGCCTCGCAGCGGCCGCCCTTGACGTTGAAGCTGAAACGGCCGGGCTTGTATCCCCGAGCGCGGGATTCCGGCAATTCGGCGAACCAGTCGCGGATCGGCGCGAACAAGTCGGTATAGGTCGCGGGATTGGATCGCGGCGTGCGGCCGATCGGCGACTGATCGATGTCGATGATCTTGTCGAGTTGGTCCAGGCCCTCGATCCGGTCGTGCGCCGACGGCACCAGGCCGGCGCTCATCAACCGGCGCGCGGCGGCCTTATACAGCGTATCGACAACCAGCGTCGATTTGCCGCCGCCGGACACGCCCGTTACGCAGGTGAATGTACCCAGCGGAAAATGCGCCGAAATGCTCTTCAGATTGTTGCCGCGCGCGCCCACCACGGTCAGAACGCGATCTTTCTGCATCGGTCGGCGCATCGGCGGCACCGGAATTTGGCGGCGACCGGACAGATAATCGCCGGTCAGCGATTTCGGATTGGCGGCGACCTCGGCGGGCGTTCCCTCGGCAACGATATGCCCGCCGTTGATTCCGGCGGCCGGCCCCATATCGATCAGGTGGTCCGCCGCCCGGATCGCGTCTTCGTCGTGTTCGACCACCAGCACGGTATTGCCCAGATCGCGCAGCCGACGCAGCGTGACCAACAGTCGTTCGTTGTCGCGCTGATGCAGGCCGATCGACGGTTCGTCCAGCACGTACAAAACCCCGGTCAGGCCGGACCCGATCTGGCTGGCCAGCCGAATGCGCTGGGATTCGCCGCCCGACAGAGTGGCGGACCCGCGGGCCAGCGTCAGGTAGTCCAGCCCGACATCGACCAGAAAGCGCAGCCGCTCCACGACCTCCCGCAAGATTCGCCCGGCGATTTCCTGTCGTTGCTCGGTCAGTTGCGGCAAAACCCCGGCGAACCAGTTCAGTGCAAGCCGGATCGACAGGTCCGACGCCTGCGCGATGGTCTTGCCGGCGACGCGAACCGACAGCGCTTCCGGCTTCAACCGGCTACCGTTGCACACGACGCAGGGTTTTTCCGCCTGATACCGCGACATTTCCTCCCGCACCCAAACGCTGTCGGTTTCCTGCCAGCGGCGTTGCAGGTTTTTCAGCACGCCCTCGAACGGCTTGGTCACCGTGTAGCTGCGCACCCCGTCTTTGTAGGTGAACGCGATGGGTTCGTCGGACCCATACATAATCGCGGCCCGCACATCGGCGGGCAGTTCGCTCCATGGCGTTTTGGTGGTTTGCTTGAAGTGCCGCGCGAGGCTTTGCAGCGTCTGGTCGTAATACGGCGATTGCGCGCCGGTCCACGGGGCAATGGCGCCCTCGGCCAATCCGGCGCGATCGTCGGGAACAACCAGTTCGGGGTCAAAAAACGATTCCACGCCCAGCCCGTCGCAAGCCGGACAGGCGCCGTGCGGGGAATTGAAGCTGAACAGCCGCGGTTCGATTTCCGCGATGGAAAACCCGCTGACCGGACAAGCAAATTTCGACGAAAAAACCGTGCGTTCCTGGCTGTCGGCGTGTTCGGCATAGACGATGCCGTCGGACATGGCCAATGCGGTTTCGAAGCTGTCCGCGAGGCGCGAGGCAATCCCTTCGCGGACCACCAGACGGTCCACCACGGCCTCGATCTCATGTTTTGTCTTGCGGTTCAGCGCCGGAACCTCGGCGATTTCATACAGCGTGCCGTCCACCTTGACCCGGGTAAAGCCGCGGCGTTGCAATTCGGCCAGTTCCTTGCGGTATTCGCCCTTGCGGTCGCGCACGACAGGGGCGAGCAGCAGCAGACGGGTGCCGTCCGGCATCGCCATCACCCGGTCCACCATTTGCGACACGGTCTGCGCCTCGATCGGCAGGCCGGTCGCGGGGGAATAGGGGACGCCGACGCGCGCCCACAACAACCGCATATAGTCGGCGATCTCGGTCACCGTGCCGACGGTGGAGCGCGGATTTTTCGAGGTGGTTTTCTGCTCGATGGAGATCGCCGGCGACAGGCCGTCGATGCTGTCCACGTCCGGCTTGCCCATCAGTTCGAGGAACTGCCGGGCGTAGGCGGACAGCGATTCGACATAGCGCCGCTGGCCCTCGGCATAGATCGTGTCGAACGCTAGCGACGATTTGCCGGACCCAGACAAGCCGGTGATAACCGTTAGCGAATCGCGCGGAATGACGACATCGACATTCTTGAGATTATGTTCCCGCGCGCCGCGCACGTGGATGTTGCCGGCCATGAATGCTGTGGTCCCTTGTGGGTGGGTGTTCTAGGGATGTTCCCGGTCTGCCACAGTCCGGAGAGAAGGGGAAGCCGGTATGTGGGCGGGATGACCGTTTGGACCAGGGCCGGAGGGCGAAATCTGTTCGTTCGGGTTCGCCGCCGGGCGCGGCGCCAAACCTGTCCAGGCCCGATCCTGTCGCCACGTCCGGATTACGGCAGCATCGGCTGTAATACCAACTGGCGGAAAGGATAACTCTTCCATCCGTGCGTAACCGTCCGGTCAGCCCCGCCTGGAAGCAGGTCCAGGCGGGGCTATAATCCCTGTCAGGCAGCATCCCGCTGATCCAGCCTTTCCCGGACCTGGGCGAGGTTCCACGGCAGTAATTCATGGACCCGTTTGACAGGATGATCGGCGATCCGTTCCAGCACCTGGCGCAGATAATCTTCGGGGTCGAGGCCGTTGAGCTTTGCCGTCTCGGTCAACGAATAGATGGCCGCGGCCCGCTCGCCACCGGCGTCCGATCCGGCGAACAGCCAGTTTTTCCGTCCCAACGGGATCGGCCGCATGGCCCGTTCGGCGGCGTTGTTGTCCAGGCAGGCGCGTCCGTCGCGCAACACCA
>JAJZFA010000014.1 GCA_021805565.1 Pseudomonadota bacterium
GGTCCATGAATTACTGCCGTGGAACCTCGCCCAGGTCCGGGAAAGGCTGGATCAGCGGGATGCTGCCTGACAGGGATTATAGCCCCGCCTGGACCTGCTTCCAGGCGGGGCTGACCGGACGGTTACGGATGACCGGCCTGTACAGCCAGATCAACGTTCGGTTGATTGGGTTTTTCGCCTCGGGAACGATCCGCCCGCGCACGAAGAACAGCATCAGCACCGGCACCAGCGTCACCGACAGGATGGCGCCCCCGGCCATGGCGAAGGTCTTGGTGTACGCCAGCGGTTTGAACAACCGGCCCTCTTGATCCTCCAGCGCGAACACCGGCAGGAACGCGGCGACAATCACCAGCAGGCTGAAAAACAGCGACGAACCGACTTCCTTCGCCGCCGCGATCAGCGCGGGACCGCGCGGTTGTCCGGGTGCCAGTCGCTCGACATGTTTATGGGCGTTCTCGATCATCACGATCGCCGCATCGACCATCGCACCCAGGGCGATGGCGATGCCGCCCAAACTCATGATGTTGGACCCGATCCCCAGCGCGTGCATGCCGCTGAAGGCGATCAGTATGCCGATGGGCAGAGTCAGGATCGCGACCAGGGCACTGCGGACATGCAGCAGAAAGACGATGCAGACCGCCGCCACGATCAGGCTTTCCTCGCCCAGCGTGTGCTTCAGCGTGTTGATGGCCCCGTCGATCAACCGGGACCGGTCATAGACCGGCTCGACCGACACGCCGTCCGGCAAACCGGGTTTCAGTTCCGCCAGCTTGGCCTTGACGTTATCGATCGTCGTCAGCGCGTCCGCGCCGTCGCGTTTCAACACGATGCCGCCAACCACCTCGCCGGTGCCGTTCAGTTCGGCGATGCCGCGCCGCTCATCCGGCCCGAGTTCGATCCGAGCCACATCCTTCAGTAAGACGGGGGTGCCGGACCCATCCGGATCGGCCTTCAGCACGACGTCGCCCAGGTCTTGCGTGTCGCGCAGGTAGCCCCGGCCGCGGATCATATACTCGGTTTCGCTCATCTCGATGGTCCGGCCGCCGACATCGCGGTTGCTGGCTCGTATTGCGTCCGACACGCGATCCAGCGGGATGCCGAAGGCCTGGAGTTTCCGCGGATCGACGACGACCTGGTATTGTTTCTCGAAGCCGCCGACGCTGGCGACCTCCGACACGCCTTTCGCCGTCACCAGATCGTAGCGGATAATCCAGTCTTGGATGCTCCGCAGTTCCGCCAGCGTGCGTTGCGCGCCCAGCACGACGTATTCATAGACCCAGCCGACCCCGCTGGCGTCCGGCCCCAGTGCGGGCGTTACCCCGGCCGGCAGGCGTTTGGCGGCGAAATTCAGGTATTCCAGCACCCGCGATCGCGCCCAGTACAGGTCGGTGCCGTCCTCGAACACCACATAAACGAAGGACAGCCCGAAATCGGAGAATCCGCGCACGACCTTGGCGTGCGGAACCGCGAGCAGGGCGGTGGTCAGCGGGTAAGTGACCTGATCCTCGACCACCTGCGGCGCCTGGCCGGGGTATTCGGTATAGACGATAACCTGCGTGTCCGACAGGTCCGGCAGCGCGTCCAGCGGCGTGTTGACAACCGACCAGACCCCGATACCGACCACAAGCAATGTCGCCAGCAGCACCAGCATCGTGTTGCGGGCGCACAGGTCGATCAGGCGGCCGATCATGGACCCGCTCCCTGGCCCGCCGGTGTGCCCTTATCGCCATCCGCGAAGCCTTGCAGGGCGGCGCGCAGATTGCTTTCCGCGTCGATCAGGAAGTTGGCGCCGACCACGACGCGATCGTCCGGCTTCAGTCCGTCCAGCACCTGAACCCATTCGTCGCCGCGCAGTCCCAGCGTGACGCGATGCGGCTCGAACCGGCCTTCGCCGCGGGCGACCAGCACCACTTGCCGCGTGCCGGTGTCGAGCACCGCCGAACTGGGCACCGACAGCACCGGCCGGCTTTCCGCCGCCGGATCGATCCGTACGTTGGCAAACATCCCCGCGCGCAGTTCGCCGCCGGCGTTGGGAACCACGATCCGCACCCGCGCGGTCCGGGTTTCCGCGTTCATCGACGGATAGATCAAATCGACCCGTCCATCGAACGTCCGCCCGGGGAACGCCACAAAGGTCGCGACGGTGCGGTTTCCCGGTGCGACCGCGCCCAGATCCTGTTCCTGCACCTGCGCGATCAGCCACAGTTCCGACAGATCGGCGGTCTTATAAAGCGGTTGACCCGCATCGACCCGCATACCGTCCTGAACCGGTTTGTCGATCACCACGCCATCGGCGGACGCCATCACGGGGATGTGCCGCGACGCATGGCCGGTACGGCGCAACCGGTCGATCTCATCGTCCGGAATATCCAGTGCCCGCAACCGCTGGACGGCCGCCGAGGCGATCGCCCCGCCCATGCGGGCGGCGATCAGATATTCGTCTTCCGACGCGACAAGATCGGGCGAGTAAATCTCGGCCAGCACCTGACCGCGCCGCACCTTGTCGCCGGCCGCCGCCACCACAAGCCGGTCGATCCAGCCGGGAACCTTCGTCGTCACCGTGGCGAGGCGGCGCTCGTCGAACTGAAGGATGCCGGTTGCCACGATGGCGCGACCGGCGGGCTGTCGCATTTCCACGGCCTCGGTTCGCACGCCCAGGGTTTGCAGGCGGCCGGGACTGATCCTGACGGTGCCGGCCGGATCGCCCTGCCCAGCGTCGTCGGCGTACACCGGGATATAGTCCATGCCCATCGAATCCTTCTTCGGTTTGGGCGAAGTGTCCGGTAAACCCATGGGATTGCGGTAATACAGGATGCGGTGAGCGGCTGCCGGCGAGGCCGGGGCCGGCGCGACGGCGGCGGGCGTATCGGCGAAGACCGGTTTGTACTCGCGGCCATCCTTCGTCTTTGCCGGTTCGGCCGCGTAAAATGGTTCGCCATCCGGATTCTGGTAATACAGCGGGGCCGGGCCGGCCGCCCGAGCCGTACCGGCGGCGGCAATCGCTGCCACGCAGGCCAGAAACAGGGACCGCGTCACAGGGGACCGCCGATCAGGCGTTCGATTCCGGCGCATTCGACCTGTTCGTCCATCTGTGCCTGAAGCAGGCGAAGGTCGATGTCGTGAAGCTGGTGTTCGACCGCGATCGCCGCGCCGAGGTCGGTTTTGCCCTGGCTATAACTCGCCAGAACCGCGTCGAACGCGGCCCGCGCCTGCGGCATGGCCTCGCGCCGCAGCAGCGCCTCGGTGGTCCGGGCCGCACGCAGCCTCGCGACGGCCTCGCCCAGCGCGCCTTCGATTTCGCGGGTCGCGGCTTCGTATTTTTGCTGTGCCGCCCCAAGCTGCGCGGCGGCTTCCCGCTGGCCGGACGCTTCGCGGCCCCAGGGCACCGGTATGTTAAACCCGACCGACGCGGCGAAACCGGCCGGCTGGTTGTTGGTCTGGATCAGCGGGCCGGCCCCCAGCGTCACATCCGGATACCATGCTTTGCCCGCCAGGCGATCCCGCGCTCGGGCCGCCGCGACCGCGGCGTCGCTGGCGCGCAAGGTGGGGTTTGCCGAACGGGCGCGACCGGACAGCGCCGCGATGGGCGGTTCGGTGGGCGGTATCGGACGAAGCCGTTCCGGTTCGGCCAGCCTGGCATCGCCGGGCCGGCCGATCAGCGCGTTCAGCCGAGCAACGGCGGCGGCTTTCTCGCCCTGTAGCCGAACGGCCTCGGTTTTCGCGTTGGTTTCCTCGCCCATGGCGGCGATGACAGAGGTCTGGTCGCCGCTGTTCTGGCCATAGCGCGCCGCCGCCGCCGAACGCATCCGTTGTGCCAACTGGGCGATCTCGCGATTCACCGCGATGTCCCGGCTGGCCAGATAGTATTGCGCGTAGGCGACTTTGATCTTCTCATCCAGCGCGTCGCGGGCCGCGCGTTCCTGCCCGCGCGCCGCATCGACATCGGCCAGTGCCGCCTGTCGGCGCAGATCGCGCTTGCCCCAGAGCGGGAACGCCTGGGAGACCATGACGGCGTGCCCGCTGAAAACGCCCGGATCGCGGTAATATTCATAGTTGTCGGCGATGGTCGGGTCGTCCAGCCTGCCCGCCCCGTCGGCCTTGGCGGACGCGGCGGCGGTGTCGAGCGACGCCGCTCGCAGGGCCGGACTCAGCCGCTGCCCCGCCTCAAGCAGGCCTTCGACGGTCGCGCCCAGCGGATTGGCGCCCAGGGAGTCGGTGGCGGGTTGGGCGCGTGCCGGCCAGTACGCGAACGGGCCTGCCGCCAGCGCCATGCCGGCGGCGAACCGCAGTCCCGCCGCCAGCGCTATGCTGGCGGCGGGCCGTATTCCCTGGGCGCGCATATCACTTCGCCAGTTCGGCGTTAACGGTGCCGCGTACGGTGTCCGCCTCGCCCTGCACCTTGGCCGCCAGATGCAGCGCCCAGGTGCCGGCCATGCCCGGATCGACCGCGAAACTGTAAATGCCATCTTTCGGCGGCAGCGGTTTCACCGCGGCCGGCATGGTGGGCATGCCGGACGGTCCCATGTCGGCGGAACTCTCGAAAATCACCGCGCCGGTCACCGGCTTGCCGTCCGCGACATGAACCAGACGAACCTGGATCGTGTCGGTCTGTCCGGACAGGCTGGGTTTTCCGGCCAGTTCGAACCGGTAGTCGGCGGCGGCGGCAAAAGCGGGAGCGGTTGCGGACACAAGGCCGCAGGCGAGCGCAACGGTGTGCGCAATCGAACGATAACGGAGCATTTGGAAACCCTTCGCGAACCGCCGGCGGCACACCGTCCGGCGGATGGAAACAGCGGATTGAATCAATCGGGCGCACGCCGGGCGTGCGGGGATTTACTCAGGCTGTTCGGGGCGGCAGGGGTTCGGGTTCGCGCACAAGGCTGGCCAGCTTGGGCAAGGCCGTCCAATAGGCGACGGAACGATAGCGGTTGTGGCCGCTATCGGCCAAGAGCGGCGCGGGCAGGGCCGGCGACGTGGCACAGCCCATATGCCGGAGACAATCCGGTGTCATTGCCTTGCAAGGTATGGGCGAATGAGCGCCGCCCGAGGGTGCTGCCATGGCCGTCATGCCGCACGGCATATCCGCCGCCATGCCATAAGACATAGCCGGCACCGATTGAGCCATCGTTCCGCCCAACAGGGCGAATACGGCGATGAAGGTTAAAACCCGGCGAAGGACCGCTTTCATGACGTCGTCAGATTAGCATGCACCATGGAACCCGGCAACGCTCAAGGGTAGTAGGTCAGTATCAAATTAAATACCACGGGTGATATGACCAAAATGCTTATAGCCCCGATTCATCGGCCGAACGGTCTGTCTCGCTCCGCGCCACCGGCAAACCGGCTGCAATACCGACCATCGCCAGAACCCGCGCTTTGAAGTCCTCGTAATCGTGCCCGGCGCCAGCAACGAGATCTGAAACACGGTAAAATCTGTTAGTGCTAGGCGATTCTCGCCGCGCCATAACCGGGTCGAAGTTGTCCACGTTGACGACGGTCCAGCACTCAACGAAACCGGCGCCCCTTGCCTTCTGGTGGCTCTTTTCCGCCTCCCCGATGCGGTTGTGGATATTCGAGAAGTCCGATCCCGCCTTGACCTCGATCGCGACGCGTTGGGTGAACTGTCCAGACCCCAGTTCCTCGCGAACGACGATATCGGGATCGGACGCAAATTCGATCAGAACGGTGCGGCCCGCGGCATTCCTGACCTCAATTCTCGTTTCCTTCTGCGTGACGATTGCCGTGCGCACAATCTCCTGGATCGCGTTGAAGACGACGCGAATTCCAGCAGTGCCTTTTCTGACGTTCGCCCCTCCCCGCAACTGCGGCCCGAGCGTCAAAAGGGTAAGGTCGTCAAGCAGGGCCGTGCTGAGCCGTGTCGCGCCTACTCCGGCAAGGAGCAGCGCGCCGGCACCGCATAGTGCCTGACATAGCGCGGGGATGAGTGGCGTAAGGCCGTGTAGCGCGCCTCGTTCTTCCATGCTCCGGAAACGGCCAAGGCCGCTCGGGGCCGTATAGAACTCCTTCTGGCTATAGCCGTACAGCAGGCGGTAATAAGCGAGAAGACGCGGATTGGCCGTAAGAACCGTGGGCACGGGAAACATCATTTCGCCACGGAGACCGTGCCCGGCCAACGCAGCGAGGCTGTGAGGCGGCACATACGATGCCAATTCGCGGTCGATATTGGGCACGCTGAGAGAGCGCACGGTTTCAGTCAGGGCACCCTGAAGATACAGCGCGCGAATCTCGGCAAGAGCGGCGGTGAACTCAATCTGAAGCTGCGGGGCTGGCACAGCAATAGGAGTTCCCGCGCTCATTCGCAGCGGTCCGATTTACGAAAGACGATCCAGTAACAATGCTGCCGCCGGCTATGGTGTGCTACCTTCCACTTGGGATCGATGATCGGTCCCTTTCGAATCTTGATTATGCAATCGCATGCAGTGAAGCCAAAAGTGCGCGCGGCAACAATCAGTTCAACATGTGCCCATTGGTAGCGATGGTTATGAACGTAATCGGCAATCTTACAGAGAAGAATGCCTTCCTTTTCCAGAACGCGCGATGCCTCCAGCAAGAAGGCGGGATAGGTGTGGGCGAAGCTGTAACCGTTCTCCTTGGCGGAACGCGCGCCAAGGCCGAAGCGTGCATTAAAGTCTTTCGACTTGTCGCGGCCTTGATTGGGGATGTGGGGCGGATCGTACACCACCACGTCGAAGGTGCCGTCACGAAACGGCATAGCAGAATTGTCCGCGCATACAGTCGGACGGTGGCGCGGGTCGATATCCAACCCAATTACCGGGCGTTGGCTGCCGCGCCAAAACCGGCCGCCGTTAACCGTCGCATCCAAGATCAGGCGAGGCTCGGACCGGGGATAAAAGGACAGCATGAGATCAATCAGTTCGGCGTCGTCCTCGCCAAACCAAATTGAGTCGAGCGGCTGGTACGTGTTGACGGCCGACGCGGTGGTGGACGCCTTTTGACGACGATGGCGCCGTGAGGATGTCTCGCCCGGCCACGCCGCCCTCGTCTGTATCCCAGTGTGCGAATCGCTCATTGCGGGAATGTTCTCCGTATTGGCTCGTCAGTTCGAGAGTCGGCTTGCGTCCCCTCCCAGTCCTCCATTACCTTCACTATGTCCGCAAGTTCCCATGGTTTTGCAGTCACGCCAGCGGCCATAGCCGGGCTGCGCCGCGGTGTCTGGCGCATGCGGACGAAATTGTAGTGCATCATGTGGATGGCGACCGAATGAGCATGATTCTCGGCCTTCTTTGAGAATGCGTTCGTTAACCGCGTGAAGCGGCGATTACCCATCCGCGTCGTGAGATTGGCCCGTTCAACGGAGGACGTGCCGATGTGCTTCGAATCGGGGCTGCCTTCGACAGCTTCCTTCTTTGCACCCATGCACGGCGACGCCATCCGGAACCTGTCCGGTCATAATGTCCACCATGAGCTTGCCAAGCTGGGCTGGATCGCGCGGGCGGGGGGTGCGTTTGATTGCCATGCTCATAATATGGCACGCCGCATGTTCGGATCAAAGCTGGATGACTAAGAAAATATTCTACGCAAATTCAAACTGACCCTCTACCCGGCAACCCTCAAGTGCCGGCCACAAACCGCCGGCCTCACACCGAAAAATATTTCGCCCGCGGGTTCAGCACAACGATCGCGCTGGTCGATTGTTCCGGGTGAAGCTGATACTCGTCGGACAGCGAAACGCCGATCCGTTCCGCATTCAGCATGGTCAGGATCGGCGCCTGATCCTCCAGACGCGGGCAGGCGGGGTAGCCGAAGGAATAGCGGCTGCCGCGATAGCCCTGGGCCAGCATCTTTTCCATGTCGCGATCGTCTTCGGCGGCGAATCCCAGTTCGGCCCGGATGCGCTTGTGGACATATTCCGCCATGGCTTCGGCCATTTCCACCGATAATCCATGCAGATACAGATAGTCCTGGTACCGGTTATCCTCGAACCAGAGCCGAGCGGTGTCGGATGCTTTCTGCCCGGCCGTGACAACCTGAAGCCCGATGACGTCGCGTTCGGCGTCGTCGATGTCGCGGAAGAAGTCGGCGATGCAGTCGCCATCTTCCCTTGGCTGGCGCGGTAACGCGAAGCGCGTCACCTCGGTCGTGCCGTCCTGTTCGAAAATGATCAGGTCGTTGCCCTGGCCGGCCGCCTTCCAGTACCCATAGGCGGCCTGCGGCTTCAGGATGTCCTGCTCCTCGCACAGCGTCAGCATGCGGCGCATCACCGGACGAAGTTCCTGCTTGGCCCAGCCCAGGAAGTCGTCCAGCGACCGGCCCTGTTTACGAAAGCCCCACTGAAACTGGTACAGGCTGCGCTCATTGAGGAAGGGAACGATCGCCTTGGGCGTGGCTTCGATGACGCGCGCCCCCCAGAACGGAGGCTGGATCGCCGGGACATCCAGGGTCAGGCGGCGGCGGCGTTCGCGGACAGCGACGACATCGACCGGACGGAAGGCGTTCGCGTCGGCCTGACCCAGCGTCCGGGCGGTGTTGCGGGATTTTCCGGCGCGTTTCGATTGAATAACGGCCAGATAGTCGTCGAAATCGTTGCCGGTCACCTTGTCCATCAAATGCAAACCGTCGAACGCATCGCGGGCGTAAGCGACGCGGCCGGATGCATAGGCATTCACGCAGGCATCCTCCACGTAATTCCGGGTCAGCGCCGCGCCACCCAGCAGAACGGGAATCTCCAGGCCCTGGCGGCTCATTTCCTCCAGGTTCTCGCGCATGACGACGGTCGATTTCACCAGCAGGCCAGACATCCCGATGGCGTGGGCACGGTTGTCGCGCACCGCTGTCAGCATATCGGTCAGCGGCACCTTGATGCCCAGATTGACCACCCGATAGCCGTTATTCGTCAGGATGATATCGACAAGATTTTTGCCGATGTCATGCACGTCGCCCTTCACCGTCGCCAGGACGATGGTGCCCTTTTCCTGGCCTTCCACCCGTTCCATCATCGGTTCCAGATACGCAACGGCGCTTTTCATCGTTTCGGCCGATTGCAGCACGAACGGCAACTGCATCTTGCCCGATCCGAACAGGTCGCCAACGACTTTCATGCCGTCCAGCAGGACGTTGTTGATGATATCCAGCGGGGCAAGCGTCAAAAGCGCCTCGTCCAGGTCGCCGGTCAGACCCTTGCGATCGCCATCGACGATGCGGTCTTTCAACCGGCCCTCGGCGGTTTCGGCACGTTCTTTCTTGACATCGTCGGTCAGTTTGCGGCCCGCGAACAATTCCAGCAGCTTTTGCAACGGATCGTAGCCTTCCCGGCGCCGGTCGAAAATCAGGTCTTCCGCGACCTGCTTTTCCTCGTCGGCGATCAAGTGCAGCGGCTTTATCTTCGACACATGAATAATTGCACCGGTCATCCCCGCTCGGCGCGCGTGATCCAGGAACACGCTGTTCAGCACCGCGCGCGCCGCCGGGTTCAATCCAAAGCTGACATTGGACAGCCCAAGAACGATCTGGATGCCAGGAAACTCCGCGGCGATCGCCGCGATCCCTTCCAACGTCCATTGCGCCAGCTTGCGGTCGTCTTCGTTGCCTGTCGCGATGGTGAACGTCAGCGGATCGATCAGCAGATCCGATTGCGCCAGGCCGTGCGTGTTGCACGCGAAATCCACCAGCCGGCGGGCGATGCGCAGCTTGTCTTCCACCGACTTGGCCATACCCGTTTCGTCGATGGTCAGCGCGATGACCGCGGCGCCAAATCGCTTTGCCAGGATCAAACGGTCGGCCGCGGCCTTTTCGCCATCCTCGAAATTGATGGAATTGAGGATCGCCTTGCCGCCATGCAGCTTCAGCGCCGCCTCGATCACCGGGGTTTCCGTGCTGTCGATCACCAGCGGACTGTTCACGCTGGCGGTAAAGCGGCGGATGACTTCGTTCATTTCGAAAATTTCGTCGCGGCCGACGAAGGCGGTACAGATATCCAGCGCGTGCGATCCTTCGCCGATCTGCTCGCGGCCGATCGACACGCAGCCGTCCCAGTCGGCTTTTTCCTGAGCCTCCCGCCATTTCTTGGAGCCATTGGCATTGCAACGCTCCCCAATCGCGAAGATCGCGTTTTCCTGCCGCAGCGGGACCGTTTGATACAGGCTGGCGACGCCGGGAATCCAAATGGGTTTGCGGACCACGGGACCGGGACGGAAGCGGCTGCGCTTGCGCAGCATCTGGTCCAGCGCGGCGATATGCTCGATAGTCGTGCCGCAGCAGCCGCCGATCAGGTTGACGCCGTCCTGCGCGACGAAACGTTCCAGCCATGACGCCATATTGGCGGCGTCCAGCGGATAATGCGTGTGGCCGTCCACCAGTTCGGGCAGGCCGGCATTGGGCTGAACGGAAATCAGACCGGGCCAGTTGGCGGCGAGCCAGCCGGCATGTTCGGCCATTTCCTGCGGTCCGGTGGCACAGTTCAGGCCCATCAGCGGCACGTCCAGGGCGTCGATCACCGCACCCGCGGTGGCGAGGTCAGGGCCGACCAGCAGGGTTCCGGTGGTTTCGACCGTGACCTGCACGAAAATCGGGGTGTCCTTGCCGGCTTCGCGGCGGGCGATCTTGGCACCGTTGACGGCGGCCTTGATCTGCAGCGTATCCTGGCAGGTTTCGATCAGGATCGCATCGACGCCCCCGGCGATCAGGCCGCGGCATTGTTCGGCCAGCGCGGCTTCCAGCGGATCGTAGGCGATGTTGCCCAGGCTGGGCAGTTTGGTGCCGGGACCGACACTGCCCAACACCCAGCGGTGGCGTCCGTCGGAGAACGATTCGGCGGCCTCGCGGGCCAGTTCGCCGGCCGTTTTATTGATTTCGAACGCGCGTTCCGACAGGTCGAATTCGGCCAGTGTGACGGGCGAGGCGCCGAACGTGTTGGTTTCCACCATGTCGGCCCCGGCCTCGAAATAGCCCCGGTGGATCTCGCGCACCATGTCCGGACGCGACAAAACCAGCACATCGGTGCAGTTTTCGCGGCCCCAGTAGTCCTTTTCGATATCCAGGGTCAGCGCCTGAATCCGGCTGCCCATGCCGCCGTCGCATAGCAGGACACGATCGCGCAGGGCATCGAGCAAATGGGGACGGGTCATTGCGTGCTTTCGGTCAGGGCGGGTTCGCCGACGGCAGGGGGGGCCGCCAAGGTTCGAGTGGCAGGCCATATCCGGATGGGGAGCGGTCCCGGTATGGCGACGGGCGCGCGTGCCGTGACGTCTGCCGCGGCGAACATCCGGTCGATGACATCGTCGGCAAAACCCGGCCAGCGATGGGCGAATTTTCCGGTCAGGCCGATTTCTTCGTGCGGCGCGAGGTCGATGATCAGCAGCGTACCGCCGGGATGCAGGACTCGGGCGGCTTCGCGAACGGCGCCGGCGGGGTCTTCGGCGTGATGCAGAACCATGTGCAGGACGACGGTGTCGAAGGACCGGTCGGCGAGCGGCAGGCGGTACATGTCGGCCAGCCGGACGGCGCAATGCGCAAATCCGGGTGCCGACAGACGGGCACGGGCGAGGGCGAGCATGGCCTTGGACGCGTCGATCCCAAGCGCCTGACGGACACGCGGGGCGAGAAGTTCGAGAATGCGGCCGGTACCGGTGCCGATGTCCAGCAGGCGCCCGGCCGGCTCCGGCGGAATCAGCGCCAGCAGGGCCTGTTCGACAGCCTGGGCGGGCAGTCCGAGCGCCCGCATTTCATCCCAGTCCGCACCCTTCTGGCGGAAGCTTTCCGAGGCAACGCGGGCGCGTTCCGCCAGAACGCGCGCGGCCTGGCGGCGATCGGCCTCCAGGACAGGATCGGCGGCGGGAAGCCGGGCGACGAGTTCGCGGGGCAGGGCGCCCGCGTCGTCGGTGGGCAGGGCGAACCAGACGTTGGAGCCTTCGCGTACCCGGTCCAGCAGGCCGCAATCGCACAGAAGTTTCAGATGGCGGGAGAGCCTGGGCTGGGACTGGCCGAGGATTTCAGTGAATTCCATCACGCAGAACGCGCCGCGCGCGGCCAGCGCGAGCAGGCGCAGACGGGTCGGTTCAGCGGCGGCCCGCAGGCTGGCGAGAAGGTGGTCCATGGCGGCGGATAAGTGACATAAAGATATCCTTATGTCTAGTGTATCTTTAGAGCCGATCGGCGGGGCGACATCCGGCGAGCCGGTGCCAGCGGCGAGATCATGGATGTTTCACGGGGTTCGATCCCCAGCCGCCAGGACTTTGCCGATTTGAAATCGTGCCGATGGCGTGTGGCCGCCGGCCCGCCACAGGGCGACCGGTGTCTCACGCCTGCGCGACACGGTGCGACCGGCGAATTCTACCACCGATGCGACATGAGCGTCCCATGTTTCGGCTTGCCATCCCGGCAGGCGCCGAAGCTGCGCCTCGCGGCGAGGCGACTCGGCGGCTGCGTAGTCGGCGACGGCCGCCGACCAGGCCGGGGTGTCCAGCGGGTCCAGATATTCGGGAACATGCCCCCCTGCCTCCCGCAGCGCCGGCAGGTCGCTGCACAGTACCGGGGTTCCCAGCGCCAGGGCCTCGGCCACCGGCAATCCGAAACCCTCGGCGAAACTTGGCATCAGCAGCGCCCGGGCACCGCGCAGCAAAGCCGTCAGCCGGGTGTCCGATACGGTTCCCAGTTCCTCCACATGTCCGCGCAGAGCGGGGCAGCGGTCCAGCAGATCGACGACATTTTCGTTCTCCCACCCGCGCCGCCCGGCGATCAGCAGCCGGGGCGTCGCGGAACCGGACCGTGCCGCCCAGTGGCGCCAGAGATGCAGCAGCAGCAGATGGTTTTTGCGGGGTTCGATGGTGCCGACGCACACGAAATACGGCCGGTCGCCGAATTCGGTGCTCGCGATCGCGACGCGCGGCGCCACGCCGAGGGGCGCCACATGCACGGCTTGTCCAGCCGTCAGCCAGGGCGCCATCGCGGCGGCGGTGGCGGCCGAGTTCGCCACGATACCATCCGCCAGCCGGCCCACCGCCGCGATCCGCCGCCGATGGCGTTCGGCTTCGCCCGGCCGGCCATATTCGGGAAATTCCAGCGGAATCAGATCGTGGATCAGCGGCACGAACGTGGCTTGCGCGTGCCGCAGCGCGGTGCGGAGCGCGGCTTCGCGGTGCAGGTGCCGGTGCGAGACCAGCAGATAGATCGCTGTTGGATCGGCCGGCACCCGCCGCCCGATCGCCGCCCGCGCCAGCAGGCGCAGCGCCTCGGTTCGGCAGTCCGCCGGACGGCCGTCGTCCCACGCCGATCGCAAAGCGACCAGGAAGCGCCGCACCGCACGCGGCGGAAACATCCAGAACCGGCGGGAACAGCGTCCCAGCATCACGAACCGGCTTTCGGGCGGCACGTGTTCGG
Source organism: Pseudomonadota bacterium (assembly GCA_021805565.1). Taxonomy (GTDB): domain Bacteria; phylum Pseudomonadota; class Alphaproteobacteria; order Acetobacterales; family Acetobacteraceae; genus Rhodopila. The sequence goes on from JAJZFA010000014.1 coordinate 13,357, forward strand.
CATAGGCCAGTTCGACCCGATCGATCCCGGTCAGCGATCCGATGCAGGCGCGTTCGATCAGGCGCGCGATGTCCAGCCATATCGGGCGGTCGCCCGTCACCCCGCGGATGCCGCGCCCGCGAACGCTTCGCCGTCGATATCGCGGATCCGGGCGGCGGCGTCGCGCGCCGCCTCGATCCGGGGAACCGCCGCGGCGACGGCCTTGGCGACCCCGTCGCGCGTGAAGAAATCGCCCTCCACCAGGCAGGCATGGGTCAGCACGCGGCGGAACGCCTCGAAATGCCCCGCATCCGGGGGCGATGGAGTCCGCCAGAACAGTTCTAGCGAGCCTTGATGCGTCAGGCCCGGCAGGTCGTACACCGACCGGCCGAGGGCGATCACCGGCACGCCCGATGCCAGCGCGAACGTTGCGCTGGTGCTGTTCACCGTAACCATCCCCAGCGTCCGATCGAGCAAATATTGCAGGTCGCCGTCCTCGACCAGAAGCACACGGCCGGCAATGCCCGCTTCCCTGGCAGCCTTCATGGTGACGCCGCGCCAGTCGATCACGCCGTTGTCGAGCGGATGTTCCTTCACCGCCAGAACGGTGCCGGGCGGGGCATGCCGCGCGAAGGACGCAATCACCAGCCGGATGGCGTGCATCATGCCGCCGATGTCGGAATGGCACAGGATCTGGGAATCGTTGTCCATCTGGATGGGCATCAAGAAGAAACCGCCCGGCGCGGCCGACGCGATCCGGATCGCCGTTCGGCTTCGCCGCCGAACCAGGGGTATGCGCGCCGCGCGCCGCATCCACCCGGCGGCTTCGCGCGCCAGCGACCACCCCCGATGGGTCGCATAATGCGGATAACGGAGGCGCAGCGCCATGCAGGCCGCACCATAGGCAATGCAGTCGCGGGCCCGCGTACGCACGGAAGGCGCCACGTGGGCCATGGTTGGCTGGGCCGCCAGCAGGTCCGCCGCCGCGCGATAGGCCGGCAGTGCGCGCGGCAAATGCGAGTAGCCGTTTACGCCGCCAACCTCCAGCGTGATCCAGTTGGGACGCAGATAGCCTTCCTCGAACACATGCACCGCGATACCGAGCCGGTTGGCCAGGTCGATTGCCACCCGGTGTAACGGCCGGCAGTCGCCGTGCAGGATCAGGTCGGTCGGTTCGGCGTCCAGTATCAGGCGTTGCAGGAAGGCCGGAAATTCCGCTGGCGGGCGAGTAAAATCGATCGCCGGCAGCGATGGCCACGCCAACCGGTCGCCGCCGTTGAAATTCACCCGCGATACGCCGTGGCCGCGCGCGGCCAGCGCCTGGCCCAGCGTGTGCATAAACGGTCCAGGAACCCCTTGCAGAAATAGAAACCGTCGGCGCGGGAAGGCCCTTATCACCGGACGAGCCGGCCGGATACGATCCGATGACAAGGTGGGGGCAGGGGCGGCGGCTTCGGAGGAAGCAGCGTGCATAGGGGCTTTTTCCCGAATTCGGTGAACGGACTGGTCCGGCGGGGCGGCGCCGGCTGGCGTCCGTTCATGCGAAGATAGGTCGATCTGGTTAACAAAACGTTTGTAACAGCCAATAATCCGACTCGCTCGAAATGCTTTTTTTCAGCGCCCCGGTCCGGCGTTAACCAATCGTCAATATTCAGGAGCGTAGAACCTCTCACGGCACATCGCAGGGTATGCGCCGCGGCACCGCATAGGGCGGGCGGCCGATAGAGACAGGAGGTCTCGCTTGTTCGATGGAGCCATGCCACCGCGATCCGGACCGCTTCGCCTTGCTATCGTGAGTACCTATGACGAAATGTGCGGCATTGCCGGCTATACACGCGCGCTGGAACAACAACTTCGCCCGCATGCGGACGTCACTGTCTTCGACCTGGATCAGTACTTGCTGCGCGGCCAGCACAGGCGCGTGCAGCGCCTCGCGGATCGCCATATCGCGGATATCGCCGCCCAACTGCACGAGTTCGATAGCGTTAACATCCAGTTGGAATACGGCACGCTTGGCCGGACCCCGAATCAGATCGTCCGGCGGTTCAAAAAACTGGTGAAGGCGGCGCCGGCGGTATCGGTGACATTTCATACTATCCTGGGCCACGATCCTTTCGACTGGGCCGCGCTGGGGCTGAGCCTGATCGCCGGCCGGTTCCCGCGGGCCGCCGGGATCGTCGGGTCGTTCCGCCGCAATCGCGATCTGGGCGCGCGTACTTACCGGTTTCTGCACGCGAGGCAGCGCCTGCAGCCGGTCAATGCAATTGTCCATACAAGGCGCGATGCCCGGCTGCTGTGCGACGTGTTCCGGATCCGCGACGTCGATCATCACCCGCTGAGTTTCATCGCCGGATCGGACGCCGAACGGGTCAGGCAGGCGGCGGCACAGAACCAGTTTCCGATCATAAAGACATTGCCGCCGGGCGCGAAGCTGATCGGATCATTTGGCTTCTTGTCGCCCTACAAGGGTTTCGAAACCGCGGTGCGGGCGCTGCATTATCTGCCCGAGGACCACCATTTGCTGATCTTCGGCGGCGTTCATCCGCAAGGCATCAAGCGCGAGCAAGGTATCGATCCGTATATCCAGACCCTGCTGGACGAAGCCCATATCGGACACACCATTCTGGATACGATGGCGGACAATTCCACGCCGATTTCGTTCGCCCTGGATGCCGCGTCGCGGGATTTGCTGTCCCGACATCCGGAAGACCTGCATAGCCGCGTTCATTTCCTGGGCGTCCACGACGACGAAGGGTTCATGCGGGCGATGGCCCTGTGCGATGCCGTCGTGCTGCCCTACCTGGAAGTGGGCCAGTCCAGTTCGGGGCCGATCGCGATGGCCCTGGAAATGGGCTGCCGCGTGCTGGCATCGCGCACCCTGGCGTTTTTGCAATTTGCCCGCTACCACCCCGGTCAGATCGAGTTTTTCGATATCGGCAACTTCGCCGAACTGGCCGGGCTGATCCTGGCCGGAACGCCCCCGCCGCTGGGCGACCGCACGCTGGCCTATAACACCGCCACCAACACCGCGTTGTATTTGCGGGCCAACCAGCCGCGCGCCGGCCGATGGGGCAGGCAACGCGCCCCGGTCGCCGCCTTACCGGCCGAGGCGTACACGCCATGACCCACAATCTTCTATGGACCGCCGCACTCGGCCTTGGCCTGACCGCTTGTTCCGTGGTGCCAGGCAGCGGACCGCGCACAGCGGCGATCGAACAGCCGAACCCGGATTTTGCCCTGGTCGATCTAACGCCTGAAACCACACGGACAATCGCCGATTTCGCCGCCGCCCACGGCATGGAGGCGCCCATCGTATTGCCGCCCGCCCGGCAAGTGGGCCTGATCGGGCCCGGCGATTTGCTGCGCGTCGCGATCTGGGAACCCAACCCGAACGGTACGTCCCTGAACGCCGATCGATCGGGGCTGGAGACCGTTACCAGGGTCGGCATCGACGGCACGATCGGCGTGCCTTACGCGGGACGGATGCAGGCCGCGGGGCGTACGCCGGCGCAGTTAGAGCGCGCGGTCGGCGATCGGCTGGCGCATGAATCGCCCGGCGCGCAGGTCGTTGTTCTGGTCACCGACGACCTGACCAACGATGTGATCGTTCAAGGCGAGGTCGCCAAACCGGGCCGCTACCCCGTGGTGCCGCATTCCAGCGGCCTGCTGGATATTCTGGCGATGGCCGGCGGCGCCCACACGCCGGAACGGCAAACCATGGTCCGCATTACGCGGGGCGATACCTCGGTGACCCGCACCCTGTCGCATCTGGTGGAGTCGCGGGCGATGGAAACGGATCTCGCCCCCGGCGATCGCATTCTGGTGCAACCGCGGCAGAGCTATTTCTATGCGTTCGGGGCGGTCAACCGGCCGGGAGAGCAGGCCTATAACGACGAAGATCCCAGCCTGGCGCACACCCTGGCGCGTATCGAGGGGCTGGCGGATAACCGGGCCGATCCGGCGGCGGTGTTCGTTTACCGGCGGCAATCGGCCGAACTGACACGGCAACTCGTGCCCGGCAACGAAACGCCCCAAACAATCTACCGGCTGAACCTGCGCGACCCGGCCGGGTTTTTCGTGTCGGAACGTTTCGCCGTTGTGCCGGGCGATCTGCTTTACGTCAGCGAATCCCCGATCGTGGAAGCCGCCAAGGTGGTCGGGATTTTCACCGGCCTGGCCAATGTCGGCGCCGTGCCGCTGAGCGCGGGGACACAATATTGACCGTGCCCGACTACAGTGCCCTGGCGCGGGATGCGGTGGCGGTCGCCGACAGCCGGCCGGACGATGTGGCCGTCTTGCTGCACGCGGCCATGATGCTGCTGCACGCCGGCGAAACCGAACGCGCCAGGGATTTTGCCCGCAACGCGGTCGCCGTCGATCCGGCGCATTTCGGCGCGTTGCGGACCCTCAGCGGCATTTTGGACGTCACCGGACAGCGCGCGGAAGCCATCGCTGTCGCCAACGCGGCCATCGAACTGGAACCGGCTAATCCGGAGGTAAGGCTGCATGCCGGCGCCATGCTCGCGGCGGAATGGCGGTGGCGGGAAGCCGCCGGCCATCTGGCGGTTCACGTCGTGTCGCCGGCCGCCACACCGGCCGGGTGGCGCCTGTTGTCGGCGGTGCTGCATCGGGCGGGCGATCCCGGACGCGCGATCGATGCCGCGCGTCAGGCGGTGGCGGCCGATCCGGAACACATCGAGTACCGCCTGCACCTTGCGTCGCTGCTGAGTACCAGGGCGCTGTATCGCGATGCGCTAAACGAGCTGTACGCCGCGCTGGCTCGGGCACCCGCCAATGGGTCGGTATGGCGGGTGCTCAGCGGTGTGCATGCCGCTCTCGGACAGCTCGCGGAGGCTTTGCAATCGGCCGAACGGGCGGTCGAACTCGCGGCGGCGGACGATACCGAATGCCGGACGCACCTGGCCCATATCGCCGGCTTGTGCGCACTGCCGCTGGCCGCACCCGACACCGCGGCCTGGTCCATCGCCCCCCGACGACCCGAACGCCGTGTGACCGTACGGCGGCCCGTCGGGCTGACCGGCGAGATCGCCACACGCTGGCGGGTGATCCATGCGATCATGCTGCGCGATATGCGCACCCGGTTCGGGCATACGCGGCTGGGGTACCTTTGGGCGATCATGGAGCCGATCACCCATCTGATGACGCTGGGCGTCATTTTCTATGCGCTCAATCGCGCGCCGGCACCGGTGGGCGATAACCTGTTCCTGTTTTATATCACCGGCCTTGTGCCGTTTCTGATGTTCTCCCACGTGGCGCAAGACGTCATGAGCGCGTCGGAAGCGAACAATACGATGCTGCAACTGCCAATCGTGAAACGCACCGACATCATGGCGGCGCACGCGCTGCGTCAGTTCGGAACCGAATTATGTGTGGGAATCGTCATTTTTTCCATCGCGGCGCTGTTGGGCCAGCGCGGCCTGCCGGCCGATCCGATGACGGCGCTGATAGCGATCGTTTTACTGTGGCTGCTGGCTGTCGGTGTCGGCGCATTCAATCTGACGATCGCCGAGGCATTTCCGTCCTATGAAACGGTGTTCGCGTCGGCGCTGCGTCTGCTGTACGTGGCGTCGGGAATCTATTACTCGCCCATTTCGATGCCGGACTGGGCGCGGGAGATCCTGGTCTGGAATCCAATCCTGCAGGGGATTGAATTGTTCCGCAGCGGATTTTACCCGCAATACGACCCGCACTGGCTCGACGCGAACTACCTGCTGATCTGGGTTGTGGCGTCGGCCGGCACCGGGTTCGCCATGGAACGCGCGCTGCGCGGGCGGATGGCGGTTTACACATGATCGTCCTGGACCGCGTATATAAGGCATACCGCACCATCGAGGGGCGCCAGGTCGTGTTGCACGACGTCAGCGCGACGATACCGGACGGGCACGGCCTGGGCGTGCTGGGGGCCAACGGCGCCGGCAAATCGACCCTGATCCGGTTGCTGGCGGGAACCGAACGGCCCGACGCCGGGCGGATCGGGCGCGGTGGAAAAATCGTCAGTTTTCCGCTTGGCTTCGGCGGCACCATGCATCCCAAGCTGAGCGGGCACGAAAACGTGGTTTTCCTGGCCCGCCTGTACGGCGTGGATGAACGACTTGCCTCGGGGTACGTGGAAGCGTTCGCGGAACTCGGCGTCTATTTCCGCATGCCGGTGGAGACATACTCCAGCGGCATGCGTGCCAGGCTGGCGTTCGGCGCGTGCCTGGCCATTCAGTTCGATGTGTACCTGATCGACGAGGTGACCTCGGTCGGCGATGCCCGGTTCCGCGCCAAATGCCTGGATGCGTTCCGTCAGCGGATGGACCGGGCGGACGTGATTATGGTGACGCACGATTATGAAACGATGCGGGCGTATTGCGACATCGGCGCGGTGCTGAACGATGGCACCCTGACGGTGTTCGGCGATATCGAGGCGGCTATCGCGCAATACGCGCACATGCTGCGGTCCCAAGCGAGCCACAACGAGGCGTTTGCATGAACACCGGCATCGCAACCCCGTTGTATCGCCGCGACGTGATAGCGCATCAGGATCCGCTACCCCCCGCACCGTTGCTGTTGCGCGGCAGACAGCGACGTTGGCGGCTGGCGTCGCTGATCGCCGCCGTGGCGCTGCCCACCGTGCTGGCGGGGGCTTACCTGTATGGTTATGCCGATGACCAGTACGTCACCGAATTCCGGTTCAGCGTGCGCCACGAAGCGCCGCTGCGGATGGACGGCACCGCCGGTTCCGCGCTGGCCGCGACGCTGGTCGGCGGTGCATCCCCGATGGCGGTGATCAACGATTCCCAGATCGTGGTTCAATACCTGAAAAGCCAGCAGATCATCGACGACATCGTCGCGGCGGGCGTCGATCTGGATACGATTTATGCTCGGGCCGGGAAGGATATTCTGGCGCATCTGCGGCCCGGCGCGCCGGTGGAGGAGCGGCAACGGTACTGGCGGCGGATGGTCGATCCGTTCTTCGACATGACAACCGGAATTGTATCCGTGCAGGTGCGGGCATTCGATCCGGCCGATGCCAGACATGTCGCCGAAACCGCGCTGCGGCTGGCCGAAGAACTGGTCAACGGGATGTCTCGACGGTCGCACGACGACGTCCTGGCCTATGCGGCGAAGGAAGTGGACACGAGTCATGGCCGCCTGACCGCCGCGCAGGAAACCATCGCCGCCTATCGTAACCAGCATGCGGTATTGTTTCCGGAATTGCAGGCCACCGCCAATACAACCGTCGAAGGCAAGGTCGAGGACACCCTGATCGAAGCAAGGACCGCCTATGCCGCGCAGCTCGCGCAAGGTGTTTCAGCCGATACGATGCAGATGCGGATGCTGTCCAACCGGATCGCGGCGATGGAAGCGGCCTTGCGCGGCGTCCATGGCCGCCTGGCACAGGCCCGCACCGGTTCGGCCTCGGATCCGTCCCTGGCCTCGGTCATGTCGCAATACGACCAACTGCACCTGGACGAGGAAATCGCCGCCAAGGTTTACGAACGCGCATTGATGGCATTGCAGGACGCTCGCAACGCGGCTGTTCAGCAAAGCGTCTATCTGGCCGCCTTCGTGCGACCGGGCCTGCCGCAGGAATCGACCTATCCGGTGCGATGGCGGGTCATGACGGAAACCGCGTTGCTGAGCTTTGCCGGCTGGTGCCTGTTGCAGCTTTTGTATCACGGGATCCGCGATCATATCGGCTGAAAACCAAGTTATCGTCGAAGGAGATAGATGAAAATGGATATCGATGTCGCTTCCTCGTCGGCCGGTGCGTATGCCGCCCTGGAAAACGGGCTGGAATCCGCCTGGCTGACACTGGCCCGGTTTCCGGTAGCGGCCTCGCCATCGCGGGATCTGTTCGGCTATTTTCAAGCGCTCGATCGGGTCGTCGCCGGACTGAACGAGGCCGGATCCCTGCGTGCCACCGAAACCATCATGCGCCACGTCGATTATCTGGCGGAGCGAGCCGGATTCCGGTCCAAGGCGATCCTGAACGGCCAGCGATTTAGCGCTCGGCCGCCGGTGGTTCTGGATACGCTGGAAAACATCGGCGATGTGTTGCGCGAAGTCTTGCGCAAACAACCCGCCGAAGCGCCCGATGGCATTCCGGCCGAGGTGTTTTCGCTGATCCTGGAAGCCGAAGCCAATCTCGATGGCTGGTGCTCGCGGGAGAAGGCGCTGATCATCGCCCGGACCGTCTTGCGCGAACGCCCGGAGATCTGCGTCGAGATCGGCATTTTCGGCGGCCGTTCCCTGGTTCCGTGCGCCGCCGCCCTGCGCCATATCGGCAGCGGCGTAATCTATGGCATCGAGGCATGGAACCCCGACACCGCGGTGGAGAACGCCACGACCGACGCCAACGACGACTGGTGGTCGAAGTTCGACTTTTCCAAGATCAAGAGCGATTTCTACCGTTTTGTTTCCGCAACGAGTCTGGTCCCGCATGTGCGGCTGATCGAAGCCCCGTCTGGGCGCGCATCCGGCTTGTTCGATCGGATCGACTATCTGCATATCGATGGATCGCATTCGACGATCAATGCGGCCGAGGATGTTATTCTGTACGCACGCAAGGTACGGAGCGGCGGCATTATCGTATTCGACGATGTAAACTGGAACTCCACGGCGCCGGCCCGCGAACTGCTGGATGCGCTTTGCACCCCCGTGACGTTCCTGAAAGACCCGGAGACGGGCCTGGATATTTGCGCGGTGATGCGCCGCCGCTGATACGCCGCGTGCGGCAGTACGATGATTACGGGACAGTATTGCCGCATTTACCACCTTAATCTGAAGACACGCGGCGGTTCGGCCATCGATCGCCGACGCGATACGCTACATCCGATGAGCGTGTTTTCAATGGCGCCGCGCCGGGTAAGAATTTAGCCGGGACGAAACGGATTGACGATGCGCGGACGGTCTCGGATCGCCAGACCGTCGTGCATGTCCTCCGGCCAAAGCGTGTCGCATCCGGCGTGGAGCGCGGAGGCGGCGATCGTCGCGTCGTAGATCGAAAGACCGTAGCGTTCGGCGAGCGCGAGTCCGGTCTCATGGGTTTCCGTCGTGATTGGCTGGACGGGAAGCAAGGCACGGATCATGGACAGAAAGGCGTTGGTCTCGGGCCACGACATACGCATTTTGCGGCGCGCCACGTTGGCGAGTTCGTTCAGCACCTGCACGCTAATCGTGCCGCCGCCCGATCCGCCTTCGTTGCGTCGCTTGACGCGAGATAGACCAGCACGTTGGTGTCGATGAAGTTACCGGGCATTCGTATCCTGCCGGTCGAATTTGAAGCCGGTGGGCAGACGACCGCGGAAGGCGCGCGGGCGCGTCAGTGCTTCATCCCGTCCAGGCTTGCGCTCGATGGCGGAGGCACGCGCGCCCGCGACGTGGATTTCGATATCGTCGCCTTCCTTGAGTTCGAGCGCCGCGACGACGGCGGCGGGGAGGCGGACGGCGAGGCTGTTGCCCCATTTTGCGACGTGCATGGGTATATTTTCCGCGTATGTATAGGGTCGGTTCATCCCGATCAAGTGAATAGGGACCGAGCATGATCCTGGACAGCCTCTAATGCCGGCGCCCGCGCGTGGCAGGTCACTGGACAGCCATGCCGTTAGGGACCTACATCGATTGCTTGGAAGCGAACCGAATGGAAAGCATAAGCTTCATGCCCTGACCGGAGCGTCTGGTTTCGCTCCATTAAAACTGGCGCAGAACCGCGCGGTTGAAGATCGACCGGCAAGAACGCTTGAATTGCTGACCCTGAACCCAACCAGCACGATACACAGCCGCCGCGATCAGCCAACGTCCGGCAGCATCGCCGTGTTCAACGGCAATTCGCCGCCCATCCAGGTCGCGTTGAGCGTATGGTCGTCGCGCGGCCGGCCGGATTGCGGGTGCAGCAGGATTTTCAGCCCCATCCGGTTCATCATCACGAACGGCACCAGCGTCGGAAACAGCCCGGTTTCGAACTGAATCTGATACATCGCCGAAGGATGCGGTCCAACCGGAACATCGTGCCAGCGCCCCATGCGGACGGTAAACCGTTGCTCCACCCACGCGCGTAACAACGCCGCCCGCGCCTTCGAGGCTTCATCGTAATAGACATGCATGTGATAATCGGCGATACGGGCCGGATCGGCGGGTTGTTCGGTCATGACAAGTCCTTCCGCAATAAAAGCCTCACGTCGCGCTTAACGACTTTTCCATAGCCTGATTTAGGCAGTTCCGGCCAAAAGGCAAAGTCTTGCGGCCATTTGTATTTTGCCAGCATGCCGTCCAGATGCGCCAGCAAGTCCGGTCCCGTCGCCGTTGTACCTTGTGCCAGCACCACCACGGCAACGCCGGATTCCCCCCATTTTTCGTGAGGAATTCCCAACACGCACGCTTCGGCGACCGCCGGATGCAGTAAAAGCGCTTCCTCGACTTCCCGCGGATACACATTCGACCCGCCAGAAATATACATGTCCGACGCTCGTCCGGTAATATAAAGGAAGCCGAGCGCATCCATGTGGCCCAGGTCGCCGGTATGAAACCAGCCATGCGCCGTCGCCTTGGCCGTTGCTTCGGGATTATTGTGATAGCCCGCGAAGACACCGGGTCCGCGCACACAGATTTCGCCGCTCCCGGCCGGGTTGCCGTTGTCGTCCAGGATCGCGATATCCATCCCGGTGCGGGGAAATCCGCAGCTTCCAACAGGCATGTCCGCGTCGTTCTCGCTGTGCAACGCGGGCGGCAGGACGGTGATGTTGCCGGTGACCTCGCCCATGCCGAAATACTGCACCAGAACGGGGCCAAGCTTGCGCAGCGCGTGAATCTGATCCGTGCGGTACATCGGCGCGCCGGCATAGATAACATACCGCAGGGACCTATGGTCGTAACGATCGACCGCTTCGTGCCGCGTCAGCATGGTCAGGATCGTCGGGACGGTAAAGATATTCGTCACACGGTGGGTCTCCACCAGCCGCCACGCTTCCTCGCAGTCCAGTCGTTCGCCGGACAGCAAAATCGAGGCCGCGCCACGGGCGATTTGCGGCAGTGCGTGAACCCCCGCGCCATGCGACAGCGGCGCGACCACAAGGGATGCGTCCTGTTCGGTTGTGGCCGGCATCAGGTCGCACAGATGGTTGCAAACGACATAATCCATCTGCCCGTGCGTCAGCACCCCGGCTTTCGGTCGCCCCGTCGTCCCGGACGTATAGAAGAACCACGCCGGGTGGTCGCGATCCACATCGGCCGGCCGGGTGACCGGACCGGCGAAACCGGCCAACGCCTCCCAGTCGTCCGCGCCGCCGCCGCCGATGGAAATCTCCAGCCGGCAGGCCGGATTGCCGGATCGGGCGGCAGCCGCATGGTCCGGAAAAGCGGTGTCGAAAATATGCACCGATGCACCGGACGACTCCGCGAGATAAGCAACCTCGGGCGGCGTCAGGCGAAAATTGGTCGGTACCCAGACGGCTCCGATCATCCACGCCGAGAACATGGTTTCCAGCACGGCGTTGGAATTGCGCGCGTGCAGCAATACCCGATCGCCATGGCGCACGCCGCGCGCCGCCAGGGCACCGGCCGCCGCCTGCACGCGGTCGCGGAAAGACTCCCACGTCCAGGTGGTTTCGCGCCAGATAATCGCCGGCCGGTTCGGAAACCGGCGCGCCGATTGCAACAGCATCGAGGCAAGATTGGCGGTCGGGATCAGCGGAGCGGCTCCAGGATCGAAACGTAGTTCGCGACCGCCGCCCCGCCCATGTTGAACACGGCGCCGATATCGGCTTTCGGCAACTGCATGCCGCCGGGCGCCTCGCCAACCAACTGCATCGCGGTAATGACGTGCATGGAAACCCCGGTCGCGCCGATCGGGTGCCCCTTGGCTTTCAGCCCGCCCGACGGATTGACCGGCAACCGCCCGTCCTTCGCCGTCCAGCCTTCCAGGACAGCCCGAGCGCCTTGGCCGGCCGGGGTCAGGCCCATCGCCTCATATTCCAGGAGTTCGGCGATCGTGAAGCAATCGTGCGATTCCACGAACGACAGGTCGGTCAGCTTGGTGTCCGCCATATCCAGCGCCCTCGCCCAGGCCAGCGCGGCGCCTTCGAATCCGGTAATGTCGCGTTTGCTAATCGGCAGAAAATCATTGACCTGCACAGCCGCCTTGAAACGCACCGCCTTGCCCATGGCACGCGCGGTTTCTTCATCCGCCATGATCAGCGCCACGGCGCCGTCGGACACCAAGGAGCAATCGGTTCGTTTCAGCGGCGGCGCCACATAGGGATTCTTTTCGCTGACAGTCCGGCAGAAATCGAAGCCCAGATCCTTGCGCATCTGCGCGAACGGATTGTCCACGCCGTTTTTGTGGTTCTTCGCCGCGATCGCCGCCAGCGCGTCCGACTGGTCGCCGTAACGCTGAAAATACTTCTCCGCGATGCGGCCGAATACCCCGGCAAAACCGGCGGGAATATCGCCTTCTTCCTTAAGATAACTGGCTTTCAACAGAATATCGCCGACTTCCTTGCCAGGCGTGCCGGTCATCTTCTCCACCCCGATCACCAGCGCGAAGCGCCCGCGGCCGGACAGCAGAAAATCCCGCGCGCCATACACGGCGGCGGAACCGGACGCGCAGGCGTTTTCGAACCGCGTGATCGGTTTGAAGCGCAATTCCGGCACGTGTTGCAACACCAGCGACGCCGGGAAGTCCTGCGCCGAAAATCCGTTGTTGAACAGGCTGAGGAAGGTCGAATCGACCTCATGCGGCGCGATGCCGGCATCGGCGATGGCAGCGCCCGCGACCCGGCCGATCAGCGATTCGATATCGGGGTCATCCAGCTTGCCGAACGGCGAGTGGGCCCAGCCAACGATACAAGCTTCGGTCATGATGGTTCCTCCTGATGCCGCAGATTAGCGCATCGCCGCGACATAGGCGAGACACGCCCGCAACCGCTTCGCGGCGAAACGACCGCCTGACGGCCTATTGCGCCATCATCAGCCCCGCCAGGGCCTTGGGTTCGGTCAACATCGGGTAATGTCCGGTATCCAGCTCATACCACCGAGCCTTCAGCGTTTCGGCCGCTCGGCGCTGATGGCTGACCGGCGGATTGACGCTCTGGCGGCACCAGATCACCGAGGCATTCCAGTCCTGCCGCCAGAAGCTGGCCAGCTTCACCGGATTTGCCATCGCCGCGACCGGATGCGGCGTGTACCGCGCCAGCGCCCAGTCCTTCGTCGCGCTGTCCAGCGACACGAACATGCGGTTGGCCGCGTCGTCCCGGCTGGGACCGGTGCCGACCGCGTCGGTGACCGAGCCGGGCCGCTTCACATGATCGGCGACGGTCTCGCCATCGAACAATGCCAGCGCATCGGCCAGGACAATGCGCCCGATGCGGTCTCGCGCGGTTTCGGCGACCCGGGCCGCGACCATGCCGCCGCAACTGGTACCGGCCAGCACGACATCGTGCAGGTCTTCGTAAAACAGCAGTTCCGCGATTTCCGCGGCATGGGATTCCGTATCGATCCCTGGCCGCAACGTCTGCCGCCGTTCGGCGCATCCATCCAGGGTGGGGGCGAACACGGTATGGCCGGCGGCGCGCAAATACGGAGCGACGCGCTGCCAGATCCACCCGCCCTGATAAGCGCCGTGCAGCAGAACATAAGTTGCCATAAGCGTTCCCCCGTTAGTCCGCCACCATCGGCACGACACCGGCCCTGACCGCGCCGGCACGCCGCCAAGGGGGCCTGCTCAAGAGCATCCCGTTGGCGACGAAGCCGCTGTCAGAACTTGGATACCCGCGTTTCCTTGGCCGTGATGAACTCCAGCAGCGCCGGCTTGCCCGCCTGCGTCTGCTCGATGCCGCGCCGGATCGCCGCCTTGATATCCCCCGGCTGGGTCACCCGTTCCCCATACCCGCCGAACGCTCGGGCCATCGCGGCGTAGTCGCCGGAAATGTCGGTGGAGCGGTATTTCTCGGTCGAGATCGGCATCACCTTCAGCTCGATCGCCATGGAGAAATTGTTCAGCAGGATCGACAGGATGGGAATCCGCTCGCGCACGCACGTCTCGAAGTCCATGCCGGTGAAACCGATCGCCGCGTCGCCCCACAGGTTGATGCACAGCTTGTCCGGCTTGGCCAGTTTGGCCCCCATGGCCAGACCCAGCCCCATGCCAAGCTGGGTGGTCTTGCCCCAGCCGATATACGACATTGGCGTGGTTGAACTCCAGAACGGCGAAATCTGGTCGCGCGGGCTGCCGGCGTCATGGGTGATGATGGTGTTGTCGATATCGACGGCCCCCATCAGTTCCTTGATCACGCGATAGGGACTAAGCGGGGCTTCGTTCGAGTTCAGCAATGGCGCCCACTCCGCCATCCATTCCTGGCGCACGGCGGCGATTTCGGCGACGACGGCGGACGGGTCGCGGTTGGCCTTGATGGTCTGGCGCAGTTCCCCGATCAGTGCCGCCAGGGTCAGCTTGGCGTCGCCGACCAGCCCAACCGAACTGACGATATCCTTGTTCAGGTGGTTGGGGTCCAGCGTGGCGTGGATGAACGTCTTTCCCTTGGGGAACTTGATCCCGAAATTAGTTTCAGTAAACGAACAGCCGATGCCGATGATGACGTCGGCGTTCTGCACGAAATGATGCACCGGCTTCGGCACCGCGTTACCGCCCGATCCCAATGACAGCGGATGCGTCTCGGGGAACGAACTCTTGCCGCCCAGGCTGGTGGTGACCGGCGCGCCCAGCAGTTCGGCGAATGCGCGCAATTCCGGCCACGCTTCGGCCCACTGCACGCCGGTGCCGGCATAGATCACCGGCCGCTTCGCCCCCAGGATCGCGGCGGCGGCCTTGCGCACGTCCACCGGGTCGGGGCCGTATTTCGCCACGCTGACCGGGGTGTAGTCCAGATCGCCGATCTCCTCGTTCCAGATATCGGTGGGGATTTCCACGATCGCCGGGCCGCTGCGCCCGTTACGGATATTGCTCATGGCCCGGCGCATCGCGTTGGCGACCTCGGCCGGCAGGTTCACCGGTTCGGCCGATTTCGAGATGCCGCGCATCTCCCGCGAGGAGTTATAGTTGGGCGCGATATGGGCGATCCGGCGCGGGTAGCCTTGCGGGATCACCAGCAGCGGCACCGATTCGGAAAACGCCTGTGCCACGCCGCCGTAGGCGTTTTCCGCGCCCGGCCCATGCTGCATGCAGAACGCGCCGATCTTGCGGCCGGAGGTGACGCGGGAAATCGCGTCGGCCATGTGCAGGCCGATCCGTTCCTGCCGCACGATCACCGGGCGGATGTCCGCGGCGGCGGCGAATTCCAGCAAATGGTTGACCGGATAGCCGCAGAGGATTTCGATTCCCTCGCGCTTCATGATCTCGGCGATTGCCTGACCGACCTTCATGCGTTCGTCCCTTCCAGATTTTTCGCATCGGCGGATTTCAGTGTGTCCGCCCATGGCGGGACGGTAGGACCGGGGCGGATGTCTGGCAATGCCGGCGGATGCTCGGATCTGTGCGGCGGGCACGGCGTGAGCCGCGTCCCTGCCGTCACGGGCGGCACAACCGGATCGGATTGAATCGGAAAAGTCAAACCCGTATTATGATTTTACCGGAAAGGCATAGTCTGAAATCCGTACCGGGAGCCTTTACGATGAAGACATTATTGCTCGGCCTCGCCTTGATCGCGGCGATCGATAGCGGAGCCCTCGCCTATTTTGCCGTAACCGCCCGTCCCGCGGCGGCCTTCGGCATTCCCGGTCGCTGACCGGTTCCGCCATACGATAGCCGTTGCGGCCGGATATATGCGGATCGCGGCTGGACGCGACCCTCGACAGGTTGCCGCATGGTTGCTGTGCTCGCGGCGAAGACGGATCGTCGGACCTGGCCCACGCATCCCCCGCCCAGCATGCCCCGGCTGCGCATGCACGGGCAGCCCATAGATTGTTGAGCCGGCACAAATTGCACCCAGGCCGTTAACCGTCCCCGATCCGCGCCCGTCACGCTTATTGACATATTTCCTAATATAGCCTAATTTTCCAGGAATGGAAACCTCGCCCCCGCCCCGCTCGGCCATCGACCTCATGCCGACGCTGTACTACCAGCTCGCCTATACCCTGACGGCCCTGTTACCGCCGCCGCTGGATGACACACCCGCCGGACGACGCGCCAGGGATCTGACCGCCATCGCCAAAGTCGCATCGCTGGCACCGGTCAACGCCGATGAGGCCGATATCGCCGCCCATTGCATCGCCGCCCGCGCCCAGGCGGAGGATATGCTGCGGCTGGTCCACAAGCACGTCCATGACTCCGCATTGGTGGCAAAACTGAACAGGCAGTACGCATCGATGATGCGGCTATGGCTGTCGGTGCACGCCCGGCTGCGGCGGGCGCAGTCCGAACGCCGCAAGCGCGATGCCAATCCCGAGACGGCGAATGAGGACGCCTGGGCGCGGTATATCGCCGAACGATCGATGCTGGCGGCGATCGATGCGGACGCCGCCGCCGCGAAGCCGGCAGCTTCCCAGGCGGTTCCGGCACAAATCGTCCCGGAAATTGCGACAAAATCTCACAACACGGCTTTTGAGACGCAGATGAACGCCCTCCGCTCCAAAGCGCGGAAACGCCCAACCCTGCACGCGACCCTGCTCGGCACCACGACTCTGACCCCGGCGGACTACCAGACCCGGCTTGCGGTCAACGGCCTGGTCGGCGCGGCGATGACGGCGGCGGCGGATCGAATGGCCAGACTGGCCGCGCCGGGGGAATACGTCTCGGAAAATAAGATAGATCCTCATGGCGTGGCTTTTGAGACGTGGTTGAGCGCCGAAACCCCCAGCAGCCCAGGCGACGCGACCCTGCGCGAGATCATGCGCGAAATCATGGGCATGCCGCTGAAAGGTCCGAAACGCGGCCTGGGAACGATCCGCGGGGCGCCATGATCCGGGGCAGGGCACGTTCCGCAAGGCACCTAAAAGCGATCCTGCCAGACAAGCCCTCAGGGCGCGCTTGCCTGTTCCAAAAATCGCGCTCGGGCGCCCGTTCTTGCCCGGTATCATGGGCAGGTCTCGCCCTACCGTCTGCACACAACGGGAAACCAAGCCTGACGACACTCACCCGATTGCGTTGTTGGCCACCCGCCGCGCCCGGACGGGCGCCGAACAACCCGCCGCGCCCGGACGGGCGCCGAACAACCCGCCGCGCCCGGACGGCCGCCGAACAACCCGTTGCGCCCGGACGGGCGTCGAACCACAATGATAAGAACTGGCGGTACCGGCGATTCGGTGGCGCACGGACTTCTCTGCAAGGAACAGGACAACCATGGACGGAATTATCCGAACGGCCGGCGATCACCAGGTTCGGTCCGGCCTGCTGACCGAAAACCCGGTTTACAAGCCATTCCGCTACCCTTGGGCGTACGAGGCATGGCTGACCCAGCAGCGCGTTCACTGGCTGCCGGAAGAAGTGCCGCTGGCCGACGACGTAAAGGATTGGCATCGCAACCTGACGAACGGCGAACGCAACCTGCTGACGCAGATTTTCCGCTTCTTCACCCAGGCGGATGTCGAGGTGAACAACTGCTACATGAAGCACTACAGCCAGGTGTTCAAACCCACCGAGGTGCTGATGATGCTGTCGGCGTTCTCCAACATCGAGACAGTACATATCGCGGCGTACAGCCATTTGCTCGATACGATCGGCATGCCGGAGACCGAATATACCGCATTCCTGAAATACAAGGAGATGAAGGACAAATACGACTACATGCACGGCTTCCGGGTCGATTCGCCGTTCGAGATCGCGAAAACCCTGGCCGCGTTCGGCGCCTTCACCGAGGGCCTGCAACTGTTCGCATCGTTCGCGATCCTGCTGAATTTTCCGCGTTTCGGCAAAATGAAAGGCATGGGCCAGATCGTCACATGGTCGGTGCGCGACGAAAGCCTGCACTGCCAGTCGATCATCAAGTTGTTCCGCACGTTTATTCAGGAAAATCCCGATCTCTGGACCGAGGATTTACGCCGCGAAATCTATCTGTCCTGCGCGACCATCGTGTCGCATGAGGATGCGTTCATCGATCTGGCGTTCGAGCAAGGCGCGATCGAGGGGCTGACCCCGCGCGAGGTCAAGCAGTATATCCGCTTCATCGCCGACCGGCGGCTGATCGAACTCGGACTCAATGAGATATTCCACGTGGCGAAGAACCCGCTGCCGTGGCTCGATGAGATGCTGAATGCGGTGGAGCACGCCAATTTCTTCGAGAACCGAGCAACCGAATACAGCAAGGCATCGACGTCGGGGACGTGGGAGGAAGCGTTTGGCGATCCGGCCAAAGCGGTAACAGGCAACGCGGCGCTGATCGCGGTGCCATGACCCCGGCCCGCCGACACCAGGTCCGTGGCGCTGGTGCCGGCTGGTTCAGCCGGATGCCCCGGATGGCTGCCGAAACAGCCGATAGTTTGTCGCAGTGGCTGGTATTTGTATCACGGTGAGGGGCTTATTTCATTGATTCGGAATTTTTGATGAAATTGACGCTGGATTTAACGCGGTATTCACGTAAGGGATGTTTTCATGTGCATGGATTATCACACGTTCCAGATCAAATTCAGTTGACGATCGAGATGGTAAATGCTGCGGGAAAAGGATGCGATATTTCATCGGGGGGAGATATCTATGGTCGGGTTTAACACGCCAGGGGCAGTTTTGATCCAGGCTGACGACGATTCCGGACGGGAACCCGGCGCGAACACCGGTGCCGCGCCTCGTTATAGCCGGCGACTGTCGGACAAAATACTGATCGCGTTTCATCATGCGTGCGATCAGGCCGATTTCGAGGTCGCCGAACAGCTTCTCCATATTCTGGAGATGATGCTCACCCGCCGCCCGCTGACGCCCGACGGCACCCGTCGGCGCAATATGGAAAGCCTGGTCGCCGCGCACGAACGTCTGTGGCACTTGCGCCATCCGAACGCCGACGAAACTTGATCCTGGTCGGGCCGGCATCGGCGCTCCGTGCGTCCCGCGTGACGGTACAGCGGCCCGCTTAGAGGACGCTGGACAATAAGTGCGTCGGCAAACCGATAAAACTGCATGCTCGAACAAAGACTTTAGTCATGTTCGACGCCGCGGGTCGAAGCGATCGGTGCCGAGCATGGGGTTGAACAGAGGCTCAGCGTATGCCCTGGCCGTCGAGGTCCAGCGCCGAACCGTCGCGCAGAATGGCCTCCGCCGCGTCGGTAAACGAACCGTCCGGATGATGCAGCACCATCCCCGGCGACAGCCGCATCGGCGTGCGGGCATTTTTGATGCCGCGGACCAAAACGAGCTTGGCCGGGCGGTTTGCCTTGGGCCACAACGGATAAAGAACGGTGCAGGGGCAATGAAATCCGGCCAGGGCCGTCAGGCAGGCAGGCACCATTCCGGCCGGCACGATCAGCGTCAGGCTGCCGCGGTCGCGCAGCGCCAGGGCCAATCGTCCAATCCAGGCCGCGATCGACGCTTCGGACCCGCGCTTGGCGTTCTCGCGGGCGGCCAGCGGCGAACCGGTCCCGTTCGCCGGATGATACGGCGGATTGGCGATCGCATGGTCGAACAGGCGATCGAACGTTGCGGATTCGATGCGCCCGGCGACAATGCTCATGCCGCCGAACCCGTTGGCCAGGGCATTGTCCGCCGCCAGGGCAGCCATTGCCGGATCGCATTCCACCCCGATCGCCGACACGCCGCCGACGCGTGCGCTAAGACACAGCAATGCGGCGCCGGCGCCGGTGCCGGCCTCCAGCACATGCTCGCCCGGCCGCGCCATCGCCGATGCGGCCAGCAGAACCGGCTCGATCCCGCTGCGGAATCCGGCGGCCGGCTGGCGGTAGCGGATACGCCCATTGAACAAATGTCCGTCGGTGTTCACGCTTCCCCGGCTTGCCGCAGGATCGCGCACGCACGATGAAAATCGTCCGGCCGCACCGTCAACCGGCGCGGTATCGCGCCCGCGCTGCCTTCCAGCACGCTGGTATGGCTGTCGAGCAGAACCGCATCGATCCCGGCATCGGCCAGAAGGGCGGTCAGGAACGACAGTCTGACCGAATCGTTGGATGTGGCGACAACACGCATGCAAGGATCGTGATCCGGATGGCGGGCGGGTGCAACAGGCGCGAGACCGGCTGGCGCCGGCTGGACCGGGATGCGGCGGGGCTGCCCCTGCCGCGCGCCACGCCCGTATGGCCGCTTGACCCTTTTGGATACCCACCGATATGAAGGCACTTCATAAGACAGGGCGGGAGAAGCAATTGGGCAGCGTCGCCAGTCCGGTCGATCCAGGCGAGACGCTTGTGTCCAGTCCGGCGGAACCCACGGAAGACGACGCGCTGTCGGTTCTGGCCGGCCTTATCGGGGCCGACCTGGAAGCCTGCAACCGCGTCATCGTCGCTCGGATGGACAGTCCCGTCGCGCTGATTCCCCAGCTTGCCGCCCATATCGTCGCGGCCGGCGGCAAGCGGCTGCGCCCGCTGCTGACGCTGGCGGCCGCCCGGCTGTGCGGCTATCCGGACCGGGCGGGCGGCGCGCGTCACGTCGATCTGGCCGCATGCGTGGAATTTATCCATACCGCGACCTTGCTGCATGACGACGTGGTCGATGAAAGCCGGTTGCGCCGGGGCCTGGCGTCCGCCAACGCGGTGTTCGGCAACAAGGCGTCCGTGCTGGTGGGCGACTTCCTGTTCGCCCGGTCGTTCCAGTTGATGGTCGATGACGGATCGTTGAAAGTGCTGGCGATCTTGTCGAAAGCCGCCGCGACCATCGCCGAGGGCGAGGTGCTGCAACTGGTGACACAGAACGATCTGTCCACCACCGAAGCGCGCTATCTGGAGGTTATCCAAGGCAAGACCGCCGCCCTGTTCGCCGCCGCGTGCCAGATCGGCGCCGTGGTGGCGGATCGCCCGGCCAGCGAGGAAGCCGCCCTGGCCGAGTATGGCATGAAGCTGGGAATCGCCTTCCAGCTTGTCGATGACGCCCTGGATTACGTGGCCGACCAGGCCACGCTGGGCAAGACGATCGGCGACGACTTCCGCGAGGGGAAAATCACCCTGCCGGTGCTGGTGGCGTTCCTCGCCGGCGACGAACCAGAAAAAATCTTTTGGCGGCGAACGATCGAAACGCTGGAACAGACCGACTCGGATCTGGAACGTGCCATGCAACTGATCGTTCGGCACGGCGGTATCGGCGTGACGCTGAACAGCGCCCAGCGGTTCGCGCAGGCGGCCAAAGCGGCGCTGGGGGTTTTCCCCGATAGCCCGATCCGCCGCGCGCTGGCCGATGTCGCCGATTTCACGGTGCGGCGGCTGCGGTAAACCGGGACGGTATCGGCGCTGCGCCACAACCTGCGATGGCACGCGCCCGCAACATATGGCATAGTGCCAACGGCAGAATCCCGGTCGCGCAACCAGTGGCTAAACATATGAAACATCGAGGCAGGCAAGTCCCCCGGGACGGCAAAACGCCTCCCCACCGGCCGCGTGGCGCCGCTGGCCGGTTACCCGATACCGTCGTGGTTGAAGTCACCGGCACCGATCGCGATGGCGATGCGATCGGCCGTCCCGTCGAATGGGACCGGGGCGCCGGTCCGCCGCCGGCCATCGCGATGCAGCCGGAACGCCGCGGTACACCGGCCCTTGCACCCGGCGAACGGGTGCTGGTACGGCTGAAACCGGTGGGACCAGGACGCTATGAAGGCCGCACGCTGCGGCGTATCGGCGAAGCGCCGGGCCGCATCCTCGGTGTGTTCAAGCGCGGGCGGACGGAAAACCGGATTATCCCCACCGACCGGCGGTCCAAGGCGGAATGGATCGTGCCGTCCGGTCAGGACAATGGCGCCGAACCGGACGAGATCGTCCTCGCCGAACCGGTTGCCCACCACCTCCATCTCGGTCTCAAGCCCGCCCGGGTGCTGGAACGGCTGGGCAAACTGGGCGACGCCCGGTCGATCAGCCTGATCGCCATCCATACCCATGACATCCCGCTGACCTTTCCAGATGCCGCCTTGCATGAGGCGGACAAAGCAAGCGGCGTCCTGCTGGGCAGCCGCACCGATTTGCGCGCGGTGAAACTGATCACCATCGACGGTGCGGATGCTCGCGATTTCGACGATGCGGTGTTCGCGGAACCCGATCCAGACAGCGTAGGCGGTTTCCGCCTGATCGTGGCTATCGCCGACGTGGCGCATTACGTCCAGCCGGGGTCCGCGCTGGACCATGCCGCCGGCCAGCGCGGCAACAGCGTGTATTTTCCCGACCGGGTCGTGCCGATGCTGCCGGAGGCGCTGTCCAATGGCTGGTGCAGCCTGCGCCCCAACGAAGATCGGGGCTGTCTGTTCGCCGAAATGTGGATCGGCCGCGATGGCCGCAAAACCGGCCACCGCTTCGGCCGCGGGCTGATGCGCAGCGCGGCCCGCATGACCTATGAGGAGGTGCAGGCCGCCGAAGACGCGCACGACGATCGCGGCCTGCCCATTCCTCATCTTTACGCGGCCTACCGATCCTTGCTGGCCGCCAGATTGGAACGCGGCACGCTGGAACTCGATCTGCCGGAGCGGCAGGTGGTGCTGGACGACCGGGGCCAGGTGGCCAGCGTCTCGCCCCGGCCGCGGCTGGACAGTCACCGGCTGATCGAGGAATTCATGGTGCTGGCCAACGTCGCGGCGGCCGAGGAACTCGAACGGCTGCATAAGCCCTGCATGTATCGCGTCCATGCTCCGCCGTCGGACGAAAAGCTGGAAGCGTTGCGCGGTTTTCTGGCAACGCTGGGGGTGTCGTTGCCCGCCGGGAACCAGATTCATCCGCGCGATTTCGATCGCGTGCTGCGTCGCTACGCCGGTACGCCCGAATCGGAGACGATCAGCGAAGTCATGCTGCGCAGCCAGTCGCAGGCCGCCTACAGCCCCGATAATATCGGCCATTTCGGTCTGGCTTTGTCGCGTTACGCGCATTTTACCAGCCCGATCCGGCGGTATGCGGACCTGCTGGTGCATCGCGCGTTGATCGCCGGCCTGCGATTGGGGCGGGACGGTCTTGCCGACGAACAGATCGCGGCGTTTCCCGAAATCGGCGACCGGATCACCGAAACCGAACGGCGTGCACAGGCCGCCGAACGGGAGGCGATCGACCGCTATGTGTCCGCCTTCATGGCAGTCCGTACCGGCGAACAGTTCGCCGCACGCATATCAGGTGTGACTCGTTTCGGCCTGTTTGTGACTGTTACAGAGACGGGTGCCAGCGGTATTGTACCGTTTGCGACATTGACGGACGATTTTTGGCAGTATGACGAACGAGAGCAGACCCTGACCGGCCGCCGCACGCGGATCGTCTATCGCCTCGCACAGGCGGTGCGGGTGCTGTTGTCCGAAGCCAACCCGGTGACCGGCGGGATGGTGTTTCATGTGCTGGACGATACCGTCCCGGCGTCGCGGCATCCGTCCGGTGGGCGTCCAGCGGGGAAACGGCCCGCTCGCCGGTGATCCGCATAAGTCTCTTGCTGGTGTTGCTTGTCGCCGGGCGGGCGCATGCCGATCCGCTGGCGGCGGGTGGCTTCGATGCCGCACGCTTGACGGCGGTTTACAGCGAGGCGCTGGCCTTCGTCGCGCCGCGCATCCTGGAACCGGTTCCGGTTCCGCAACTTGCGCTTTGGGGCCTGCAGGGGCTGACCGAACTGGACCCCGGCCTTCGGGTGGCGACGGAAGGCGGGCGACTGGTGCTGTTGCGTCAGGATCAGGCGGTATCCGGTGTCCCCAGGCCGGATGACGAGTCGCCCGCGGCCTGGGCGGCGGCGGCCGTGGCGCTGACCGCCGCCGGCCTTCCAGTCTCCGCACCGCTGCGGCGGGCCGGCGTTCAGGCTATTGTCGATGGGTTTTTCGGCCGGATGTTCGGCCGCCTCGATCCCTATTCGCGGTATGTGCCGCCGACCGAGGCAAGCGCCGAACGGGACCGCCGAGCCGGGCGGGCCGGGCTGGGACTGGCGGTCGGGCGGCGGGGCGCTGCGATCGAGGTGATCGATGTCGTGCGCGACAGCCCGGCCGCGATCGCCGGACTCAGGCCGGGCGATATCCTCGCCGCGATCGACGGACAGCGGACGGTGAATCAGGATCCGGAAACGATCGCCGCGCTGCTGGCGGGCACCGAGGGTTCTGTCGTTACCGTGTCGTGGCGCGGCCGGGACGGGCGGACCCGCGACGGATTGTTCATGCGCGAAATGGTGCCGCCGGAAACGGTCTTCGCCCAGCGTTTCGCCGATGTCCTGGTGCTGCGGATCACCAGTTTCAGCGCCACCACAGCGTCGCATCTGGCGCTGTCGGTGCAGGATGCGCTGTCGGAAGCGCACCGGGTCGATGGAATCGTGCTGGACCTGCGGGAAAACCGCGGCGGCCTGTTGCGACAGGCGGTGACGGCGGCAGATGCCTTCCTGCCGGCCGGCGTGGTGGCGACCACCACCGGGCGGGATCCGGATTCCATGAACGTGTGGCGCTCGACCGAGGGCGAACTGGCCGAGAATGTGCCGCTGGTGGTGCTGGTCGATGGACGCACCGCCAGCGCGGCCGAAATTTTGGCGGCGGCATTGGCGGATCGGGGACGCGCCGTCGTGGTCGGCAGCGAAACCTATGGCAAGGGCATGGTGCAAACCATCGCCCCGTTGCCGGACGGAGGCGAATTGTTCGTGACGTGGAGCCAGACCCTGGCCCCGCTTGGATGGCCGGTCCAGGGTCTGGGCGTACTGCCACAGGTCTGCACCAGCCTGGGTCAGGATGCGCTAAGCCGGCAACTGGCCGCGCTTTCCACGGGTTTCCAGCCGATGGCCGCCGCGATCAGGCGTGCCCGTTCGGCCCGGTTGCCAGTCGCGGCGTCCGAGGTGCTGGAAATACGGGCGCCGTGCCCGGCATCCGGCGGCCGGATAGACGACCTGGACGCGGCTCGGGCGCTGATCGCTAACCCGGCCGCGTATGCCGCGGCGTTATTGCCGCCGATCCGCCCGTAACAGACCGGTTCGGGGTAGGGCGAGCGCTTATCGGCTTGATTTTGAAGTAATTTATTATTTATAATATTTTTGGCCATATTTATCTCATAATAAATACTATTCCCTAATAATTTTTCTTGAAAAATCACCGTGCCGCTTGTAAGTGTTCTGTAAGAACTGACAGGACACGTCATGAACCAGCGCCAATTTGCCGATGCAAGGTCGATCAACCGGCGGATGACCGCGCACAGCGTTTTGACCATCGTTATCGTGTGCGCGATGAGTACCGGTTCGATGCTGTTGTCGCTGCACTCTTTCCAGGACATTCTGGCGCGCGTTTCAGCGTCCCTGACGATGCTCTCCGCACAACCGATTCGATAAGCCGCCACGCGGAACGGCCCGATTGGTGTTGACATCGCGCCGCGCCGTTTCGGCGATGACCGCTTCGGTGCGCGGGCCATTTCGCGGTCGGTACAGCTCACGCCCAGGCCGATTCGATCGTCCTGAGGCGGGTCCGGCTCCGCCCCGCCACTCGGCGCTTCGATCCATCGGTAATTGGCGTCCTCCAGGATGCTGCTTCGGGTTTATCCGGCAATGATCGCCTGAGTTGCGGCGCCGGAGAGGTTCAAAGCCGTGGCCGGCGGCGGCCGATCATGGAATAATATCGCCGGGCCGCAGCGGCCGGAATTTGATCTCGGCCTGGATGCCGTTGCGCTGGTTTTCTTCCCGTTCGCGCAAGTACATCAGCAGCAGCCGGCGTTCCATATAGGCCGCCTGGGCCGGGTCGGGGTTCCAGGGCAGGATCATGCCGCCATCGGGCAGGATGCCTTGGGTGTTGGCGATATCCAGGCCGTCGTTGGGATTGTCCTTCAGATGCCGGCTCTTGATCGCCCAGGCCGCGAGGTAGGCGT
>JAJZFA010000062.1 GCA_021805565.1 Pseudomonadota bacterium
ACGAGAGAATCGTAGCCGCTGAAGTCACGCAACAATTTTCGCTATCCAACTGCGCCGTCCGGCCGGCGCCCCCAACGGAGTGAGTAAGCTGAGGAGTCCGTTCCGGTTCCATTCCGGGTCAGCCTCTTAGCCAGGCAGCGGGAATTTATCCAGATACGGCCGATATTCCGGCTCCACATCGATTTGCAGCGTGCCCAACACCCGTACGACCGCGTTGTAGAACCCGATGATCAGCGTCAGATCCACTACCAGTTCGTTCCCCAGTCCGGCCTGCAACGCCGCGAACGTCGCTTCGTGCATCGCACCGTCCCGCGTCATCTCCCGCGCCGCTTGCAGCACCAGTTTCGACAGCGCATCCAGTGCCGTGGGTTTGCCCGCCGTGTCGTCGATCAACGCCCGCACATCGTCGTCGCTGACGCCGAAATCGTGCCCCAGCTTGATGTGGTGCGACCATTCGTATGGCGACTGGGCCAGCCAGCCGACCTGCAGGATCGCGAGTTCCCGCAGCCTCGGGTTCAGCTTGCTGCCGTGACGGATGTACCCGCCCAGGCCGGAGAAGGCCCGCGCGGCCTTGGGCGAATTGACCAGTGCCTTGAACAGCCAGATCGGGCGCTTGAGCAGATCCTGGTCCTCGGGTGCGAGGTCGGATGGTTCCAGGTAAGGAACGCGAGCCATTGGCTTCCTCCGTCGATAGACACCGTGCGGCGGCCAGCTCGCTGCTGGCGCATAGGGCGGCCCCTTTTGCCACCGGGCTTTCCGGCGGCAAGGGGCGGCATATTTGTTCGGCCCGCGACGATTCAGGCCGCCGGGATGCGATGGAGGGCGCACAGTTTGTTGCCGTCGGGATCGCGCAGGTAAGCCAGGTACATCGCGCCGGCGCTGCCCTGGCGAATGCCCGGCGGGTCCTCGATCGAGATACCGCCATTGGCCACCCCCGCCTTGTGCCAGGCATCGGCCTGTTCCGGATTTGCCATCGCGAAGCCGATGGTGCCGCCATTGGCGTGCGTGGCGTCCTTGTTATCGATGGGTTTGGTCACCAGAAATAAATTGCCGTTATGCGCGTAAATCAGCCGGCCCTTGGCATCTTGCACCGCCGGCTTACCGCCGATCGCGCCGAACAGGGCGTCGTAGAATTTTCGTGACCGAACGATGTCGTTGCTGCCGACCATGAGATGGCTGTACATACTTTGTTCCTCCCGCCGCACCGGCATAAAACCGACGTCTTTGCGGCACCAACAAAACACGGTTGGCGCGTCGCGAAAAGACCCGGTTGGGCGACCCAGGTCAGGCGCACACGGGCGCGAGACGTCACCGCGACCATTGGGGCGTTTCGCGCGGGCTGGGAACGCGCACCCGGCCAGCTTGTGGACGGGCGCGCTGGCCCGGTTTGCGCGAGCCGGGCTTCGTGCCGCTCGATCGGACCTGTCTCACGGCAGCATCGGCCACAATACTGCACTACGCCGATAAAGTGCCGGTACAAACAATCGCTTAGGGCAAGTTCTATATCGCAATCGAAGCGATGATTGTTGAACCGCCTGAGGATATTCGAGGAAGTGGATCAGGCTGGCCCAAGTGTCGCCACACCGACCCTGAATGGCAACGCCGGAGTTGCTTAATGACGGAGCGGCTCGGCAGCAGCAGCGAATTCTATGCCAGGCCCCGAACCGTTCGGCGCCGGGCGGCGGCGGCGTTCCATCGGTTCATCGCCGACGGGACGGCTGTCCATCGCAACGATAAAACCCAACTGTCCCCGGCGTAGCGACCCGGCGAAGGATAAAAAGACCATCGGCGCCACGGCGGACTGGCGCGCCATGACTGGCCGGCCCGGCGATCGGGCGGTTGGGCCGCCGGCTTTCCGGAAACGCCCTGGCGATGGGCGCACTTTATATGACGCTTCCGCGAAGCATGGCAGAAACGCGCCGAACCGCCTGTTTTTTGCTCGTAACCGGCGCGTTAACCGCCTAAGTGTGCACCGCACTATCCCAAAAAGCCAGGACCGTATGCAGATTCGTAACGTCGCTATCATTGCCCATGTCGATCACGGGAAGACGACCCTCGTTGACAAACTCCTCGGCCAGTCGGGCGCCTTCCGCGAACATCAGGCGGTGACGGATCGTGCGCTCGATCGCAACGACCTGGAGAAGGAACGCGGCATTACCATCCTGGCGAAGTGCGCGTCGGTCGTCTGGAAAGACACCAAGATCAACATCGTCGATACGCCGGGCCACGCGGATTTCGGCGGGGAGGTCGAGCGCATCCTGAATATGGTCGATGGCGCGATCGTGCTGGTCGATGCGGCGGAAGGCGTACTGCCGCAGACCAAGTTCGTGGTCGGCAAGGCTTTGGCACGCGGTATTCACCCCATCGTCGTTGTCAACAAGGTGGATCGTCAGGACGCCCGTCCGGATGAGGTCCATACCGAAATTTTCGACCTTTTCGCGGCGCTGGGGGCATCCGACAGTCAGTTGGATTTCCCGATGCTGTACGCGTCGGGCCGCAACGGCTGGGCCGATACGGTGCTGGACGGCCCACGCAAAGATCTGTCGGCGATGTTCGATCTGATTCTGTCGCATGTGCCGGCGCCGACGGTGAAGCCGGACCTGCCGTTCGCCATGGTCGCCAGCATTCTGGAATACGATAATTTTCTGGGTCGGGTTCTGACCGGCCGAGTCGAGCAGGGCACCGGCAAGGTGAACATGCCGGTGAAGGTGCTACGCCGCGACGGGTCGGTGGTGGAAACCGGCCGTCTGACCAAGTTGCTGTCGTTTCGCGGCCTGGACCGCGTGACGGTTGAGGAAGTCATGGCCGGCGACATCATCGCGGTAGCCGGTCTGTCCGAAAGCACCATTCCCGATACAATAGGCGCGCCCGAACTGGTGGCCCCGCTGGAAGCCATTCCGGTCGATCCGCCGACCCTGGCCATGACCTTCCGTATCAATGACTCTCCGCTGGCCGGACGCGAAGGCAAGAAGGTGACATCGCGTCAAATCCGCGAACGTCTGTTTCGCGAGGCGGAAGGCAACGTTGCGATCAAGATTACCGACTCCAACGAAACCGACGCGTTCGAGGTCGCCGGCCGAGGCGAGCTTCAGTTGGGCGTGCTGATCGAGCAGATGCGCCGCGAGGGTTTCGAGTTGACCATCGGCCGTCCCCGCGTGCTGACCCAGCGCAATGCCGAAACCGGCGAGCGCGAGGAGCCGATGGAAGAAGTGCTTGTCGATGTCGATGAGCCCTATACCGGCGTGGTGGTGGAGAAGCTGAGCCGCCGTAAGGGCGACATGCGCGACATGCGCCCTTCGGGCGGCGGTAAGGTCCGCATGACCTTCAATATCCCCAGCCGCGGGTTGATCGGCTATCACGGCGAATTCCTGACCGACACGCGCGGCACTGGCATCATGAACCGGCTGTTCGCCGGGTATGGTCCCTGGAAGGGCCCGATCGAGGGTCGCCGAGCAGGGTCGCTGATCTCGACCGAGGCGGGGGAGGCTGTGCATTATTCGCTGTGGTACATTCAGGAACGCGGGACGATGTTCGTGTCCCCCGGGGAGAAGGTTTACCAGGGCATGATCCTGGGCGAGCATTCGCGGGAATCCGACCTGGAAGTGAACCCGATCAAGGAAAAGAAGCTGACGAACATCCGAGCGGCCGGCAAGGATGACGCGATGCTGCTGATCCCGCCACGGAAAATGAGTTTGGAGCAGGCGATCGCTTACGTCGAGGACGATGAATTCGTGGAGGTGACGCCGGTGGCGATCCGTTTGCGGAAGCGATACCTGGATCCGAATGAGCGGAAACGATTCGAGCGTAAGATCGACGCGGACGCGGCCGATTAAGCCAACGCCGCCTGGGATTCGATCGGGACCGCCGAACCAGCCTGTCTGGCTGATCGGCGGTCTCCCGATATGGACGCCGCGGTCGCCCGACCGAATGCCTATGCGGGCTGGCTGCATCGCCAATCAACCCCGGTCGTGCGCGAGCAGGTGCAGATGCCCTTTCACATCCGGCCCTGTCCATTGAACTCGGTCGGGGTGGGGCCATTTGTGCGTTAAGCTTACATCGACGGCCATAAAGCACGACCGTCGATATCGTTCCGCGCCCCCCGCTTGACCGCGTATGCGCGGATTGACAAAACTGCCCGCGAGGGGACCGTCGCGGGTTTAATTCGACCTAAGACTGCTCAAATCCGGTGTGTCGAAACACCAACATGATGAAAGGGAGTGCGATGCCTCGGGTTACGCTGACCGTTAATGGCAAACAGCATACAGTGGAGGTTGAGGGACGCACCCTTCTTGTTGAGGTTTTGCGTGAGAAACTTGCCCTGACCGGCACCCATGTCGGCTGCGACACCAGCCAGTGCGGCGCCTGCGTGGTGCATATCGACGGGATATCCGTCAAATCCTGCACCCAACTCGCACTTCAGGCGGACGGCGC
Organism: Pseudomonadota bacterium; assembly: GCA_021805565.1. Lineage (GTDB taxonomy): Bacteria > Pseudomonadota > Alphaproteobacteria > Acetobacterales > Acetobacteraceae > Rhodopila. The sequence continues at coordinate 4,432 of JAJZFA010000062.1, forward strand.
CAACATCCTCACGATCGAAGGCGTGGCCGCGGCGGATGGCACCTTGCACCCGATGCAGGAAATGTTCCGCGAACATCATGCGCTGCAATGCGGTTTCTGTACGCCGGGGATGGTCATGACCGCCATCGATTTGGTGGAATCGCACCCGGCCGGACTGTCCGAGAAGGAAATCCGCGAAGGCCTGGAAGGCAACCTGTGCCGTTGCACCGGGTACCATAACATCGTGAAGGCAATCGCCGCCGCACATCCGTTGATGCACGCAACAGCGGCCGAATAAAGCGCCGCGATCGTTTGGGAGGACATATCATGGGCTTCGAGGGCATCGGCGCATCCGTTCGCCGGAAAGAGGACGTCCGCTTCCTGAGCGGTAAGGGCAATTACACCGACGATATCGACCGTCCCGGCCAGCTTTACGCCTATATCAAACGAGCCGACCGGCCGCACGCCAAAATCGGCGGCATCGATACGGCGGCGGCGTCCGCCGCGCCGGGCGTTGTGCGCGTATTCACCGGCGCGGACATGGCGGCGGAGAATATCGGCGGCATCCCATGCGGCTGGCAACTGCATAACCAGGACGGCTCGCCCATGGCCGAACCGCCCCATCCGGCGCTCGCGGTAGGCAAGGTCCGTCACGTCGGCGATCCGGTCGCGGTGGTGATCGCGGCGACAAAGCAACAGGCCAAGGACGCGGCCGAACTGCTCGCGATCGATTACACCGACCTGCCAGCCGTCGCGAACCTGAAGGATGCCGTGGCCGCCGGCGCGGCGGAAGTGCATGACGGGGTTGCCGGCAATATTTGCTACGATTGGGCAATCGGCGACAAAGCGGTGGTCGATGGTGTGTTCGCCGGCGCCAAACACGTCGTCAAACTCGATCTGGTGAACAACCGGTTGATCCCGAACGCGATGGAACCACGCGTGGCCATCGGCGACTACGATACGTCGTCGGGCGATTTCACGCTTTATACCACCAGTCAGAACCCGCATGTGATCCGGCTGCTGATGGGCGCGTTCGTGCTGCACATCCCGGAAAACAAGCTGCGTGTGGTTGCCCCCGACGTGGGCGGCGGCTTCGGCTCGAAAATCTATCACTACGCGGAAGAGGCGATCGTCACCTGGGCCGCCGGCAAGGTGCGCCGTCCGGTGAAATGGACCGCCGAACGCAGCGAAAGCTTCATGTCCGACGCGCATGGCCGCGATCATGTCAGCACCGCCGAGATGGCACTGGACGCGGAAGGGCATTTCCTCGGCCTTCGCATCGTCACCCTGGCAAACATGGGCGCTTATCTGTCCACCTTCGCGCCCGCTGTGCCAACTTATCTGTATGCCACGCTGCTGGCGGGCGTTTACAAAACACCTGTTATCTACTGCAACGTGAAAGCGGTTTTCACCAACACCGTGCCGGTGGACGCCTATCGCGGCGCCGGCCGGCCGGAAGCCACCTATCTGCTGGAACGGCTGATCGACGTGATCGCGCACGACACCGGCTTGGACAAAATCGAACTGCGCCGGAAAAACTTCATTCCCGCTGATGCGTTTCCCTACCAAACCCCGGTCGCGTTGGAATACGACAGCGGCGACTACCAAACCACGCTGAAGGTCGGCCTGAAAAACGCCGGCTGGGACGGTTTCGAGGCGCGCAGGACCGAGGCGCGATCGCGCGGAAAGCTACGCGGCATCGGGATTTCCACCTATGTGGAAGCGTGCGGAATCGCTCCGTCGGCGGTCGTGGGGTCTCTGGGCGCTCGTGCCGGCCTGTATGAGGTTGCCGAGATCCGCGTTCACCCAACCGGCAGCGTAACCGTTTTCACCGGCACTCATAGCCACGGACAGGGCCACGAAACCACCCTGGCACAGCTTGTTGTCAGCCAGCTTGGCGTGCCCTTCGATCAGGTGGAAGTGGTGCATGGCGACACGGCGAAGATTCCGTTCGGCATGGGCACCTACGGCAGCCGCAGCCTCGCCGTCGGCGGTTCGGCCATGGTGAAGGCGATGGACAAGGTCATCGCCAAGGGCAAGAAGATCGCCGCCCACCTGATGGAGGCCGCGGTCGAGGACATCGAGTTCAAGGACAACGTGTTTACCGTTGCCGGCACCGACAAATCCAAGACGCTGACCGACATCTCCCTGGCCGCCTATGTTCCGCACAACTATCCAATCGAGGAACTGGAACCCGGCCTGGACGAGACCGCGTTCTACGATCCCAAGAACTTCACGTTCCCCGGCGGGTGCCACATCGCCGAGGTGGAAATCGATCCGGAAACCGGGGTCGTGGAAATGGTGAATTTCACCGCCGTTGACGACGTGGGCCGGGTCATCAATCCGATGATCGTCGAGGGCCAGGTGCAGGGCGGCGTCGCCCAAGGCATCGGACAGGCGCTGATGGAAAATTGCAACTACGACCAAAGCGGCCAACTTCTGTCCGGATCGTTCATGGACTACACGATGCCGCGGGCAAACGACATTCCGAATATGTCTGTCGCCACCGAAAACACCATGTGTACCCACAATCCGCTCGGTTCCAAGGGTTGTGGCGAAGTCGGAGCGATCGGATCGCCCCCCGCCGTGATCAACGCGGTGGTCGATGCATTGAAGGATTACGGCGTGCGGCATCTGGATATGCCGGCGACCGGGGCCAAACTCTGGTCCATCATCCAGGCGGCAACACCCCGGATGGCGGCGGAATAAGTTAAGGCGAAGGGAAAAAGCACGATGTACGATTTCGCATATCAGAAACCCGGCAGCCTCGCGGACGCGGTCAAGGTTCTGTCCGGCGACCCGGACGCCAAGGCGCTCGCGGGCGGCCAGACGTTCATTCCGGTGTTGAAGCAGCGCCTGAACAAGCCATCGACGGTCGTGGACCTGTCGAAGCTGGGGCTGTCCGGCATTACCGTTTCCGGCGACAAAATCGTCATCGGAGCGATGACCCGGCACGCCGAAATTGCCTCCAACGCCGACATCAAGGCGAAAATCCCCGGACTAGCCCATCAGGCGTCCCTGATCGGGGATGAGGCGGTGCGCCATCGTGGTACCATGGGCGGATCGCTCGCGAACAACGACCCGGCGGCGTGCTACCCGTCGGCGTTGCTGGCACTGGGCGGCACCGTCAAAACTGACCGCCGGACGATTGCCGCCGACGATTTCTTCCAGGGCATGTTCACCACGGCGCTGGAGCAAGGGGAGATTATTACCTCGGTCGAACTGCCGGTCCCGCAGAAATCGGCCTATGAGAAATTCCGCAATCCAGCCTCGCGTTATGCGATTGTCGGCGTGTTCGTGGCGAAGTTCGCGTCCGGCGTGCGCCTGGCGATCACCGGCGCGGGCCAGGGCGGCGTGTTTCGCCACACCGCGATGGAAAAAGCGCTGTCGGCCAATTTCTCCCCCGATGCGATCGGCGGAATTGTTACGTCGTCGGACGATTTGAACAGCGATATCCACGCCAGTTCCGAATACCGGGCGCATCTTATCGGTGTGATTTCAAAAAGGGCCGTGGCGAAGGCAGCTTAACAGGCTGCTGAAAGACGTTTTGAACCGGCATGGGCGTATCGGATTCGATCTGCCCATGCCGTTGTAAGGGCAGCATCGGCAATAAGTGCGTCCGCAGACCCTGCACGCACGTGCGATAGGCTGGCACCGCCAGGCCGCCTTCGCGGGCGGGATCGAGGGGTGGCCGTTTTCGGAGTAGAGCGCCGCAAACCGGTCGGCCAGCGTGCGGGTTACCCGCCGCCGGTGGCTCCGCGGTATCCGGCCGGCCGGCCGCATGTCGCTGAAAAAGCCGTCGCGTCGTTGGTCGAACCTCGCATTTTACCTGCCCTGGGCGTGTCGATCAGATACGCCCGTGCCGGTGCACGAAGTTTTGCAGCAATCTGCCAATGTAAAATGTCGACGTTCGATGGGATGATTGCGTTCGATCGACAAGAGAACAGGCGATGCCTCTTCCTCAACCGCGTCGCATGGCCATAATGACCGATTGGGCCCCTCGCGTTCGATCGGTTACGCCGCTTTTTAACTATGCCGGAGGTTGGGATGGATCAATCGGAACCGTATCGCAAACCTGCTCTCGCATCCGATCTGTCTCGCCGTTTTCAGGCGGTCAGGGAGGCGACCGAGGCCGTGGCCAGCGGCTTATCGGAAGAAGACCAATGCGTGCAATCCATGCCCGACGCCAGCCCCGCCAAATGGCATCGGGCCCATACCACCTGGTTTTTTGAGCATTTCGTGCTTGTTCCGCACGTGCCGGGCTATCGCGTGTTCGATCCGGCGTTCGGGTTTCTGTTCAACTCGTATTACGACGCGGTTGGCCCGCGGCACCCGCGCCCGGAGCGCGGATTGCTGACCCGGCCATCCGCGGCGCGCGTGACCGAGTACCGCCGCCATGTCGATGCCGCACTACTGGGTGCGATCGCCGGGCTGACACCCGACTGCGCCACCATCGCCGAAGTCGGTCTGCATCACGAGCAGCAGCATCTCGAACTATTGATAACCGATATCCTACACGCATTTGCCGCCAATCCGCTTCATCCGGCCGTCATTCCCGGATGGCATGAACCGCGTGGCACCTCCGGCGGTGCGGTCTTCATTCCCGGTCCGACCGGTTTGCACGGCATCGGTCATGACGGGACCGGGTTCTGCTTCGATAACGAAACACCGGCCCACAGTACCTATCTGCATCCTCACGCCGTAGCCTCGCGCCTTGTCCTGAACCAGGACTGGCTGGACTTTATTCAGGATGGCGGCTACCGGACCCCATCTCTGTGGATGTCCGATGGGTGGGCAATGGCACGGACATGCGGCTGGGCCGCGCCGTTGCACTGGCGCCAGCACGACGGCGTATGGTTCCAGTTCGGTCTTGGTGGCCTGGCACCCCTCGCGCTGGATGCCCCAGTGCGCCACATCGGCTGGTATGAAGCCGATGCGTTTGCTCGCTGGAGCGGCGCTCGCCTGCCAACCGAAGCAGAATGGGAGGTTGCGAGCCGCGACCCAACGATCGCCGATACAACAAATCATGTGTGGCAGTGGACTGAAAGCGCCTATCGCCCTTACCCCGGATATCAAGCCGCTCCGGGTGCGATCGGAGAATACAACGGAAAGTTCATGATCAATCAGATGGTCCTGCGCGGCGGTTCGCTGGCGACACCGCGCTGTCACACCCGCCCGAGTTATCGGAATTTCTTTCATCCCGATAAGCGATGGCAGTTTACCGGACTTCGTTTAGCAAAAGATCTATAAGCAGGAGACCGGTTTGCCGAACGATCCAGGATATTTTCCGCATTCGCGGGCGGATATCATACAGATTGCCTTGGCCGGGCTGACCGCATCGCCGAAAACCTTGCCGGCGATGCTGTTCTATGACGAAGAAGGATGTCGGTTATTTTACGAAATAACGCGGTTGCCAGAATATTATCTGACCAGAACGGAAATCGCACTGCTGACCTCCATCGCGGATCGGGCGATACCCGATGGCCTGCGCGACGCCGTGCTTGTGGAGTTCGGTGGCAGCGACGAATCCAAGGCGAGCATCCTGCTCGACCGGCCTGGATCGCCTTTCACCGCTTATATGCCGATCGATGTCGCGGCTTCGTCGCTGGCCGCTTCGCAGGCCCGTCTGTCGGCCCGCCGTCCTGGTCTGACGATTGTTCCCGTCGTCGCGGATTTCATGCAGCCGTTACGTTTGCCGTTATTCGGATCTCCCGCCGTCGGGTTTTTTCCGGGGTCCACGATCGGCAATCTCGATCCGGTTTCGGCTCAGCGATTTCTGACGTCGGCACGTCGCGGCCTCGGCGCCGGTTCATGGTTTCTGATCGGTGCGGACTTGCGAAAAAGCCCGGCGATACTGCTGCCTGCCTACAATGATTCATCCGGCCTGACAGCGGCGTTCAATCTCAATCTGCTCACCCGGCTCAACCGGGAAGCCGGAGCGGATTTCGATTTGAATGCGTTTCGGCATGAAGCTGTCTGGAACGACGGCGAAAGCCGGATCGAGATGCACCTGATTGCCACCGGCGATCGCACGGTGCACCTCGGTGCCAGGTCCATCGTGTTTCGCGAGGGCGAAACGATCCACACCGAAAACAGCTATAAATATACGCCGGACAGCCTGGCTGCGATCGCCGAGCGGTCAGGATGGGCTTTGCATCGGAACTGGCAGGATCCGGATGGATTATTCGGTATATTTTTATTCCGATACCAATAGTATCGCGATTTTCATGCTGCCATTTTAGACGCATCCCCCATCAGGAAGGCACGAAGTTCCAGCCGCGCCCGGTGTACCCGGCTTTTCAGCGTGCCGATCGCACAGCCGGTCTGTTCGGCTGCGTCCTCATAGGATTTTTCCTGCAAGACGATCATCGACATGGCTTCCCGCTGATCGGCCGGCAAGCGGTCCAACGCCCATGCGAGTTCCCGCAGTGCTGTCAGGTCTTCGTGCGCGGCCGCGACAGGAACTTCCGGCAAATTATCCGCATCGGTGAACTCCCGCCGACCGCGAACCCCGCTGATGAAGTGGTTTATCATGATCCGGTGAACCCAGGCTGAAAAATTCGTTCCTGGAACGAAGCATTTTTCCGCGACCAGCACCTTGGTCGCCACATCTTGAACCAGATCGTCGGCGGCGGCCCGGTTACGCGTCAGCGCGAGCGCCCACACGCGCATTTTCGGCATAAATGAAACGAGTTGATCATCGAATTCCCGCGACATGAATGAAGCCTCCCGGTCGTATGTAATTGGCCGACACCGGAGACCTGTGGTGTGCGTATTGGCTGCACAAGGCAGGTGACATGACGGTGATGAGCAGGTTGCCCAGCAGTCCGGGCAGGATGCATCGGTGTCGCACGAGGAATTTGGCGGCGGGCCGGCAGCGATTGGATCGTCCTTGGGGGTCGTCGGCGACCTGTGGTCGGCTATTCTGGACCCGATCCGATTTTCCTGGCGCCGGACACGGTTTTGTGTGAAAGGCCCGGATCATGCGCGGCGGTCTTTTACCACTTGTGAGTTTGGCGTTCGCAATGCCCGCGGGCGCGTGGGCAGGTCAGGCTGTCACGTCGCTGCCGGCCGGGATGGCCAACCCCGCCATGTTATGCGAAACCGCCGCGACCACCGCCGAATACGTCGGGCGCCTGCCACCCCGCCTTTTGGGCGCCATCGGCGTAACGGAAACCGGTCGGATCGATCCGGAAACCGGGCACATCCGGCCATGGCCGTGGACGATCAATGCCGAGGGCGAGGGCCGGTTCTTTCAAACCGAGGCGCAGGCGATCGAGGCGGTGAAGGCGCTGCAGGCCAAGGGTGTGCAGTCGATCGATGTCGGGTGTTTGCAGATCAACCTGATGTATCATCCGGATGCGTTCGCCTCGCTTCAGGAAGCGTTCGATCCGCGCGCCAACGCGGCCTATGCCGCCCGCTTCCTTAACGCGCTATACGCCTCCGGCAAGGACTGGCCGGCTGCCATCGCCGCTTATCATTCCGAAACACCGGACCTGGGCGACGCCTATCGTGTGCTGGTCATGGCTCGGTGGCAGAACGGCGACCCGCATTCGTCCGCGCCCGCACCCGCACCCGCGGCCTATGGCGATTTCGCCAATGGCGATAAGGTTTATGGCGCTTTTGCCCCCAGCACGCAGGTCTATGGCGCCTTTGCGCCGCGCTGAATGCGGATCGCGTCAGGCCAGCGCGAGCAGCACCACACCGGCGGAAATCAGCACCAGCGCGCCGATATGGATTGCACCGAGCGGTTCGGCGAAACCGTAATGGCCGATTAGCGCGGCGGCGACGTAAGAGACCGCCGTGCAGGGCAGCGCGACCGACATCGGTATACGCCGAAGCGCAACAATATAAAGTAATGCCGCCCCACCGTACAGGCACAGGCCGACCATGGTGCGGGGGTCGAACAACTGGGCAATGAAGTCAAGTGCGCCCGCGCCCGCTTTCAGCAGGGTTTGGCCAGCCATGCTGGTGACGATAGCGGCGGCCAAAATCAACCAATGAAATGTCATGCCCGATCCAGGCCGGCGTCGTTGCGTCTGATCTCGCGCACGGTTCCCTGCGGCTTGCCGTTGGCGGACAGGAAGGTCCGGCCAACGTATTCGCCCAGAACGCCCAGGATCATCGACTGCACGCCCGACACCAGCAGCAGGACAACCATGGTGGACGCCCAGCCGGATGGCGTGCGATGAACGAACAGTGCCTCCGATATCGTCGCCACGGCGCCGATCGTGCCCAGCGCCGATAATGCCAATCCGGCATAAATCGCCAGGCGCAGCGGCGCCAGGGAAAAGCTGGTCGCCAAATTCAGCCACAGGCGCACCAGCCGGACCAGGGTATAGTTGGAGTTTCCGTTCAGCCGGGGCAAATGGCGCACTTCGATACTGTCGATGTGTTGGGTCACCTGCATGATCAGGCCATCGACATAAGGATACGGACCGCTATAGCGGGTGACGGCCCCTACCACCATCGCCGACATGCAGCGGAAGGACGACAGGTACAACCCTTTCGGCTTGTCCAGAAGCCGGTCGGCGACCGCATTGGCGAAGCGGCTGCCCAGGTTGCGCCAGCCCGTGTGCTGCTTCACGGCATAGCGCGTATAAACCGCGTCCCAGCCGCCCAGGCGGGCGTGGTCGTATAGTTTCACCACCTCCTCCACCGGGTTTTGCAGGTCGTCGTCCATGGTGACGACGAAGTCGCCGCTCGCATGGCGCAGGCCGGTCATGACCGCGTTATGCTCGCCGTAGTTACGGGCGTGCTCGATATAGATCAGCGGAATGCGTGCGGTTGCCAACAGTCCGCGGCAGACCTCGCCGGAGTTGTCGGGACTGCCGTCGTTCACCAGCACGACTTCCAGCCCGCCTGCGGGGTTCAGGTCGGACAGCGCATCGACCAACCGCTCCACGGTGGCAGCGCCGCGATAGACCGGCACGACAATGGACAGACCCGGACGTATGGCCCGGTTCAGGGCGGTTTCGATCAGGGCGACGGTGTCGTTCATGGTCTCTCTGCTATTGCCAGCACCGACCCGCCGAAGGGAAGCGGCACCGGTAGGCGCCGTTCGATTTTCGTCGCGGCGTGGAATGTTGCATCCAGCCATGGCGAAAACGGGGCAACGTCGGACACCGGGTTGCGAGGAGCGAGCAGCTTTCGCTGGGCGATCATCAGCGGCAGCAGCAGGCTGTTCCAGTAGGCGGTGCGGATACGGGCGAACCCGACATCGCGCAGCAGCGCGGCGGCGCCGCGTGCGGTAAACCGCCGAACATTGTGGACATGGCGATCGTGGGCGGACATCAGCCACCGATACGACGGCAAATTCAGCACCAGCCGCCCGTTCGGCTTCAGCACCCGCCGCAGTTCGTTCAGTGTCGCCCAGGGGTCCACGGCCGCATGGCACAGCACGTCGGCGCTGACCACCGCATCGAACGCGCCGGCGGCAAAGGGAAGTGTATTGACGCTACCCCTGGCGACGAGGGCCTCGGATTTGCTACGGGCGCGGAGCGCCGCGGTTGGGTCCCATTCCAGACCGAATCGTGTCAGGTCGGGCCGCTGGTCTTTCACAAGGGCCAAGAACCCGCCCATGCCGCAGCCGGCATCCAGGATGCAGCCCCGGACCGGTGCCAAAGCGTCCAGCAGCCGCCGATGCAGCGCGCGGTACCACCACATCCGGCCCTCGGCCGCGTCCATAAGGGTGTATTCGGCCGGTTCCATGCGCGATAATTGCCTTGCGGGCGGTTTCGCCGCAAGCGATAGCTAACAATCGGGGGGAATCGTCAAGTCGTGCGCCGTAACCGCCGGACGGGTGCTGACCGATGACACCGACGGTCTTTCATTACGGCCGTCCATATTATTGCAGGAAACCCCACCGAGCCACCGCGGGTTCCGCCGAAGCCCATTTCCACGTGGCGTCCTGCTTGCAGACATCGGAGGTAAACCACGCCCGCTTCGATTTTTCGCCCGTGCCGGTATCGACCGAGAAGGCAATTTCCTTGCAGGCCGCGAGCGGGGAATCGATTGAACGGATCACCCGAAGCTGGCCATGTTCGTTGCCGATCGGCAGGGTGTGGACGATGGTCCACGCGGCCTCGGTTCCGGCGGGAAGCGCCCCGGCCACTTCGGCCATTGCGTCCTGTTCCGACCCTTGCCAGGTCCGGCCAAAATACTGGAAGGCGTAATTGCCCGCCGCATCCAGCGCCACGCCGACGGCGAATCCGATCGCTGGATTGGCCGTGGCGGCGCCTGCCGCACCGCCGCCGACGATGGCCGCGATTTGCGGTGTGGAACTACAGCCGGCCACCACGGCGATCGCTGCAACCGACAAGCCCTTCACTGCAAGGACCCCCACCGCGCTGTCGCCGGTTCGGCGGATGCCCATTTCCAGACGGGTCCATCCTGGCAAATCGTGGCCACATAGAAGGCACGCAGTGCCACCTTTTTCTTAATCGTATCGACCGAAAAGACAATTTCCTTACAATTGAAATCGTCTGCCCCGATCAGCCTTGTCACAACAACGTCGCCGTGGGCGTTATCCTCGATCTGGATGGTATGCGTTATACTCCAGTGGCCGACCACACCCGGTTCCAGAGTGCCTGCTGTTTGTGCGATCCCATCTTGTTCGTTCCGGTGAACCACGCGTTCGGCATATTGCAGGCCTGCCGTGGCGCCGGCCGCGACCCCCAGGCCAATACCGGTCGCGGCGGCAGGGCTCCGGGTAATCGCGCTCGCGATACCCGCGCCGCCGATTCCGGCGACATCTGTTGTGGTCGCCGTCAGGACCGACGAACAAGCCGACACTGAAGACAAGCAAACAAGCAGGATAGAAAACCGAACACGCATTATTGTCCGTTGTAACGGCCCAGACCAGCCTGTCCAATCACAGGACCGTCGGTTTCGTTGCAAAATTTTCACTTCATCCCGGTGATCGACGCCACCATCGATCTTGGATCGCGCTTCGGCCAGCGCCCGCACTCGACCTGGACGATAAAGTCCCCTACCAGCCGGTTGAACTGATCCGGATCCTCCAGATTGATCGTGTGGCCGCAGTTCGGCATCACCGACAAGGCGGCGGTGGGAATCGTCTGTTTCATCAGCAACGCCGGTTGCAGGCAGGGCCAGTCTTCGTCTCCGGTCAGGATCAGCACGGGCATGGTCAACGCTGCCATTCGGTCTGTCAGGTCATACAGCGACGGGCGTTCCCCCTGCACGCCAAGCTGGGTATTGCGGGCACCGATGGCGGCATGTTCGGCGAGTTGGCGTTTGAATTCCTCGAATCCGCGGGGATTTTTGTTCTCGAACTGCACGCGGGTTGGGCCATAGGCGTATCGGGCGGCGAACGCCGCCATGCCATGTGCGTCCAGAAACGCGGCGACAGCGGCGACTTCCGACCGGAATTTGTCCTGCTGGCCCTTTTCGGCGCCATAGCCGCAGCCGGCAACGCACAGCGACAAGGCCCGGGCCGGATGCCGGATGCCAAAATGCAGCGTGGCGAACCCACCCATCGACAGCCCGACCACATGTGCCTTGCCGATTCCGAGACTATCGAGGACCGCGGCGATGTCGTCGGCCGCGCGGGCCTGATTGTATTTCGTTACGTCGTCCGGCACGTCCGATGGCGGATAGCCGCGCGCGGCATAGGCGATGGCTCGGTAACGCTGCCCGAAATGCCGCATCTGGGCTTCCCAAGATCGATGATCGCCCGCGTATTCGTGCACGAACACCACCGGGACGCCGGTGCCAGTTTCTTCGTAATGCAGACGAATCCCGTCATCGGTTTGGGCGAATGGCATTGACTCTCCTCCGCATGGATAACGTCAGACTACCTTATCGGCGATGGTTGACCAGAGCGAACCGCCCAGCCGATGGGGCAGTGGCGCGGACATCCAGACCGGTCCCGCCAGGCATTCGCTTCACGGGGTTACCGCCGGCGGCATCATCGCCCAGGCCGGGCAGCAGGAAGACGACCGCCGGCGGATCGCGGGTCCGTATGAAGCCGAGCATGCGGCTTTTGTTTCCGGTAATATCGGCCCGAAATTGGCGATGGGAGGTTGATCGGGGGGCGATGAGGCGGAAGCTGTTGGATGTTGCCGTCATCCTTCCGGACGCCAGCCCGGTGATCACGCTCGCGCGGATCGACCGCCTCGATTTGTTTGAGACGTTCACCGCGCCGATCCAGATTGTCGATCAGGTCCAATACGACATCACCAAGCCGGCGAACGACCCGGACGGTACGGTCGCTGGATGGCTGGCGCGGATGGGAAACCGGATCGCGATTATCGAGACCTTGGTGGGGTTCGGCTTCCGGACGAAGATGGAGCGGGGCGAGACACCGAAAGGCGGAAACCTGGGCGAGATCGCGGTGGACGAATACGCCACGCAACTGGCATTGGCGGCGTCACCGACCTTCGTGCCGCTCGTGTTGTTCGAGGATCCGGACGTGCTGGAAACGCGCATCGCCCGGTTGCCGCGCGTGCATCTGCTGAACACGGCGGCCTGGATCCGGGCGCTGGCGGATGAGGGGATCATTCCGGACGGTGCGAAAGTGCTGGACGCTATCAACGCACAGCGCAAATCGCCGACGATCCCGATCGAACGGCCGGGACGCACAAGCCGCATTCAATCGAAATGGTTGAGGAAACCGAAAAATGACGCTGGCTGAGATGTTGGATCAATTGGAGCCTGGCCGGATCGGACACTCCGAGGCAATGCGTTGGCTGGGGGTCGATAGCTATGCCGCGCTGGTGAAGGTCGTGCATGCGAACGGGCGACAGATGCCCGGACACAGGGCGATGCGAGTGACGGCGGAGACGCGGGCGTTGCTTCGTTCGGTGACCAAGCCGGTGGATGGGCAGGGAGTACGGGCGCCGGCGTGATCGCGAACCGGACGCGGGATAAAGACGCTGCTGGACGCACCCATCGGGTGAAACCCGCCGAAACGGTTCCGCCTCCATTCGACGCGGCGGATCGGAGCGACACCGCGCGCGAGCAATTCCAATCGCCTGGTTAGGCGGAAACGGACAATGCCGAAATCCGCAACCGCAATGCCCCGCCTATCCCCCCAACCCCGCCCGCGCTATACCCCGCCGCATGGCCGCGACGCGCTCCCTTCTTCGCATCGCCGTCAACGTCGCCCTGGACGGCGGCTTGGCGGCTCTTTCCGTCCCGGTGGCGCGCTGGCTCGCTGACCCGGCCGGCCCCGCGTGGCACCCGCTTTACACATTGCCGCTCGGCGCCGTCACGCTTCTGCTGGCCGGACTTCCGTTCCGCCTCTCGCTGCAATACTGGCGGTTTGCCGCCATCGGCGACATCCTGACCGTCGCCGCCAGCGCAGCGCTGGGTGCCGCGCTGTTCGCCGTCGCCAGCGGGCTTCCGCAACCCAACTCGGCCTTTCCCTTCATCCATGCCCTGACCTTGCTGTTGATCCTGGGCGCCCCCCGAGCCTTCTACCGCTGGCGCCGGGGTCGGCCGCTGACCAAGCCCGACCACTTGGACGCCGCCGCCATTCTGCTGGTCGGCAGTATCGAGGACGCCGACCTGTTCATCAGGGCGCTGGCCCAGGACAGGCGGCAGGCGTTCCAAATCCAGGGCCTGCTCGCATCGTCCGATCGCCAGACCGGCCGCCGCATTCAGGGTCACCGCATTCTGGGGTCGCTCAACGACGCCGCCGCCGTCCTGACACAACTTCAAAACGAAGACCGCCTGCCGGGCACCTTGGTTTTCGTCACGCCGGAACTGAACGGCGCCCGCCTCGCCCAGGTTGTCGCGCAAGCGGACCATTTCGGGCTTCAGGTTCGCCAGGCCCCGCGCCCCACCGCCCTGGCCGATCCCGACAAACCGCGCCCCGTCGAACTCCGCCCCGTCGCGATCGAGGATTTGCTCAACCGTCCGCAAGTCCCGCTCGATCGCGATGGCATGGCACGCCTGATCCAGGGCCGGCGGGTCATCGTCACGGGCGCCGGCGGCACCATCGGCAGCGAACTCGCCCGTCAGGTCGCCGCGTTCGGCCCCGGCACGCTTACTCTACTGGACAACGGCGAATATGCTCTGTGGCAGATCGATCTGGAACTTGCCGAGACCCACCCCAGGGTCAACCGCCGCACCCTGATCGCCGACATCCGCGACGAAGCCCGGGTGAAGGCGATTTTCGAGGAATACCGCCCCGAACTGGTGTTCCACGCAGCGGCGCTGAAACACGTCCCAATGGTCGAAGCCAATCCGCTGGAAGGCATGGCCACCAACGCCGCCGGCACGCGCCACGTCGCCGACGCCGCCAGGGCGGCCGGCGCACTGGCGATGGTGCTGATTTCCACCGACAAGGCGGTCAATCCCACCAGCGTGATGGGCGCGTCCAAACGATTGGCGGAGATGTATTGCCAGGCGCTGGATATCGCCGGACGCGCCAGCCATCAGGGCATGCGCTGTATCACCGTCCGTTTCGGCAACGTGCTCGGCAGCACCGGGTCCGTCGTACCGCTGTTTCAGCGCCAACTCGCGCGCGGCGGCCCGCTGACCGTGACCCATCCGGACATGCAGCGGTATTTCATGACGGTGCGGGAAGCCGTCGGGCTGGTGCTGCAAGCCAGCGTTCTGGGCGTCAACGGCGCCGCTTTGCCGTCGGGCGAGAATGGCGGCATCTTCGTGCTGGATATGGGCGAACCGGTGAAGATCGTCGATCTCGCGCGCCAGATGATCAGGCTGGCCGGCCTGCAGCCGGAACAGGATATCGAAATCCGCTTCACCGGCCTGCGTCCGGGCGAAAAATTGTACGAAGAACTGTTTCATGGCAAGGAACCGCCCGAACCGACGGGTTATCCCGGTCTGCTGATGGCGTCTCCGCGCACCGCCGACCCAGCCATCGTTGCCCGCGCCATCGAGGAAATTGGCAGTGCCTGCCGCGGCGGCCAGGTCAAACTGGCGCTGACGCTGCTGGGGCGGTCGATCCCTGAATTCGAACACAACATCGACGGCACCGCCGGCGAAATACGAGCCTGACCGAGGTCCTTATATGTCCGCAGCGCCCATCCAGTTCCTCGACCTCAAAGCCCAACAGGCCCGCATAGCGGCCGACTTGCGCCGCCGCCTCGACACGGTGCTGGACCACTGCCAGTTCATCCTGGGGCCGGAAGTCCAGGAACTGGAAGCCGAACTGGCGCGTTTCTGCGGCGCTGCCCACTGCGTCAGCGTCAGCTCCGGCACCGACGCGTTGCAAATCGCGATGATGGCGGAAGATATCGGCCGCGGCGACGCCATTTTCCTGCCCGCCTTCACTTACACCGCCACCGCCGAGGTTCCGCTGCTTCTGGGTGCCACCCCGGTCTTCGTCGATGTCGATCCGCGCACATTCCAGATCGACCCCGCCCATCTGGCCCAGCGCATCGAACACGTCCGAACCGCCGGCACGCTGAAACCGCGCGCGATCATCGGCGTGGATTTGTTCGGCCAGCCCGCCGACTGGCCGGCCCTGACCGAAATCGCCCGGGCAAATGAGTTGTTCCTGCTCGACGACCTCGCTCAAAGCTTCGGTGGCTCCCTCCATGGCAAGATGCTCGGTTCCCAGGCCGACGCCACCGCGACCAGCTTCTTTCCATCCAAGCCGCTGGGGGCCTATGGCGACGGGGGCGCCCTGTTCACCGAAAGCGCGGATCGGGCCGATCTGTATCGCAGCCTGCGCACCCACGGCGAGGGCAAGACACGCTATGAGGTTCTGCGCACCGGGATGAACGGTCGCCTGGATTCCATCCAGGCGGCTGTGCTTCTGGCCAAGCTGGGCGTATTCCGGGAGGAACTGGACGCCCGAGAGCGGATCGCCCGCGTTTACGACCAGCGGTTGGGGAACGTGGTTATCACGCCGAAACGGGTGCCGGACAGCACCAGCGCATGGGCGATTTACGCCATTTTGTTGCCGGACGAGGCAGCGCGGGACCGAATGCAAGCCTCGTTGCGGGCCCGCGGCGTTCCCACCGCGATCTACTATCCCCGCCCGCTGCATCGCCAACCCGCCTACAGCGCCCACCACGACGGTTCCGCCTTGCCCGTGTCGGAGGATCTGGCAACGCGGATTCTGGCGCTGCCGATCCATCCCGATCTGACAGACGCCGACGTGGATCGCGTCTGCGAGGCGGTTCTGGCCGCGGCGGTATAGACGCCGGGGGAATCAGTTTCGCGTATCGGTGCCGCCGTTCCGCAAAAACGCCAATAGCAACGCGATCACGCCGGCCGGATTTTCCTGCTGCACCCAGTGACCCGCGTTGTCTAACAAATGGCAACCCAGCATGTGCGTGCAGGCACTGGCTTGCATGCGCTCAATGGCGCCGAAGGTTTGATAGATACCCCAATCCCGCGCCCCGGCGATGAACATCGAGGGCACATCGATGGTGCGGCCGGCGAAGACCTGCAATTCCCGGTTGCCCACACCCTGCGTGCGGCAGCGATACCATTGAAGGCCGCCCTGGAAGCCGGTGCGTTCGTATTCGCCGCTGTAAACACGCAATTCGGCGTCGGGTAGCCATTCGCAGGCGGCGATCGCCTCGGGGGTTGGCATTTCGGCGGCGACGGTTTCCGCCATGCCGCGATCGCGGTCCATGATGTAATAGGTGGGCATCCGGGCCAGTTCCGGCGCGGTGGCCCCGGCCAGACGAAACGGCTGGTTACCGGGCCAATCGGCGCTTTTGTGGTGGTAGTAGGCGCGCAGGAACGCATGCATGCCCTGGCGGCTTCGCGTCATGGCGGCGTTGGCTTCCCGCGTCGAGTAATACCACTGGTAATGCTTGCGGGGGCGGTCCAGCGCCGCCAGCGCCGCGTGAACGTCCGGTGCGGGCGGCGGTGTCAGGGCCGGCGGGCCGGCGAACGGCGCGCTCATGAGCGTGACGGAGCGGAAGATATCGGGTCGCAGCACGGCGCACCACGCGGCGACCGAAGCGCCGAAATCGTGCCCAACCACCGCCTGCACATGCGTCTGGCCGAGTGCCGCCAAAACGCCGATGACGTCGCGGACGAGGTTCAGCATCCCGAACGATGCCAGATCGCCATCGTAATCCGGATCCCAACCGGTGGTGCGGCCGTACCCGCGCTGATCGGGGGCGATGACGTAATACCCAGCCCCGGCCAGGGCGGGTATGATTTTGCGCCAGGAATACGCCAGTTCGGGAAACCCGTGCAGCAGCAGCACGCAGGGCTGACCGGGTTGGCCCGCTTCCAGCACGTGGAGCCGCAAACCGTTCACGCCATCGACAAAGCGGGCGCGGATTCCCGCCGGCAGGATATCCGCGCCGAACGCCTCGATCATGCCGGAATACGCACTTTCATCTCAGAGATGCCGTGGATGAAGTTCGAGTAGATGCGCTTCGGTTCCTCGACCAGTTCGATGACGGGAAAGCGTTTCATGATCTCTTCCCACAGAATGATCAGTTGCATTTCCGCGAGGCGATTGCCGACGCAGCGATGCACGCCGAAACCGAAAGATAGATGATGCCGGGGCCGGGTCCGGTCCACGATGAACCGGTTGGGATTGTCGATCGCATCCTCATCGCGGTTGCCGGAAATATACCACATCACGACCTTGTCGCCGGCCTTGATCTGCTTGCCGCCGAGTTCGGTGTCGGCCAGCGCGGTGCGGCGCATATGCACGATGGGCGATTGCCAACGGATGATTTCCGGCACCATTGCGGGAATGACACCGGGGTTGTCGCGCAGCTTTTGGTATTCGGCGGGGTTTTTGCACAAAGCCCAAAGTCCGCCGCTCATGGAGTTGCGGGTGGTATCGTTGCCGCCGACGATCAGCAGCGTCAGGTTACCCAGGAATTCCGCCGGATCGTTGACCAGATTCTTGGTCGCCTCGCTGTGCGCCAGCATGGAGATCAGGTCGAATCCGGGCGGTTTCGCGGCGCGTTCATGCCACATGGCGGTGAAGGTGCGCAGCGCCTCGGTTAAGAATTCCAGCCGCTTTTCCTCGGAATCGACAACGCCGCCGGCATTTACGTCCGCGGTGGCGCAATCGGACCAGAAGGTCAGTTTGCCGCGATCCTCAATGGGAAAATCGAACAGGGTCGTCAGCATCAGCGTGGTCAGTTCGATCGAGACATGCTCCACCCAGTCGAATGTTTCGCCACGCGGCAATCCGTCGAGCACCTTGCAGACACGTTCGCGGATGACCGGCGCCATGTTGTTGAGGTTGGCGGGGGCGACGATCGGGCTGACCACCTTGCGCTGATCGTCATGGCGCGGCGGATCCATGGAGATAAAGCTGGACCGGCGAAACTCCATCGGCCGGTCGGTGATGCTGATCCCGCCGAGTTTCGCTTCCGAGGAATAAATCTCCGGATGCGTTTCGACCGTCATGATGTCCTTGAACTTGGTCACCGACCAGAACGACCCGTATTTGCCGTCCTTGCGGTAGTGCACCGGGTCCTCGCGGCGCAGACGCTCGAAATACGGATAGTAGGTATCGTCCTGGAATAGTTTGGGATCGCTGACATCGATCTGGCTGAGCGGTGTCGTATAGGCATCCGAAGCAGGATCGAAATGGACCGGTGCGTTCATAGGCGGAGCCTCCTGTTTTATTTGTTGTTCAGTGCTGTCCCTCGGGCATCCTGACGATCAGGCCATCGTGCGCGTCCGTGACATGAATCTGGCAGGACAGGCGTGAATCCGGCTGGGTGACGGCGGCGAAGCTGAGCATGCTGGCTTCCTGCGATCCGGGAACCGGCAGGCCGATGCGGTCCAGCCATGCGGCGTCGATATAGACGTGGCAGGTGGCGCAGGCGCATTCGCCTCCGCAATCCGCGTCGATGCCTGGAACATTGTTATCGACCGCGCCTTGCATGACCGATTTGCCAATGGGCACCTCGATCGCATGCGCCGATCCGTTGTGTTCGATGTATGTTATTTTAGGCATTGAGCGTTCCCTGATTGCCGGCATTTGATTAGGCCGCGAGTTCATGCATCGATATTGACACATCTTCTATTTGGACGCGAGTGAGCCGTTTGCGCCGCTGGACGATCCGGCGTCCGCCCATGAATTCGGGCGCCGCGTTCACCGCTTCCACCGCCTGCACGGTGCCATCCGCCGTCAAATGGAACAGCGCGAATGTCCCCGTGCTTATGTCGCCACGCACCGCGATTTCCGTCGTATCGAACGGCATGCCGGCGATTTGCAGCCGCAGATCGTATTGGTCGGACCAGAACCACGGCACCTCCGGCGCGGGTGCGGGCTTACCGCAGATCGATGCCGCGGCTTGCTTGGCCTGTTCCAGCGCGTTCGGCACGCTTTCCAGCCGCCCGATCCGGCCGTACAGGGGCAGCGGCCGGCTGGTGCAGTCGCCGATCGCGAAGATCGCGGGGTCATCGGTGCGGGCCGACAGGTCCACGGCGATTCCGTTGGCACAGGTCAGGCCGGCGTCGCGGGCGAGTTCCTCGTTCGCCACCGCGCCGACGCCGATCAGGGCCGCGTCGCATGGAACCACCCGTCCGTCGCCCAGGCGCACCCCGGTTATCCGCCCGTCCAGACCTTCCAGCGCGGCGACCTGGGCAGCGACCTCGATCGTTACCCCCTGGCGGCGGTGAAACGCCTGGAAGAAATCCGACAGGATCGGACAGGCAACTCGCGCCAGAACCCGGCTTTCCCGTTCGATAATGACGACTTCGGCACCCAGTGCCCGAGCGGATGCGGCGGCTTCGAGGCCGATATAGCCGCCGCCGACGACGGCAAGACGGGCCCCTGGGCGCAGAACTGCCTTCAGCCGGTCGGCATCGACCGCCGTCCGCAATTCCAGCACGCCGCCCAGGTCCGCGCCGGGTAAGGACAGTCGCCTTGCCCGCGCACCCAGCGCCAGAATCAGGTAATCGTAGGATACAGCCTCGCCATTGGGCAGCAGGACCGCCTTGGCCGGCCGGTCGATGCAGGTGACCCGCGTGTCAAGCCGCAGGCCGATCGCCGCATCCGAATAAAAAGCTGGTGGCCGCAGCGCCAGGCTTTCGGCCGTTGCCTCCCCCTTCAGCCATGCTTTCGACAACGGGGGGCGCTGATAGGGCAGGATTGGTTCCTCGCCGATCAGCACGATAGCACCCTGCCAGCCAAGTTGCCGCAGCATCGCGGCGGCGGACCCGCCGGCATGGCCCGCGCCGGCAATCACGATCTGTCGGCTGTCCTGAACCACCCCGTCCGCTCCCGCGCTTATTTGCCAGGATATCAGCAGCACGCGACGGTCTCGGCAAGCGGGTCGAAGCAGTTTCGCCAAGCCGTCTTGCCCCCACCCCCCTGGTACGTGGTAAGCAGGCAATGGGAGACCGGCGATGGACGGGCGCCTCGCCAACCCGGTCAGGTCCGGAAGGAAGCAGCCGCAACGGGTCACCGCTCGGGTCGTTTGCCGGTCTCCCACTTTTCTCATCTCGCCGCACGCTCCGGCCATCAGGTGATTGCCCCGAATGTCCGGCTTGTTTCAGGACGATCCAGCGGAACAGGACGACACCCCGCCGCTGCCGGACGGGCCGGGCTTGTTCGGCGATTCGCTGGCGGTGTCGCTGCCTGCGCCGACGCTTGCGGTCCCATACCGGGTGCTGGCGCGGAAATATCGCCCCACCACGTTCGGCGACCTGATCGGGCAAGAGACGATGGTGCGCACCCTGCGCAACGCCTTCGCCGCTGGCCGGGTCGCGCACGCCTTCATGCTGACCGGGGTGCGCGGCGTCGGCAAAACCACCACCGCCCGCATCATTGCCCGAGCACTGAATTGCATCGGACCGAATGGCACCGGCGGCCCAACGGCGGACCCGTGCGGTGTTTGCGCCAACTGCATCGGTATCCTGGCCGACCGGCACCCCGACGTGGTCGAGATGGACGCCGCCAGCCGGACGGGCGTGGAAGACATGCGGGAGGTGATCGAGGCCACCCGCTTCCGCCCAATGCAGGCGCGCACCAAGGTTTTCGTCATCGACGAAATTCATATGCTGAGCCGCAACGCCTTCAACGCACTGCTGAAAACGCTGGAAGAACCGCCGCCGCACGTCAAATTCGTATTTGCGACGACCGAAATCCGTAAGGTGCCGATCACCGTTCTGTCGCGCTGTCAGCGTTTCGATTTGCGGCGGGTGCGGGTTGCCGAGCTATCGGATTTGTTCGGCCGCATCGCGGTGAAGGAAAATGTGACGATCGAGCCGGCCGCGCTAGAGCAGATCGCCCGATCCGCCGACGGGTCGGTGCGCGACGGATTGTCGATGCTGGATCAGGCGATCGCCCAGGCGGAGGGCACGATTACCGGCGCCGCGGTTGCCGAGATGCTGGGGTTGGCGGATCGCGAGGCGGTGTTCGAACTGATGGACGCCGTCATGGGCGGCAAACCCGCGGCCGCGCTGGCGATTACCGACCGGGCCTATGAGCGCGGCGCCGACCTTGGTGCATTGCTGCAGGATTTATTGGAATTACTGCACACCGTCACCCGGCTGAAATCCGTCCCCGCGCTGCGCGACAGCCCGGATTTGCCGGAGGCCGAACGCACCCTGGGCGCGGCATTCGCGGATCGGCTGAGCGTGTCCGTGCTGGCCCGGGCGTGGCAGATGTTGCTGAAGGGCGTCGGCGAGGTGGAAATCGCGCCCGACCGCCGGGCGGCGGCCGAAATGGTGCTGATCAGACTGTGCCATGTGTCGGACATGCCGACCCCCGCCGACCTGATCAGGCGTCTTTCGGCTGCTGGCACGTCCGGCGGTCCTGCCCCATCGATGCCGGCCGGTGGCGGAGGGGGCGCGCGGGCTGTCGCCAACGGGGCCCCGGCGATGTTCGCCGAACCGGCGGTTCAGCCGGGTCCGCGCCTCGGCACGTTCCGCGACGTTGTGGCCTGGGTGGGGGACCGGAAAGAGGCGATGCTCCACGCGCATCTGCTCCATTCGGTTCATCTGGTGCGATTTGCCCCGCCGGTGATCGAACTGCGCCCGCTTGCCGACGCGCCGCGCGATCTTTCATCGAGGCTGTCGGCGCTGCTGTCGGACGCCACCGGAACGCGCTGGACCATCGCCGTTTCGCGGGAGGCCGGGGAGGCGACCATCGCCGACCAGGGGAATGCGGCCGACACCGCGCGCAAGACCGCCGCGGCCGATCACCCCTTGGTGCGCGCGATCCTGGCGGCGTTTCCGGGCGCGCGCGTGGATACGGTGCATGATAAGACGATGGACGCTTACGGACTGCCGGCGCCGGTGCCGGACGTTCCCGACATCCCGGCGTTCGCGCCGCCCGACGCCGACTATTTCGACGAAGAGCCGATGGAGATGGACCTATGAAAAACCTTGCCGGCCTGATGAAACAGGCGCAGCAGATGCAATCCAAAATGGCGGAGATGCATGCCGCGCTGGAGGCGATGGAGATCGTCGGAGAGGCAGGCGCCGGGTTGGTAAAGATGACCCTGAACGGCAAAAGCGACCTGCGGCGGATCAAGATCGATCCCAAGATCGTCGATCCGGCCGAAACCGAGATGCTGGAAGACCTGATCCTGGCAGCACATCGCGACGCGAAAACGAAGATCGAGGCGGCCTCGGCCGAGGAGATGCAGAAAGCCACCGGCGGATTGCAGCTTCCGCCGGGCATGAAACTGCCGTTTTAACGATGTCCCGCGCGGAATGATGCGATGTTCGCGTTAACCGGACGGTAGGGCCGGATGGGCGGTCCCGAGGTTGACCGGCTGATTGGCTTGCTGTCGAAACTGCCCGGCCTGGGGCCGCGCAGCGCCCGCCGGGCCGCGTTGAAAATGCTGCAGCAGCCGGAATCGCGTATGCTGCCGCTGGCGGCCGCGCTGACGGATGCGGCCCGCGCGGTGCGGCCCTGTGCCGATTGTGGCAATATCGACAGCCAGGATCCGTGTTCGGTTTGCGCCGACCCGCAGCGCGACCGTACTATCGTTTGTGTCGTCGAGGGCGTCGGGGATCTCTGGGCGCTGGAACGGGCCCACGTTCATCGCGGGCTCTATCACGTCCTGGGCGGCACTCTGTCGGCGATGTCCGGCATCGGTCCCGAAGATCTGGCCGTTAGCGGCCTGTTGAGCAGGATTGCCGAAGGCGACGTGACAGAGGTGATCCTGGCGTTGGGTGCCACCGTCGATGGTGCCGCGACCGCCCATTGGCTGACCGACCAGCTTCGTTCCACCGGCGTCGAGATTACCCGGGTCGGTCAGGGCGTTCCAATGGGCGGGGCGCTCGATGTGCTTGACGACGGCACGCTTGCCGCAGCCCTGCGCACGCGGCGGGCAACCTGATTTGGCCGCTCAGGCCGGCGGGTTGGCGGGCGCATCCGCTTCCGGTGCCTTGACGACCAGAACCGGGCACGGCGCGCGGCGCATGACCGCTTCCGCGACACTGCCCTGCACGACGCGCTGAAGGCCGCCGCGGCCGTGGCTGCCGATCACGACGATATCGGCCGGCCATTCCCTGGCGGCCTTGACGATCTCATCGGCGGCGATGCCGGCCGGCATGAATTCGATGTGCGCCGGATCTGGTGGGTCGCGGCGAACGGCGGCGATACGGTCATGGGCCGCCTCCCTGGCGATCTCGATCGCCTGATCCGGTGGAAGTCCGGTTCCGGCACCGATTTCGCTCGGTGGCTCAATAACATAGACGAAGGCGATTTTCGCCCCGAGCGCCTGCGCGAGGTCCGACCCCACCGCGGCGGCGTGGACCGCCAGCGGGTCGTCGTCGAGCGCGATCAGGATACGCTGGACCTTCATGGCGGGTACTCGATACTGGGGCCGGTCGCGAAACCGTACGCTTGAGCCATTACGCTAAAGCGCCGCGCAAGACTAATCAATTCGGGGCGCGCTTTCCCCGGACAGGCAATTCGGACGCCGTTACGGACCGGCGAAGCCAGCGACCCCGCGCGCCTGCTGCCGTGGGTCTTCGCGGGCCGACCGAAGCGGGCGACGGCAACGACCGCCGCACGGATCGTTTTGGAAGGTTCGCGGTTCATCGTGTCGCCGGCTCGGGACTTGGTAAAGCGACGTCCCATGGCATCGGTACCCTGGCGACCAAAACCGGCCCGACGGTGCGCCCTTGTCCGGATGGCTGCCTTCGTCGCGAACAATGGCCCGTTCATCGAAAGCTTTATACCTTGGCCGAAAGGCGTCATATGGACGGATGCTTCCCGCCACCTTTCGCACGGCGCGCCTGACACTCCGCCCGATCGCAATGGCCGATGCCGGGCCGATCTTTGCCGCCTATTCGCGCAACCCAGAGGTGACCCGGTTCCTGATCTGGCAGCCGCACCGAACCCGCGGCGATATCGAGGCTTATATTCGGGCTTGCCTGGCGACGCCACCCCACCGTGCGCGTACGTATGTCCTTGTTGGACGGAAAGACAGTGTGATCCGGGGCGGTTTCGATCTCCGGCAAGCCGGCCGGCACCGGCTGGAGTTCGGCTATGTCCTGGCGCGGGCGTTTTGGGGCCAGGGCCTGATGACAGAGGCGCTGACCGAGATCGTGCGGTGGGGTTTGGCACAGCCCGCGATCTTCCGCATCGGCGCGGTATGCGACGTAGAAAATGTCGGGTCCGCTCGGGTCATGGAGAAGTCCGGTCTGGTGCGGGAAGGCTTACTGCGCCGGTATCTGGTTCACCCCGGCATGGGTCAAGAACCGCGCGACTGTTTCAGTTATGCGCTCGTTCGGTAAGGGCAGCTCTATCGGCATACTGACGCACCTATGGCCGATGCTGTCCCTACGTCCCGATCGCCTCGATCGAAGTCGATTTGATCAGCGCCAGCACCGGGGCACCCAGCGACAGGTTCAGGCGAACGACGGCATCCGGTGTCACCCTGGACAGCAGCGCGCCATCCGGTAAGGCGATCTCGACCATCGCGGATCGACTGTCGGGGTCGCCGGCGATGCGCCGGACTGTTCCGGGAACGACATTGTGAAGGCTGATCCCCTCCGGCGTCCGGCTTGCCAGGATGACCTCGCGCGCTGGGATACGCACGCGGCACTGCGCGCCGGGCGGAAGGTTCAGCAACGGCACCCACAGGGCCGTGCCGCCGCCCATCAGGCGGGTCAAGGCCCGGGGATGGTCATGTTCCGCCACTTCGCACAGCAGCAGCGCGGCGGCATCGTCGCGCCGTGCCAGCGGCAAATCGGCACGTCCGGCGATGTCCTGCACCGAACCAAACGCCGTAACACGCCCCTCGTCGATCAGCACCAGGGAATCGGCCAGTCTGGCCGCCTCATCCAGGGCATGCGTGACATAGAGCACCGGCAGGCGCAGGGCCGTCTTCAAGCCGGTCAGATACGGCAGGATTTCCGCTTTCCGCGCCGAATCCAGGGCGGCCAGCGGTTCGTCCATCAACAGCAGGCGTGGCTGCGCCAGCAAGGCCCGGCCGATCGCCACGCGCTGCCGTTCGCCTCCGGACAAGGTGTACGGACGCCGGTCCAGCAGGCCGGATAGGCCCAGCAGGTCCACGACATCGCCGAAGCCGATCGCGCCGGGGGGCACACGCCGCATGCCATAACGCAGGTTGGCGGCCACCCGCATATGCGGAAACAACCGCGAATCCTGAAACACCACCCCTGCCCGCCGGCGCTCCGGCGGTAACCAGATGCCGGCGCCGATGTCGGCCAGCACCGCATTATCGACCGCGATACGACAGCTATCGGGCCGCAACAGGCCCGAGGCGACGCTGACGATGGTGGATTTTCCAGACCCGGACGGGCCGAACAGAACGGTGACGCCGGGCGACGGAACATCGAACGCGATATCCAACTGGAACGATGGAAAGCGATGGCGTATCGCGACGGAGACACTCATCGCCCGAGCGCTGTGTTCAGTCGCTTGCCGAACCATTCCGATAGCAGCAGTCCGGTCAGTGCCAGGGTCAGCGAAATCATCGACAGTCCGGCGGCCTTGGCCTCGCCGCCGGGGACCTGCAATGCGCTGTAAATTGCCAGCGGCAGGGTTTGCGTCTGCCCGGGGATGTTGGCAGCGAAGGTGATGACGGCGCCGAATTCGCCCAGGCAGGTCGCATAGCCGACAATGGCGGCCGCCAGAATACCGGGCGATGCGAGCGGCAAGGTGACGGTGAACAGGCGGTCCAGCCAGCCCGCGCCCAGGGTTCGCGCCGCCTGTTCCAGGCCGCCGTCGATTGCATCCAGCGACAGCCGGACGGCACGCACCATGATCGGGAATGTCATGACCGCGCAGGCGAGACTGGCGCCAGCGGTGGTGAACACCAGGCGGATGCCGAACCAATCGTGAAGCAGCACGCCGATCGGTCCGCGGATACCGAAAACGATCAGCAGCAGCCAGCCGGTGACAACCGGGGGCAGCACCATCGGCAGATGGACCACCGCATTCAGCAGCCCCCGACCCGGAAAGCGGCAGCGCGCGAGGATCCACGCGGTCAGGATAGCGACAGGCAGCCCGAAGCCGATCGCGCGCGCGGCGACTGCCAGGGTCAGCCAGACGGTTTCCCATTCTTCCGGCGTTAATGTCGTCATGAGATCGCTATAGCCGTGAACAGGCAGCGGCAACAGTCAGGCGGCGACAGTCAGCGATCGGAGGGCGGCTAGCAGCGCGGTGACGCTGGCAGAGCGCAACGGAATGAACCGCTTGCCGGCCTGGCGGGACAACGATTTGACCGCGTTCGCGGCTTCGTGGCTGATGCAATCGACTGGAAACAAGGCGATATCGGATTGGCTCATCAGCCCTGCCAGCAGGCTGGGCCGATGCTCCATGCCGCCGTCGTGATGCAGGAATGCCGCGCCCAGACCTTGTGTCGCCGCACGCATCGGGGCGACCTGATTGGGGCGGCCACCGACATACAGTAACGTTAGGCCGTCCAAACGCATCGGCGGCGTGTCGGACGGTGCCACACCCAGCGCCTCTTCGGCCGCGCGCAGTTCGTGGCGCATGGCATCGCAGGCCGCTTCGGCCGCGATGCGTGCCGCCCGTTCGGCATCGCGATCCGCCTGCATCGCTTTCAGCCGGCTGTCCAGCGTGGTTCGGGGCCTGGATTCGGCGGCGAGGCGCTTTTCCCGGTCGGCGACAAGACCGAACAGAGGGGTGTTGTCAGTGGGAAGGACGGCGGAGGCATCGGAGACAATCTTGTCGGCCAGCGTCTGCCGCAACGCCTGGATCTGGGTATCGCGATCGGCAACCGCCCGGTGCAAGGCGTGTTGCTGGCGCTCGAGCCTGGATTCCAGGTCCGCTTTGTCAGTTTCAAGTTGACAGAGACGCCTTATGTCCGCCCGGTTGGCCGATCCGATAAGGTGGGACAACATATGCACGTCCCCGAACGCATCCCGGACGATCGTCTGGTTGGTGTGCGGATGGGTCAGCGTCGCCCAATAGGCGCCGGGAATGTCGCCGCGGCGCGCGGACTCCTGCCATAGCACCTGAACGCCGGCCGCGTCGGCGGCCCGGGCGAACCGGTTGACCGCCAGCTTATGGCGATGATCGAGCGCCTTGTTGAGTTGCCTGGCGGTATCGTCGTGCCGCCCCGCCACGGTGACGGCCATGCCATGCAATTCGTGATCGGTACGGCCGTGGACCGGCAGGCCGGCCTTTTTCAGTATTTGCCTCAGGTCCGGTGCCGACAGGCAGGTGCCGATGATCGAGCAGTGCAGGTTGGTGTTGAATTCCCATATCTTAGTGCGGCGTGGCGCGGCGGGGCGCTGGACCAGCGCGGGCGGAATCGTGCGGAGATCGAAAGGCCGCGCCAGCAGCGGGGTTTTGATCGCGATCGAGTGTCCTGCTCCGCTCATTGGATCGCCCTGTGCTTTTCGTTAGTTCAAATTGGATATAACGACTCGCGCCGGCCCTGGTCCATCGTAATATTCCACAGGGTATAGCGACCATGCCCCAAGGGGCTAGATCCGCCAAGCGGAAAGCAAACAACCCGTGCGTGCTCGGTGGACGCTGGAGGACAACGGAGTGGAACAGAGCATCGCCGAGCGCGCCGGCGGCACCAGGATCTGGCTGTATAGCGAACAAGCAAACGCTCATCGCCGAGGACAGAGCGTGGGAAAAATAATGAAATCGCAATGAAACCAGGACGGACTGGCACTTCGCAACGGCCGATGCCCGGATCGCGCTTATATGGGCCGATCCGGCGCTATGAGCGACTCAGTGCCCTAAAGTCTAGATTTGTCCGACGGGTTTCAGTACCCCATTAAATGGGCGTAACGATCGCGGCAGAACCGGGAATCTCCGAACGCAGCCTGCGCGGCGCGCGCGCGCTTCATGAAAAAGCCGATCTCGTGCTCATCCGTCATACCGATGCCACCGTGCATCTGCACGCCCTCGTTCCCGCAGAGAAACAGCGTT
This sequence comes from Pseudomonadota bacterium, assembly GCA_021805565.1. GTDB lineage: Bacteria > Pseudomonadota > Alphaproteobacteria > Acetobacterales > Acetobacteraceae > Rhodopila. The sequence continues at coordinate 32,690 of JAJZFA010000062.1, forward strand.
TCGTTCGCCTTGGCCTTGGCCAGCGCGACCAGGGCCGCGGCGTCGTTTGTGTTGCCGTCCAGCGCGGACACGGCCGCCAGGACAGCGGAGCGGGTTATCTCCACTTCGCAGAACATCTGTGCGGCCCGGTGTTTCAGCGCCTGGAAGCTGCCGATGGCGACGCCGAACTGTTTGCGGTCTTTCAAATACTGAACGGTGCGATCGAAGGATTCCTGCGCACTGCCCAGCATTTCGGCGGCCAATCCGGCTCGGGCGCGGTCCAGGACCGGTTCCAGGATCGCGGCGCCCTGGCCGGCGCGACCCAGCACGGCACTGGAACCCACCGCGACGTTATCGAAACGGATAAGGGCCGCATTGCGGCTGTCAACCATGGTCAACCGCGTCCGGCTTGTGGCTTCGGCCGGAATCAGGAACAGGGTCGTGCCGGAGTCCGTTTCGGCGGCAACGATCAGCGTGTCGGCGATGTGACCGTCCAGCACGAAGGTCTTCTGCCCGTTCAGGCGGTAACCCGTTCCGTCCCGTCCGGCCTTCAGTTCGATCCGGGCGGGCGCGTGGCGGGCGGTTTCCTCCAGCGCAAGGGCGAAGATATGCTCTCCGGCCAGCAAGGACGGCAGGTACTCGGCTTTTTGACCGGCGGTGCCGCCCAGCGACAGCATCGACGCGCCGATCAGTGCGGTCGAAAGCAGCGGGGAAGCGGCCAGCGTGCGGCCGGCGGCCTCCATGACCTGCGCAAGGCCGGTCATGCCGAAAGCCGATCCGCCGTCGTCCTCGGCAACCAGGAAACCGGTCCAGCCCAGTTCTGCCATCTGGCGCCACAGATCGCGGGAAAACCCAACGGGGTCGCTATCGTCGCGTAGTTTCCGCAACGCGGTCACCGGGCTGCGTTCGCGAAAGAAATCCAGCGCGGTTTCGCGCACCATTCGGGCTTCTTCGGACAGGATCAGGGGCATGGGCTTAATCCGGCAGGCCAAGCACGCGCTTGGCAATAATATTGAGCTGAACCTCGGACGTTCCGCCCTCGATGGTGTTAGCTTTGGAGCGCAGCCATTCGCGGGTGAAGCGCAGTTCGTCCTCGGTGAAACCGTCGCCCTCCCAGCCAAGTCCCTGAAAGCCCTCGGCCTCCAGCAGCATTTCATAGCGGCGCTTGTTGAGTTCGGTGCCCTGAAGCTTGAACATTGCCGATAACGGGCCTGGCGGGGCGCCGGATTCGGCTTCCTCGGCGGCCCTGCGGCGGGTCAGTTGGAAGGCGTGCAGGTCCATGCTGTAGGCGGCGATGCGATCGCGTAGCACGGGGTCGGCGATTTTCCCGTCCGTTTCTCCGGCGAAGTGTTTCGCGACATCCTCGATGGCGGCCTCGAATTTCGCGGCGGCACGGGATCCGATGCCGCCAATGCCTTTGCGTTCGTGTTCCAGCAAGCGTTTGGCGATGGTCCAGCCCTTGTTGAGCGGGCCGACCAGATTGCCGGCGGGCACGCGGACGTTTTCCAGGAATGTTTCGCAGAAGACCGACGCGCCGCTGATCAGGCGGATGGGGCGCGGGCGGACGCCCGGATCGTCCATGTCGATCAGCAGGAAGCTGATGCCTTCGTGCTTTTTCGCGGCCGGGTCGGTGCGGACGAGGCAGAAGATCCAGTCGGAATGATGCGCGTTGGAGGTCCAGATTTTGTGGCCATTGACCAGGAAATGTTCGCCTTGCAACACCGCCCGGGTGCGCAGGCTGGCAAGATCGGAACCGGCTTCGGGTTCGGAATAGCCCTGGCACCAGCGAATCTCGCCGCGGACGATGGGCGGTATGTGGGTGCGGCGCTGTTCTTCCGTCCCGTATTCCAACAGGACAGGGCCGAGCATGGACAGGCCCATGCCGCGCAGGGGCGGACGGCAGCCGAGGTCCTGCATTTCCTCTTCCAGGATCAGGGCTTCGTCGTTGGACAGGCCGCCGCCGCCGTATTGGGTGGGCCATGTCGGGGCGGTCCAGCCCTTGGCGGCCATGCGGTCCAGCCATTGTTTTTGTTCGGGGCGTACGTATTCGGCGCGTTTGCCGCCGGCGACCTGTTCGGAGTCCGGCATGCGGGTGCGCATAGCGGGCGGGCAGTTGTCCTCCAGCCAGGCGCGGGTCGCGGCTCGGAAGGTGGACATCGGCGGTTCCTTGTGTTTCCCCAGAGGGTGTCAAAGGAGCATCATCTCGGCGGGTGAGCAAGTGGGGCATGTGCATGGTGGGTTGGCCATTTAGCCCACAACCGGAACGATCCGGACGATGTTCTTCATCGGCTCCTAACCTGCTGTCGCAAAGCTACCGTTCATCGCCTGCTGCTACACATGCGCATAGGACGTTGCCGGCGATGAGTGAGGTGGACCCCATTGGCTGGACAGAAATCGGACTAACTTAAGAGAGCCTCCGACCCATTTCACGATCCCCTACCCGCTCAGGAATTACTGATCTTATACTTACCTTAATATTTGATTCGATGAAGGCCTTTTCTTGCGGTTGTTGGGCCTATGAAGATGTGGTCAACGTGCTTGCGTTGTCCACATATCCATGGGTCATGCCGGTGAAAACCTCGCGCGGCGTCTGGTATCCGTGCGTCCGATGAGGTCGTTCGTCATTATAGTAGCTCGGCCACGCTCCGATCCCACCCCGCGCCTCGGACGGTGACCCGTCGGCTTTCAGGAAAATCTCTTGAGGGAATCTCGAAATATCCTATTTTTCGCGCTTAATGGCAGCGGATGGGGTCACGACAAGGCCACCCAGCACAGGCGGCATGGCTGCGGCGGGCAAATTGCCCGTCATGGTAGTTTCAATCCAAGGGAACCTCTAAAAATCCCTCTTCCCAACCGCCGCGAACCTCGATTCAATAAAGCAACCACCCTCCGCGCCTGATGGGATTCGCGATGCACCAGCCTGGCTTCTTCGACCTCGGCCGCCGCTACGACAGCCTCGACGCCAAGCCCGATCCGCTCGTGGCGATCAACCGCCTGGTCCCTTGGGACAGCTTCCGCGACAGGTTGCGCGCGGCCCTCGAACAAGCAGGCCAGCGCAAGACGGCCGAGGCGCGCAAGTCCGCCGCCGGGCGC